>CAYGQW010000252.1:0-581 GCA_964352175.1 uncultured Halobacteriovorax sp.
TATCATATGATACTATCAAGTGATGAAGCCACCCTATAAAATAACATCAAAGATAAATAATTTAGTAGCTGAAATCTCAAAACTTTTAGGTCAGTTGGAGACGACAACACTTAGTGTTCCCAACCCAAAACTTAGAAAGAAAAATCGTATTCGTACGATTAAATCAACTTTAGCTATTGAAGGGCATACTTTTACTGAAGAACAAATTACAGCAGTACTAGAAAACAAAAGAGTTTTAGGAACAGAAAAAGAATTAATCGAAGTTCAAAATGCAATTCGACTCTACGATACATTGGATGACTTTAGGCCAAGTCGGCCTAAAGACTTTTTGAATGCTCATAAAATTTTGATGAAGGACCTTCTTGCGTCAGCGGGAAAATATCGCTCAAATAATGTTGGAGTATTGGCAGGTAGTAAGGTTAAGCACTTAGCTCCAAAGCCAAATTTTGTTCCTGAGTTGATGGGGAATGTGTTTGGGTGGATTAAAAAAGAAAAGGAAATTCATGCTTTGATTCTTAGTTCTATTGTTCATTATGAAATAGAATTTATTCATCCTTTTGAAGATGGAAATGGAAGAATGG
>CAYGQW010000252.1:591-4355 GCA_964352175.1 uncultured Halobacteriovorax sp.
TTTAAAGGAATCTAATGAGTTCTTTAGGTATGTTCCAATTGAAAGTTTAATTGAGAAAAATCAAAAAGATTATTATTTATCTCTTGAAAAATCTGATAAGTCTGGGGAAAGCACGGCTTTTATAGAATTTATGTTAACAATTATAAAAGCTTCTTTGAATGAGATGTCGACGGAACTAATTGGCGTGACGAAAACCATTGATAACAGATTGGAAAAGGCCCAATCGCAATTTGGACAAAAGCACTTTTCTAGAAAAGATTATATGGGGCTATTCAAAAATATTTCTAGCGCAACTGCCAGCAGAGACCTGAAGGATGCAATAAAAAAAGGTTCACTTGAAAAATTGGGAGAGAGAAATCAAACTAAATATAAGTTCTTGTAATAATCTGTAATACTTTTCAAAATCACTGCAATAATTTCGTTTAGTTAGACAGGATTCATAACCTCCAACATAATTGGTTGCCTTAATGATAATGGATCGAGTTTTTATGAGTATCTTTGCTTTGATAATTAGAGCTTGTATAGTTTTATAATGAAAATACTCTTAATGTTAAGCTGTTTAATAATGGCCTTGGCTTGTAGCTTTAATGAAGTTGTTCTTATCGAAGAACAAGGTATAGTAGCTCCTTTTTTTAATAATAAAAATAATGATAGTTTTAAAATATGTAGTATTGATAATGAAAGTTCTTCTGAATCCTCCCAACTTTCTGCATCACTAGATGTAGGGCAGAATCTCTTTTTGACGCCAAAAAGACGTATTGCAAATCCTGTGAAGTATATTGAAACTCTTGATAATATAATTAATGATATGGGATACGGTTTTCTTTTAGAATGCAGAGATAATTGGAAAAAAACGAAAGGAAATAGTTTTAGGACATCTTTTTTTGATATTTCAAAATCTGTTAACAAGCAAATGATTTTGTCAGGATATAAACACCTTGAGTTAAGGGTTGATCTTTACTCATCTTTTCAAAAAGTTCTTTTGACATATGCTCATGAATTACTTCATGTATGCCAAACACCAAAAAGTCAGCGCCTCTTTAATAGTATATCGACTAATATTTCTCGTCAGCAATATAATCAATATAGATTTATAATGGAGTTAGAATCTTTTAAATTGATGATGAATATGTATGAACAGTTAGTTAATAAATCGAGGAGGTTTTGTTTTGAAGAGCATCCTGAATTAGATAAAGGAAGAAATAAACTGTATCCCTTATATGTGGCTGCAAAAGAAGAGTATTTATCAGGAATGTTTGTTCAAAGAGTTATATCTTGGTATAGAGAGGGATTTAAAGAAGTCTTAGACGGTATTTTTGATCAAAATTCAATTGATCAAACATATTCTGGATCTAAATTAGGCCAAAAGTTTGTTATGAAATGTCTTAATAAAGATTTTGCAATAAGTCTTACACAAATGGGTTATTTAATTAACCAACCTGAGTGTAAATAAAAGGCAGATTAATGATAGAAAAAGTTAATCTCAATTATTATTAACTACAGGTATGTAGTCCATGTTAGTGTACTCCGTTTTTTAGATGACATAATATTAATAAGTTAATAATTCGAGCACCACCTCCACCAAATCTTACGTTGGACGAACCATCGTCCAGTGATATGCCATGTTCAGGTTGGTTTTTTATTTTAACATTTGCCTAGATTGAGTGCCAAAATTAAGATTTTGAGTAAGTTATTTTAACCAGTTAAAAGGAATTAACTACCAACGCGTTGGTATGCCGTTGTTAGCTTAGATCTTATATATTTGTTATATCACTCTAGCATTATGGTTAACTTGTACAGCTCACCTAAGGGGGCACCAGAAATATGAACAGCAAGATACAGAATTTAATAAAAAAACTAGATACTTCCAAAGATTTAGAAGCTGAAAAAGTTATTCAAAAACTTGTTCTTTATGGTGAAGATGCAATTTTACAGCTTATCGATGCGGCTGAGAATGAATCGAAACCTAGAGTTAGGAAATGGAGCCTTCAAGCTTTGGGAGCAATTGGGAATAAAAAAGGAGCAAAACCCTTATTGTCTGCACTTCAAGACGAAAGAATGACTATTAAACTTCATGCAATAAAAGGTCTAGGTAGAATGAAGTACAAGGCATCTGAAAAAGTCTTAGTGAAATTTCTAAAAGATGAGAGCGGCGGAATTCGAGTGAACTCGATTGATGCTCTTATTGCGATTAGTGCAAAAAATTCGAACAAGGAGCTAATTCGTTGTTTATCAGACGAGAGTTGGTATGTGAGACAACATGCCGCTAAGGCCTGTGGCATTTTAAAAATAAAAGAATCAATAAAAAAACTTAAATTGTTAGAAACTAAAGAGACTCGTAAAGCAGTAAGAACTGCAGCAAATTTGGCACTCAAACAGCTAGAGGGCTAGAGAAGACCTAAAAACTAAAACGGTTCGCCTAGTATCAGGCTTCCTCCACCACCACCTCAACTTGTCGAGTCGAAATAATCCTATTACTATTTATAAAAATCTGGAGTTTTTATGCCGTCAATTATTGGCCATTCTTTGGTAGGAGTTTCTTTGGGGAGAGTTTTGTTAAGAACCTTCAAAGAACTTGGTTGGAAGAAAATCTTAGTATTAAGCTTCATCTGTGCAAACGCTCCAGATATAGATGTTTTGTTTCACCATTTAAATTTAGACCATATTGAATTTTTGTCTCATAGAAATGGTTTTTTCCACTCAATATTCTTTTGTATTATTGTGGGTGTCGTTTTTTCTTTTTCGTTTTTCAAGAAGTTGAGATTAGTAATGATGGGCTATTTTTCAATCGTTTGCTTTTCACATCTTCTGTTTGATTCAATGACAAAAGGAATAGGTGTCTCTTTTCTTTATCCTTTAAGTAAGACAGAGTTTATCTTTCCATTTGTACCACTTTTACCTGCGGGTTTTAGTGCTAAGGAGTTTAGTAAGTTAGGTGTTATATTTAGAGAGTTCTTATATATTTGGTTACCATGCATTGTTGTAATTGGACTTTCATTTATAAAGAGGAAAAAGTCTAATTTGTAGTATTCTGTAGTTACATTTGGAAACCGATTAGCAATTTAGAGAAGTGCAACACACCCACCACCTACACCAATTTCAGCACCATGAAAACTACTTAAGCGCTTAAAATTAAAGACTTTCGCTCAGAAGGAGTGGTGCTCCGTGGTGCCCTGGTACTTTAAGAAAAACAAGCGTTTATAAAAATTAGTTTTTTTTAAGTGTGGGAATATTCCCATGAATGTTACTTGTTAGTTTTGTATACCGAATCGAATTTGAGCATCCCACTGTCAACCGAGAAGACCGTGGTTACGAGACTGCTATCCCTCCAGTACTAAAGTATTAAGCTGTTGAAATTACGTTTGCAGTTAACTCAACATAGATTATGCCGATAAAGATCAAATGAGAATTCCTTTATTCATTTTACTAATTTCATTTTCTAGTATTGTGGTGGCAAGAGATTATCAAGTTGATCAGTTCCTACCTGATAAAGAAGAATGTTTTGATGGAAATTGCCTTCTAAATAACTTTAGTGACCTCTTAGAACTCGCAAATAGTACTACCGAGATCATCCAGCTGGATAATAAGCAAAGAGCTGAAGAAAGTATAAGCAGACTAAAGGGGGGCAATATCTCAGTTTTGGAAATAAAAGGGGAGACAACTCCCTTTTTTGATTATTTCTTTCATTTACAATCTTTTGAGCCTGGGAGCTTTCATTCCGAACTTACTGAAATTTTTGAGGCTTGTAGCAATGAAGCAAAAAA
>CAYGQW010000253.1:0-4313 GCA_964352175.1 uncultured Halobacteriovorax sp.
ACTCCCAGATTCTACTCGAGACCAAGGTGAAATGGGGAGCTAAAAGTTTTAAATAATCTACTCTAGATCTGCGAATCGCTAAATCATCATAAAAATCTAAATCTTCAATCTGCTTATCAAGTTCAAGATCAGTTGGCACTGTTAAATAAAAATACTTAAACATTCTTGCCATGACTGGTAGAGAAGCTTTTAGCTCCTGATCAGTCATATACTGAAAAACGGAAGTACAAATGCCCAAGTCAAAGAATCTTGCTTCAACTGATTGTTTGTTAGTCCAAGATACTAAGTCGGTGCAATCAAGCTTTATTTTAGAATAGGGAAGCTTTGAAATTCGCGCCCCGCCCTTTTTATAGGCCGGTTCAGATGGCTCAAGACCATGAAAACGCCAAGGCTTAAACTTTCGAATAACAGCGGCGCTTAAATGACCGAGACCAAAACCAAGATCAATGACGCTGTTAATTTCAACACCTTCGAGTTCAAAATAACTCTTTAAATAATTGGCATGACTTTTGGCGTTTCCAATACCATCCATTTCTTTTGGTTCAGAATAATTTTTATCCCAATAACTTTGATCGAATCCCTCTGAGCCTTTCATACTGTTTCCATTTTATTTAATATATAACGAGTGCTCCATATCCCTGTGATCAACCTAAATATATTTAAACTGACAAGTCCGATCCATATCGCCATCAGGTCATGTCCAAAAAATGCCATGGGAAAGAAGACGAAACAAGCACCACTAAGCATCCACCTTCTAACCCACTTAAAACCACCAAAAGAGCCTAAACCAAAAAGAACTCCATCGTAAACAAAAGCTAGAGCATTTGGTATTTGACTTAAAACTATCAGCCACCAAACAGACTTTAAATTTTCAATGACAAGTTGATCATCTGTGAAAATAGTTTGAGTAAAATTATTAAAGATAAAGTAGAAGACACTATAAGCTAAGCCAAGCCATCCACCTAACCAAAGAACTCTGGAAGTCATTAACCTAAACTCTGATAACTTTCCAGAACGGGCAAGCTCAGAACCTTTTATATTTGCTGTAATTGCGATCCCATCAATAAAGAATGAAGCGAAAAGCCAAGCCTGTAGTAGAATTTGGTGAGTCGCAAGCGTGACTTCACCAAGGTTTGCCGCAAATCTTGCTGCTAGAAAAAGTGAGCCAGTGATCCCTAGTGAGCGTCCAAAGAGGTCAATTGAATTTTTACCAAAACTTACCCATTGATCAAATGGAGGAGTTCTAAAAAAGCCCGCTCTTATTCTTGAATTTCGAGCTAGAGCGACAGAACAAAGAGCAGCTCCAATGATATTTGATATAACTGTTCCAAGCGCAGCACCTTCTAATCCCATATTCAGTTTATATATAAATAACCACGTGAAAAATATATTAGAGCTAGTACTTATTAGAACAAACCACAAAGCTAGCCTAACTTTTGATAAGCCTCTTAAAATAGAAAGTGTTGTCATATAAAAAATGGCTGCAGGATGACCATAAATTCGCGTAAGAAAATACTTATCAACTAAAGAAAAACTATCCTCTTGAGCCCCAACTAAAGAATAGAGTTGATAGCGAAAGAAATAGAGAAATAAGGCCGTTAAAATACTTACGATTGCTGCGATACTTAAGCTGACATTGGCTCGTGAACCTATCGCCTCGTTTTTAGATGATGCAATTGCCTGAGTTGAGGCGTGAATCAAAAAATTAAAAATCCAAGTAAAACTAGAAAAAATCGTTGTTCCAATGGCCAAAGCAGCAAGGAGCTTTGTATCTAAATGACCAACTAGAGCAGTATCAACTACACCTGCTAGCGGCTCCAATAAAGAAGCCGCAATAGAAGGCAATGAGAATACTAAAAGATCAAACAAAACCTAGGCAGACATTGGCTGATATATTGCCAACCAGATAGCAGTAGAGACTAAAATCATTAAAATTCCAAACGCTAGATTCTTTTGAGCACGCATTCTTTTAGCTGCAATGGGTGCAAAAGCAGCAGCAATGACCCAAATTGTAACTTTCGCTTTGATCCAATTAGGCCAGCCTTCGGTATGACTAACACCTAGTCTTGCCATTAAGCCCATACCAGCAACAAAGATCAAAAAGCTTACAATTCCAGTCAAGATTTTCCAAAACTTACTAGCTGGATCGGCATAAAGCGTTATCGCTGCGCCAGAGACAAATAAAACAACGAAAATAATATGCATTAACTTGTAAACTTCATAAGGCACGGAAAACCTCTCTGGTTAAAATAATAAATAAAGATACAATACTGTTATGGAAAGACTCAAGCAACTCATTCTTCGTGGCGACAAAGTACTTCGTGGCAGTTACAACTACTATCGCTTCAACAATATTTATTCTGAAGAAATTTTTGAGGTCTACCGCGATCGCCAAGATTTCTCAATGTCATTTTACGCAGATATTCACTCCCGCGTTGCTACTGGTGAACTTCTAACAATAAATGTTGATGTAAAACTCTCTAAAGAATTTGTGCCTACATACGTCAAAGTTGTTAAAGCTCTTGGTCAAGACCTAGCAACCGAAACCTACACTTATCATAAAGCTACATCGACAGTTGAATACACGTTTGAGACAGAGAATGAATCAGAGATTGCGACAATTCCGATTAGTTCAAAATTTCATGTTGCGACACCAGCTGCTTGTTCGAGCATGGTTTTCTTAAAGTCAAAAAAAGAAGATACAACTTCAAAAAACTTCTATCACTTAATTCAAACTGATAACAAATGGAAATATGAATCTGTCCCCCAAGTAAAAATGATTGCAATGCAAAGAGTTGGAACTGGTACTGAGAACGTCGTTATTGACGGACATTCAGTGCAAGCAACTCACTATCGTTTATTTGAAGACAATAATGATAGTGTAGATATGCCAGCAGCACTTAAAGTTCATATTTCCAAACATGCTACGATTCCATACACCATTAAAAGTGAAGACGGGACCAGAATTCAAATTAAGTTTTTAAATGACCTCGATCGCGACAAATAATTAGTTTTGAGTGTTTTCGAGGACAAAGTCCTTAATCGATTCACAAGCTTCCTTGATTGGCGTTCTTCGAATTTTGTAAGGCTCCATTAACTTCAATAAAGTCTGCATCGTTCTGCCCTTCCAACCTTTAACTCTTGAGTCAACTACAATGACTCCACCAAAATCATTTTCAGTTCTAAGAAGTCTGCCAAGCTTTTGATGTAAACTTCTGGTTCGGTGGGCCAGGTAATAATCGGTGAAAGCATTACCTAAACCGGCTTCATAAAAATCCTGCCGTTTATCAATCACAAGATCTTTTCTAAGATCAGGGATTTTATCAACAAAAACAAATTGAAGAGCCTCGCCAGGAATATCTATTCCTTCACCAAAACTTTCCATACCGACCAAAATACCGGATTTGGAACGTTTAAACTCCTCAACAACATTATTGCCCATGCCTTGAACAAAAACGGGTATTTCACCATCAAAAGCGGAAAGTAAAAGCTCACAAGCAATATCAAAACGCGAGCGAGCAGAAAACAAGAGCAGACTTCGACCACCTAGATCTCGTATCAGAGGAATAATATCTTTAAGGACTGTTGGAACAAAGCCTGCCTCATAAAGTTTAGGAACATCATCACATAAGAAAACGCGTGTTCTGTTTTCATAGTCATAAGGAGCAGGTAAAAAGAATCCCTGCTTAAACCTGCGATCAGACTCTAAATATGAATAACCAGTCGCCCACTCGACACCCTTTGCCCCCATATCTCCTTTAGCATTACCAAGAGTAGCCGAGGTGAAAACAACCCCTGCGGAGGTTTGCAAAAGGTTATCATGAACAGCTCGACCAACATCAATAGGAGCGGCACTAAAGATATAGCCGTAGCGGTCGTGAAAGCGAATTGAATGAGCGTAGCCTTCTTTGTGACTAATAATAGTATCAAGCGCACCAAGAATATCTTGTACTTGTCCAACAAAGGATTCAAAACGAGTAAAGGCTTGAGCCTGATTATCGTTTTGCATATCTTTATTTTCCCACATTAAAGAATATGGCAGTAAGACATCATTATAATGAGCTAAAATATTCTTAACCGAATCAAGATGATTAAAAATTGAAGTACCTAAAACGTCAGCTTTAGTCTTAGCCCCAATCATCGGAAGCTCATTCCAAAACTGATCTGTATACCTCGAAGATATTTTTTTGAAGTACCTTTCGACTAAATCACGAAGACCAAGGACGTGATCTTGCAACATAATCATGGTCTGCTGTGATGATTCGCGTATGGAATTAATTTTTGGAGTACTGGAACCATGCTCTGTTTCAAAC
>CAYGQW010000254.1:0-4293 GCA_964352175.1 uncultured Halobacteriovorax sp.
ACACAACGGGGTTTGATGTTATCGAAGAGAGTAAAAAGAAATATACTAGAGAAGAGATTGCTAGAAAATTTGTAATTATTACAGCTTATACCTCACAGCAAGTTCATGAGAAAGCTGCTGAATACGGATGCAGGGTCATTGGAAAGCCGTTCGATGATTTAAACTTGGCTTTAGATATATTTACACTAAAAGAGGAGTAGGGGTGGCCATTAAGGCAATTAAAAAAGTTACAGTTGTTTTAAAGCCTCATTTAATAGCAGAATTTAGCGCAGTTTTGCCGAACCTTTGTACTTGGTTTGCTAGAAGAAAGGTAAGTGTCCAATTTCTTACTCGAGATCAGGCTAGGCTTGAAGTTGTCTTCAAGCAATTACCCAAGAATGTTACATTTATTGATGAAGATAAATATCATAATTTTTCAGATCTAATTCTTTCTCTAGGTGGCGATGGAACACTGATAGGTGTTTGTAGACAGTCTACAAAACATTCGCCTCCAATATTTGGAGTTAATATGGGCAGGCTCGGTTTTATTACTGAGTTTGCTAAGTCCGAATTTTTTGAAGAGCTTGATGAAGTAATAAAGGGCAGGATGAATATCATCAAGGCTCAATTATATAAAGTTGAAATAATAGAAAATGGAAAAACTATCGAATCCTCATTTTTTCTAAATGATGCAGTTTTTAATAAAAACCATATATCGCGAATGATACTTTTAACTGTTGAAAATGAATCTGAGCATATTTATGATCTTTCTGGTGATGGTTTGATTATAAGCTCTCCCATTGGCTCCACAGCATATTCTTTGGCCGCAGGTGGACCCATTATTCACCCCCAAGTTGGCAGTCTCGTTCTTACCCCAATTTGTCCCCATAGTTTAACTCATAGACCCATTGTTATCCCTGACAAAATGAGCGTCTTTGTTAAGAGTCAAGACAAGGATGACCCAATCAATTTAACACTTGATGGTCAGCAGCTTTTAACTTTATATCCTTATCAAACAATTAAAGTGTCAAAGAGCAAGGCGAGATTTGTACAACTTGTACGAAACCCAGAACGGTCATTTTTTCACACACTCAAGGTCAAGTTTACACACGGTAGGAGAGAGTTATGATTCCAGATCTTTTTTTAAAGTCTCTACAAATCAGAAATATTGCAACTTTCGAAAATCAGACGATTGAATTTAAGCCTGGCTTTAATGCTATTATTGGCGAAACTGGTTCTGGCAAAAGTTTAATATTAGATTCCCTACAGCTAATATTTGGTGCCAGAGCAGACAAAAAAATCATTAGAAAAAACAGTGATTTTGCTATGGTCGAGGCTGTATTTCATGCAGATTCAACTGAAGTGAAGAAGTGGCTGCTTGATTTAGGTCATCCATGTGAAGGTGATGAAATTGTTGTTAAGAGAATTGTCTACTCTGGTTCACCTTCTAAATCATGGCTTAATTTTCAATCATGTCCATTAAACATGCTTACTAATTTTTCTCGCCGCTATATTGATCTTGTGGGGCAGTTTGAAAATCAAAAGCTTCTAAGTCCCAACTATCTCTTAAAACTGCTTGACCAATTTGCTGGTATCAGTGATTCGGTAGCGGCTTTTAGTGAAAAGTTTATTGATTTAAGCAATAAGAAGCGTCATTTGCTTAATCTTGAACAAACTCTTGAAAAGTCACTTCAACAGGAAGACTTTATTCAGTTTCAACTTAAAGAAATCGAGGAACTCGATCCTTCAATTGAAGATGAGACAGAATTAATCAACAAAAAGAGTTCCAGCTTAAATCTGGAAAAGAACCAAAAGCTTATCATTGCAAATCAGGAAAGACTTTCTGGAGATAGTAACCTTTCTATTATCAATCAAATCTCACTCATGATTAGAGATTTTGAAGGAAGTCATATTTTAAATGAAGAGTTAATGGAAAATCTTCGCAGTGCTCATTCTTTATTAAGTGAAGTTGACTATAAGCTAGGCTCTCTTGACTTTGACCCCGTCAGCGAGGATGAACTCAGTAATATTATGGAGCGACTCGATAAATATCAAAAATTAAAGAGAAAATTTGGTGGAAGTGTCGAAGGAATTATTTCAACTTATGAAGACCTTAAAGGTAAAAATACCAGCTTCAAGTCTTTGATAAATGATATCTCATCGATTAAATCGGAGATTGGTTTTGCTGTTGACGAGCTTAGCAAAACCGCTACAGCAATCCACAAGAAACGAGTTAATGCATCTGCTAGGCTTTCAGATGAACTAACTTCTTCTGTTGCAACATTAAACATGAAAGGGGCAACTTTAATCCTTGCTGCCAACAAAGGCGCTCTAAATTCTAAAGGAATGAGTGACTTATCATTTAGAGCACAAACTAATATCGGAGAAGGATTTTTCGATGTTCAAGATATTGCTTCAGGCGGTGAACTCTCTAGAATCCTTTTGGCATTAAGACAGGTTCTCTCGAGTCAGGATTCTATTTCTGTTTTCTTATTTGATGAAGTAGATGCTGGCGTTGGTGGTGAGACGGCACTAAGAATTGGTAAATCTCTATCAAATGTTAGTAAGCACTCCCAGGTCGTCGCGATTACACATTTGCCACAAATCGCTATCAATGCTGAAAATTTAGTTCATGTAAGTAAGGAAACTGTTGGTAAGGATAATCAAAGAACTCTTTCTAGGGTTGATGTTATTTCAATCAAGGACCATGCTGCATTTATTAGCTCAATGACTCCATTAAGTTAGAGTTTGAAATGAGACGACGCCATCTTTTATGATGGCGTATGTTTTCTCTTTCATAAAATAGCCATTGTTTATATATGTAAATTGTCCATGATCCCAAATATCTTTTACGTGTGAATGACCACAAGCTAGTATTTCAAAATCATTATACCTTTTGAAGTAGGCTCTAGCGCTATCTCTAAATTTTTTTTGAATCTTATCTTCGTATTCTTTATTCATAGAATACCGCCGACTTTTTTTGGCTGACTCTTTCGAAGCTTTATCACCAATAAGCGAAACAATGGCCACGGGGACAACTTTATTTGCGAGAAATTCTATAAAACTATTATTGATGATCTTTTTATAAATTTTATAATTATTGTTATCTATTTCGACATCGTCACCATGGGAAAATCTAATTGTTTTATCATTTGACTTTAGAATCAAGTCGCCACAAATATGAATTACTTTATCAAGCTTTTGCTTGAACAAATCCTGCATAAGGAAGTCATGATTGCCTTCAATATAATAGATTTTTTTTGATTGCGATAGAATTGATATTTCTTGAAATGTTTTTGGAAATTTCTCTAACCAATCTTGATGCCCACCAACGATTAAATCGAAGATATCTCCCAAGAGAATTACAATATCTGCTTTATGTGCCTCTTTTAAAAACTTTCTAAACAATACTGAGGCTTCGTCATTATCTTCTTTAATGTGAACATCTGAAACAAAGTAAATATTCATTTCCCCATTGTGCCGGACTTACTTCTAATAATCCAGTCAATCTCTCTTTGGGCTATAAGCCCTCCCTTGGAATCGCTGAACGCCAAGGGAGGATGAGCTTAAGAAACAGGTCCTAGTAGGATTTATCTAGTAGGACCCGGAGAAATGATATTTACGAAATCAGTCTTAAAGCTGAGTTTGGTACGTTATTAGCTTGTGAAAGTGTTGAGATACCAGCCTGTTTGATAATATTATCACTGGCCATTTTAGCACTTTCTGCGGCCACATCTACATCTTCGATGATTGATCTAGCAGCTTCTTGGTTAACAACTTGTGTTCCTAGGTTTGACACTGTTGATTGAAGTCGACTTTGAATTGAACCAAACGTCGCTCTAAAACCACTCACTGTTTGTAATGCCTCATCTAAGTTTGCAAGTGAATCTCGTGCATCTGACTGCTCAAGTACACCTGTTCCACCGATTCCAATTGATGATGCAGTTGCATTCGCTTCTGATGAATCAAATCCAATTCTATGCACTTCATCTGCGCCGTTACCGACTTGAAAGTCCATTTGGCCTTTACCCGTGCCATTGAGAAGGTTTGTTCCACCGAATGCTGTTGTTTCAGCAATACGATCTACCTCTGATACCAATTGTTGATATTCTTTATTTAGGAAATCACGCTCTCTGTCACCAACTGTATCAGATGCAGCCTGCACCGATAGTTCTCGTAGGCGGACGATGATATTAGAAACCTCATTAAGACCGCCTTCAGCGACTTGAACAAGTGATATACCGTCGTTAGCGTTTCTAGTTGCCTGCCTTAAACCTGCAGTCTGTGCTTCAAGGTTTTTGGCGATGGCCAAAC
>CAYGQW010000255.1:0-4172 GCA_964352175.1 uncultured Halobacteriovorax sp.
CCTTTTAAAACGAGAAATCCCATACCAAAGAGGATGGATAGATAAATAACTGAGCCACCTAAAAGTATAGCGCCAGTCTCAGATTTTCGAGCCGGTACGATAAGACCGCTAACGACTCCCTTGTTTTTTGCCCAAACGAAAGCACTATAAACAAGAAAAGAGAAAATAAAAGTAATAGATGTAGTGGTATAAAGCACTTCCATAGATTTTAATTATGGCATAAATCTGTGCTCTGAGAGCCTGTGGTATTAGCTTCCTCTTTCCTAAGACATCTTATAAAATCAATTACATAGAATTAAACTTCAAGACACAAAAAATGAAGATTTATTGATAATTTAAAGACTACGGAGCATTAGCCGATGAAAAAAGTCCTCTATATCAATCCAAATGGCTTTATCGGTGGCGCCGAGTCGTTCATTTTTAATATTTGCGAATCCCATCTAAATAATAAAAAAATATCACCGGCTATTCTTTTTTTTCAAGATGGACCTGGAGTCAAATTAGCACAAGAAATGGGCATTAAGTATTATCTCTTAAGAACTAAGTTTAAACTCTCAAGACTCAGCTATATAAAAGCATGCTTTGAAATCAGAAGAATAATTAAATCCATCTCTCCTGAACTTATACACTTCACAATGCCCTACTCAGTGGTTGCTTGTTTTTTACCTCTGTTATTTATTAATGTTAAAAAAATTTGGTTCCAACATGGCCCAGTGGGAGGTCAACTAGATAAGATTGCAAGTTATATCTACGTAGACTGTATTTTATTTAATTCAAGAGATACATTAAAAAGGCATTTCGATCATTGCCGAGACATTTTTCACACTAAAAAGAAAATTATAAAACTAGGTATTAAATCGAATCAATATAAAGTCGAAAAAGAAGTTGAGGATCTTTTTTCTGACAAAAACTTTAACATCCTAAGCGCAGGCAGAATTTGTCGCTGGAAAGGACAGCACCTTTTAATTGAGGCCATACACGAGCTTAAAAAAAATAATATTCCTATCGCATCAACGATTAAGTGCTTCATAGTTGGAGGTGCAAATTCTGCTGAAGACCAAAGCTATCTCAAAGAGCTAGAACAGCTAGTTGAACAATACAAACTGAAAGATCATATCTTTTTTATGGGACATCAAAAGAACATGTCCATTTTCTATGAGAAAGCTCATATTCTAATACATTCATCTACTACCCCAGAGCCCTTTGGCCTTGTTGTAGCTGAAGCCATGAAAGCGGGACTGCTTGTTATAGGAGCTAAACACGGGGGTGTTAAAGATATATTAATCCACAATAAAACTGGACTGGTATTTGACACTACCTCAACCGATGCCCACAGGATCCTGAGTGAATTAATCGTTGAATCATCTTCAACTGATTGTTCTCAAATGAGAGAAAACGCTAAAAACTTGATCGATAGAGACTACTCAATATCTCAAATGACTAATGATATTGAAGATACATATCTTAAAATTTAGTTCTTTTTAATTTGCTCAAGAATAAAGATAGAAGAAACAATAGTCGCAAGAACTCCAATTAAGGACGTATAATAATTTCTATCTTCTCTAAATGTAGATCTTTCTGCGAAAATTGTATCACGCGGTCTAAGTGCTGTCATAAACGCTTCGTTATCGCCCCCACCACTCAAATCAAAATAGCGGCTTTCAACTTTATCGCCCTCTTGGTGAGTGAGTCGTATATTATCAGTGACAGCATTTGACGTAAGACCTCCCGCAATAGAAAGACCTTCGAGTAAAGTTGCTCCAATCGGAATAAAATGGAGGCCTGGTCTTTGTACTTCTCCCCAAATATGCACAGGAATTAAAACCTTCCCCTTTACCACTGGTGAGTAGAAAACTGAGCCTGGAGCTTTGGGAATGTTTTCAACCTCTGAAGGTAGCGCAAACTCTTTTAAATTCAATGAGGTTGAGTCAGTATTTTTCTTACTTTTTGCAAAAGCAGATGTTGTGCTAAAAAGCAGGCAAATGATTAGTTTAAAACAAACGATTTTACGCATAGAGAACCTCTTAGATTTGGTATACTATTTAAGAAGATTTTTGAAAAGTAGTTTATACACAACGCGCCATGCAAAGGACGGTTTTGAGTACTCTTGTTGAAAATACTAAGCTTAAACTTCCCAAAGTATTTTTCTTACTAAAGAGACATGAGCTTTTAAGTCTTGTGCTGTACACAATACATATTCTAATAAACCTGAGTAGCTCGCCAATCTTAAAAGTCTATTATTTCGTAGAAATGGCTTTTTTCATCTTCTTAGCTTTTAAATATCAATGGAAAGATCTCTTTATCCCTACATTTGTCTTTTTTTTCATCGAAGGTCAGGGACGAATATTAGGTAGTTATCATCCACTTCATAGGACAATTTTTGACCTTTATCTCTTTGTTCTAGTTTTAAGGCATTACGTTAGTAAGAAAAGCATTATGCTTCCCAAACAGATTCCGCTGTTCTTCAAATTCATGTTTTTAGGACATTTTGGTTGGTATTTAGTTCAGTTCTTTAACAGCGATGCACTTGGACCATTTGCAAACTTTGTTGCTTCAAAAGTTTATATATTCCCGATACTCATGTTTTTTATGTTTCTGGAATCCCCACTCTCTTTAGATAAAAGAGATGAGGAGGCTCGATACTTTGCCATTTTATGGATATTGGGGCTCCAACTTTACTTAGTTTTCTTTCAGTTAAATATTGGTGAGAGTTCATTACTTGCAATAACACCATATTATCTTAAATCAATGAATGATGAGGTCTTTACCGGTGAATTTTTTCGCCCCTATGGCACCAGCTTTGTACCGGGAGGAATATCAACTTATCTAGCCTGTAGTGTGGCTTTTTTATTCTTACCCAAAAACAAAAGCTTTAAACAAGTTATCACTACTATATTATTGATCTTCTTAATCTTATTCGCAAATTTTGTCATGCAGGTAAGGATTAATCTATTAATGGCTTTTGTAACTGCATTTTTGTGTACGATGGTCGCTATGATAAAGTCGAAACTACGATTTGTTGGAGTTGGCTTACTCTTTCTCAGTTTAACCTTAATACCTCTTCTGATAGATAATATTCATAAGCTTCAAGAATATTTTCCTGAAGTAAATTTAAGAAACTCTATTGAAAGAATTCAGGCGATATCATCAATTGAAAAAGCTGCTAGTCAACGGTCTTCATTTTCCAAGGTCGTTGATAAAATCACTTCAACCATATCAACAGCCCCGATGGGTTTGGGTCCCGCGAGAACAGGTGCAGCTTCAGGGATGTTTAAAGAGATGAATCAAGGAGACCAGAGGTTTGGTATTGGCTTTACCTGGGCCCTGGATAACTTATACGCAAGTTTAGCAGTTGATTTCGGCATAGGTATGATTTTCTATACAACTTTGATTCTTGGACTTCCATTTTATGTCCTATCAAAGACATTTTATAATTGGCGACTTAAGATTGATAAAAAAATCGTTGTTTCCACACCACTCATAGGCGTTCTAATCACTATCCTAACAACTTGGGGTGCTATCAGTATCCCCTATAATCCGATATCTTTCTTTTATTGGTTTTGGCTCGCTTATGCACTCCAATTACTTAGCAAAGACGAGCAAGAGTCAGTAGATGCCTAAGATAACAATCATTACTCCAAACTGGAAACCCATGATTGATGGGTTATCTGGTCACTCTCTTTGCTTCGCTGAAGAACTGTCTAAAAATAATATTACAGTGAACGTCATTACTTCTAAGTCTAATGAACAATCTACACCAGAAATAAATGTTTTCGCAATTATTGAACATTGGTCATTAAAAAGCTTTGCCAAACTCAACAAGCAATTAAGTGAGAATGATTCGAAAACTATATTCGTACAATATGCACCATTTGCTTATAGTAAAAGAGGTGGGATAAATTTTTTCATACCATTTTTTATTTTTTATTGTCGTTATTTTTCAAAAAATAGAGTTCATATTCTTTTTCATGAACTCTATTGGCCTTTTGAAATAAAATTCAAATCTCTTCTCATGCACTTTTGCCATAAGCTTCAAGCTATCTTACTATGTAGTTTTGCCAACGAGGTTTTTGTCTCAAATGAGCCTTTTGCGAAAAGATTTAAAAACTTAGTATTCTGGAAAAAAAACATAAGAGTTTTAAACTCACCAAGTAACCTTCCTGCTCCTATTG
>CAYGQW010000256.1:0-4140 GCA_964352175.1 uncultured Halobacteriovorax sp.
TTGAGCTTGTTGAGCAGCTGCTTGTGCGGCTTTTTGTTGAGCTTGTTGAGCAGCTGCTTGTGCGGCTTTTTGTTGAGCTTGTTGAGCAGCTACTTGAGCTGCAGCTTGAGCGGCATTTTCTTGGGCTTGTTTCGCGATTGCAACGGCAGCATCTTGCTGAGCTTTAAGATTTGCAGGTGATTGGCCCATTGAAGATGGCGATGGATTTGAATTTCTAATGCCTGATTTAGCAATAATATGCAGACAGGCTTGCTTACAATAATTAGCTAATCCGGACTTATCAAATGTATCATAGCATTGGCCAGGTCCGCCAAATGCTATGTTGCCAAGTAAAACCTTACCACCGGTTGTTTTTGGTACACTACAAGAAATATCAGCAGTATCACGATATCGATTTTTTCCAGAGCCAGGTTTACCGAAATTCGGTATTTTATCAGTAATAGCCTTTGAACATACTTTACTCAGGGGAGCACCGCTTAGATTACCACTAACCCCAGAGCAATCGGAAGGAATTACTCGAGCTGTTGGCAATAAAGTCGCAGCTGATGCTTGTGATCCGAAATTACAGCCAATAGTAGCTGTTCCCCCGGTAATTCCAATGAAAAAGCATTGATCAGTAAAAAGAGGAATGTTTAAAGAGTTAAAGGGATTATTGAATCGAACTTGAGCAGTTGTGCTAAAAGCTAAACCAAGTATAGATACAATTAATAATAATTTACACTTAAATTGCATTATAAATTCCATGATGTTTATAGATAAAATTTATTCACAGTTAATTATCGACTAAAAGATAAGGATTCATTAATCTGTTGATATTTAATGCCTAACTTGTCGATTTTGTGTGGTTTTGTGCGGAGTTTATCATGCAAAATGTGACTTAGTTTTTTGGCAAAATAATTTTAAAGTAAATGCTTTAAAGCAAGCTTTCTAGCTCGACTAGGGAGTAGTCAGAGTTTTTGCAATCAATGTTTAAATTAAATATCGATTTATCTGGACTATATATATAACTTTCAAAAGCCGTCCCAAGAGAAACATCGATTTTATAAATTCCTAGCTCAAGAGATTCAAGTTCTTGTGAAATTTCTGAAGGTCCTAATTTGTTAAAGTCGATATAAAAAGCTTGATTAGAAAAACCTCTATCTCCAGAAATCGTGCAGTCACCTTTTAAAATACTTTGAAATGAGATGACGTCGCTTTGATTGGTAAATCTACCAAAGAGTCTTTGCTCGGAACCAAGGTTCAGATTAGGGTCAAGGTTGATAACATCAATAATCTGTTCATAGGTCTTGTTATCATGTTGGAGCGTAACTATTAAATTATAAATTTTATTAAGGTTGAATTTACTTTGATCTAATATGATTAGATTATTTTCAATTTTATAAAACTTATCTTCGATTGAGATATTAGATAGTGTTACTTGAAGGTCGTTGGGTAAAAAAGTTTTGCTGCTTAACCTTATAATATTTTCTTGTTGTAAATTAAGAAGGTGTTTATGCAGAAAAACTTTATTGGTTGAATTGTTTAGTTTTTCTCTTGGTGAGAAATTCGTAAAATTCAATTTGTAATCAGAGAGGTAAGGGTAATACTTGTTGGTTTCTGTAGAAAAAGGAGAGGTTCTAATATAAAAAGATTCTTCACTTTCAAACTCAAAAGTATCGTTTGACTCAGTTATGACTTCGCCAAATTCATTGATGATGGATACAAAATATGGTGTAGAACCTCGAGGAAAGTATATTTTGAAATGATCGCTTGCTGAGAATGGTCCAAATTTATCTTCGTCCTCAATTTTATGAAATGAACCTGAAATACTATCATCAATTAATTTGTCACTAGCTTCATTTTTATTAAAGCAATTTTCCTGACAGGGCATGAGGTTAATGTAGAAAGAAAGATTGTTTGAAGTTAACTTTCGGATCCATTTATCGCCAGCATCATCTGTAAATTCTTCCTCAATAGTTATTGGTTCATTTAGAGAATAGAATCCGTTATGTAGCCCTCCCCAGCCAAGATTGAGGTGAAAAAGAGTTTTTCCTTCTTCTATTTTGTATCCGTCAATAAGAATTGCATGGTTGAGTGACCCAGTTGTTGTAAGAATAACAGGTTTTTTGGAGTCAATACTTTTAACAATTTTTAACACTTCTTCCTTCGTTAGCTTTTCACTTTCATTACTGATTACTTCGTAGCCAGTATTAAAACCTAAAAAATTTTCTAAACCTAAAATCATATTATGAAGAGTTGTACTTGAACCGCCATTGATTCTCGAGTCGAGGGAAGTTTTGTTAATTATGACTAGGTTCTTCATCAAGTTAGCGATTTCATCTTGATTTGTTGGTGAATCGATTTGTGTTGGCTTTTCTTTAATATAATTCCAGTTAATAGTCGTATTGAAATCTACCCATTCAGTTTTACCAAGGATGTTTCCCTTAAATATCCCTTTGGGTTTTATCGATTCTCGGTGGTATGAAAGTAGTTGGCCGATAACGGTGTTGACACATCCAACTGGTGGAAGTTCCTTGTTTATTTTAGGCAGTTGAAGATTGAAAGGTGAGCCTTGTGACCATGAAGTTCTTAGGAGGATTTCTCCTGGTTTGTAAGTCGCATTGGCAGCTGTGATTTGAACGTTTTCCTGGATAAGACTTGAAACCAAGATTCCCTTACTGTCGTAATTAAGCCTAAATATTGTTGAAGCCTGCTTTTTTCCACAGGAAACTAGGGCAAGTGTCAAAAGAATAGACACTGTAAGGGATTGAAATAGCTTATATATAGTATTCATACCTACTATATAAGCAGGATTGATGCCAACTGATCCTAAATTGAAGCGAGTTCTTTTGTCAGGTCCTCATACCAGCGGTTCAGCTCGGGATAATCTTTTTTAAGCTTGATCGACTCTTTTAAGGTATCTGACATAAAACCTTGAATAACCATATAAACGTACAGATCAGTGACAGTAAGAAACATTTGATCAAAGTATTTATTATCAGCAATAATTCTCTCTAAACTCCAAAATTGAACTTTAAGATATTCTTGAAATTCAACTTCACGAAATTCATTTATAGGGAATCTTGAAAGATAAGTTAAAGCACCCGACCTAAGTTCATTGGCACTTTCTTGTACCTCTTCAAAGGGCTTTCCCCAGTCGACCGAACGAATAAAAACTTGATAGTTGTCTTCAATCTTCCATCTTGAATAAATTAAGCTATTGAGAAAAACTTCATTAGCCCATTGTGATAAGGGGACATTGTATGCAGAATTTAATTTCTCAAGATATTTAATACATTTCTTTGTCGTGCAGTTTTTTAAAAGGTAGTTAACAATTTGTGAGGTTGAATCGTAAACCTTTTCTTGAGTGTGAACTTGAGGCAAATTTTTAAGACGAGCTTTTAATTCCTTGTCAAAGTTTTGCTGCTTTGATGGAAAAGAAACATCAACTGTTCTCAGGTCTCGGTCAGCTAGGAGATAGAGTTTGTGAATGACAACACAGCGGGGATAGATCGATTCTGCGTCGATACTTTTTGGCCATTGATATAAGATGTCCGTTTCATCGTTAGTCATAGTTATTCCATTTAAATAAGTTCTTTGAACAACTTTAGCAGGTCAGAGATGAACAATAGAGTGGGCAAAAAAGGGAGAAAGACTTTAAGCCGGATTCTGTTGTTAGATTATCATTCGTCTAGGGATCAAATTACTAAGACCCTCGAGCATCCTACCCGCTTGCTTGGACCAGCTGCCCTAAGCGCAAGCCTATTTGGATTTGCACCACGTAGAGTTTACCTGATTTCACTATAGCACGCCTAAGCGCCTATACATCCTTTCTGTTGCACTTGTCCTCATCTCACGATGGACGGGCGTTACCCGCTACGCTGCTGTATGGTGTCCGGACTTTCCTCCCGCATCCGAAGATGCCAGCGATAATCCGTCTTTCTCCCAAGCGCCTTTATGCACTCAGTCGACAATATAGTCAAGTAAGGAATGACATGGTAAATCGGCCTATGCTTAAGAAATCATTAATTATACTTCTTTGCCTGTTCAGCTTTGTGGCTGAAGCCTCTTTAAGAGAGCTTATTAAAATTAGTTTTAAAAATAACCTATCTTTGCAGCAATCAGAAGTTAATCAATTCTTAAAAAAACAAGATGTTCTTT
>CAYGQW010000257.1:0-4130 GCA_964352175.1 uncultured Halobacteriovorax sp.
GTTTAGGACCTTTGTCTAAAGAAATTAAACTTTGGTAAAGAGCTTTAAAGGCATCAGCTGGTTCAACTCCAAAGGCATGAATCTGCTCATACATTTTCTCATGGAGACTCTTGTCATCAAATTGATCCCATTCGCTTGCTAATGTCTCTTTAAAAGCTTTTAAGAAGTTTCTAGTCTTTTCATCAATGTCATGTTTAACAGGGGTAGTGTTTACACTGAACTTAAAGTCTTCTGGAGCATAGTTTTCCAGCCAATATTTGGCACACGAAGCTCTTTGGTTGAAGCGTCTTTCATCTCTTTCGTTTTTAATTTCACCATCATAAAACGAGCGAGCAGCTTTAATGTCGCCGTCATGAATTTGAAGTATATTCGTTAGATGTCTCAAGGCTGGTTGAAATGGCATAGTCTTGGGCATCGCTTCAATTTGGGACAGTTCATAAACTCTTTTTGCCATGGCGGCTTTCTTTTCGTTAGCAGCCTCAACACCATATGCTTGTCTTTCTTGACGATCAAAGTCTTCGTAGGTCTTGATAACATCCAAGTCAAAGCTAACAGCAAAATCAACGTTAGTTTTATAACTTGCAAAAATCCATCTCACCATTTCAGGCTCATAGATTTTTAAAATATCATTGACTGTAATGAGGTTTCCTTTTGAAGAACTCATTTTCCCGCCAGCGCCTTTAATCGAAACAAAGTCATATTGAAGATAAATAGGGGAGCGCCAGTCATAAAGCTTAACGATTTCTTTTGCAGTGGAGTAACTTCCACCTTGAGAAGAATGGTCTTTTCCACCTGGTTCAAAGTCTACCTGCTCATGTGCCCAGCGCATAGGCCAGTCCATTCGCCAAGGAAGTTTAACTCTTTCAGTTGTTTCAAGATCAAGTGTCCCTTGATTTTGACAATTATTACAAGCGTAGCTTAATTGGTTTTTACCATCCCATTTAATATTATTAATTTCGTGGTCAGTGTTACATTTCTCGCAGTAAATAGAGACTGGCATCCAGTCTTCATTTAGTGGTGTTGTTCTGTGTTCATTTAAGATGGTGGCAATTTCATTTCTTTTTTCTAGTGTTGTGCGAATACCTTTTTTGTATTCACCAGCGCGGTATTTATTGGCTTGGTATAAAGGCTCGACTTCGATTCCAACTTTAGCCAATTGTGATTCAAAAGATTTCTCGTGATGAGCAGCATAGGATTCATACTCACCAAATGGATCAGGCGTATCAACGATTGGCTGGAACATATATTTTGCAAGTTCATCTTGTTTAGGCATATTGGCGGGAACCTTTCTAAAGGTGTCATAGTCATCCCAGGAAAAGATAAATCTAACATTTTTACCTTTAGCCCTTAGACCTTTTGCTACTAGATCAACAGTTATAACTTCTCTGAAATTACCAAAGTGAACAACACCTGAAGGAGTGATTCCACTTGCTAGTGTGTAGACGTCTTTTTCGCCAAGTTGCTTGATAATTCGGTCTGCCGTGATATCGGCCCAATGGATATTTGCGCTCATTTTCTCTACCTGAAAAGTTTACGAAAATCTAACATGTTGGAATCCCATTCGGCTAGGGAACTTTGACCAAGGACTTGTTCAGGAGTATGTTTGAACACATGATTATAGGCATTATTTTAAGAGCGATTTTCTTCTATTTTCTGTGGCAACTTGGTCGAAAGTTATGGGCAACTTATTTACTAGCAAAGAAGACTAGTCCTTCTTCAGGTAAACATCAAAACACCTCTGCTAAAGCTAAGTCTGCTGATATATTTGAAGCTGATTTTAGAGTTCTTAATGAACAAGATTAGTTACTAAATCGCCGACATTTGTTGCATTTTCGATAAACTATTGTTTTCCCGATACACCTTAAATATCTAATATTACGTAGCATCTAATAAATTTAGGTCATATATCATTTTCTTCGTATGCTGAATCATCTGCTAAAAATTTGGAGGCAGTATGAATCAAGTTGTACGTGTGTTGTTGGTTGATAATGACCTTCGGTTTTTAGAAAGTGCATCATCAATTTTTATCAATCAAGGTGTAGAAGTTGTTATTGCCTGTGATCCCGCCCAAGCTCACTCCTATCTTAATAATGGTATGATCTTTGACGCTGTCATAGCAGACCTCTCTTCGCCATTTTTTGGTAGTCCTCAGTACTGTCAGACATTGGTGACGAAGTTTCCATTGGTTGCCGTAAGTGCTTCCAAGGAATCTAGTTATCGTGATAAGTACTCAATCTGTGATTGTGTTTTAGATAAGGATACTATTTCGGAGCTTCTTTATTTAGCTACATTAAAAGCAGTTGAAAGACACCATCTGGGTCTACAGATGGTTGGTTAGAAAATTGGTTTTAAGACAACGCCAATTCTAATTTCACCGGCCAAGGAAAAGCTTCGCTTTGGTGTCGCCTTTACGTCGACATCTGGTCTGATATAAAGTGGGCCGCCTTCTTTTAGTACTTTTGCTAAATTAAGGCGTTCACCGTTTACTAGTTTAGTATCAAACACTAAGCATTTATCTTCGCAGGTAAGTAATTGTTCACCTTGTTTAAATTTTGCTATTCGCGCCCACTCACCATTTCTATACATGCTTTCATTGGCTATGAGGATTGTCATACGGCTAAGAAACTTCAAATTAGCTCTTTTGAAAGTGACTGTGTTCCAAAGGTTGAGTAGTGGATTCCTTGAGTCTCTGACACTACCTGGAACGATTTTCATATCCATACTTTTAATTTCTAATGACTCAAGTGTTTCATCATCTATGGCCGGTAACTCCAACATGAATGGTTCTTGGTTAACTTCCCAATTTTGATTGAGTGTAATGAATATTTCTGCCAGAGTATTGCCAATCTCACTGACCACAGTACCGAGGATCGGCACAGGGATTCTCCTAATAGGTGGCTTGACGCCTATATCTTCAAATTTAAAAGTTAGATCAATTGAAGGCGATATTCCTGTACCAAGGACTTCTGCTAAAGTCTGAACCTTTGCAATTGGTTGAACTGACTCTTTTTCTAAAGGTCCACAGGCTGAAATAGAGATAAATAGTGCTAATAATATTTGGAAACGCATAGCTTGGAGAATCACCTTTAAAAAACGGCTTGGCCAAGCAGGTGAGTGAAATTTACACAGTTATTTCTTTTTTTTTCTTTTTTGCGCTTCGTCATTTATCGCATTTTCATATTTAGCGATCTCTTCAGCCGAAAGTGTAGTTGGATTGATATTTTTAGTGCTGGCCCTAGATTTAGCAAAAATCTCACAGTCGTGCACTGTGCCATCAGTCTCTACGGGCACATTCTTTCGACCTTCTTTGGTCCAAGTAATTTCTTTGTTACAAAATCTACAATTTGCCATTTTACGCCTCTAGACCGACATCAGACTTAAACTGTTGATCGGTCAGTTCTCCCCTAACAATCATTGCCTTAATAAACATAAGTGCCTTTTGCAGGCTTTCACGTTCATTAGGATCAACAAGAGTAAGGTCTATATGTTTTTGATTCTCAATATGCGATGTTTTCACTGCTTTTTTTAGCTGCTTTACAGCTTCTTCATATGAAAAAGTCATTTTAATGTCCCAGGTAGGCTTTTCTGATTTCTTCGTTGGATATTAGTTCTGCTGATGGTCCTTGCATAGCGATTTCACCAGTCATTAGCACGTATCCACGATTGGCGATTTTAAGTGCTGCATAGGCATTTTGTTCAACAAGTAAGACCGTCATGCCAGTTTTATTAATTTCAACAATAGCATCAAAGATTGCTTGAACAAGAATCGGAGCAATACCAAGTGAAGGTTCATCCAAAAGCAATAACTTAGGCTTTGCCATATAAGCACGTGCGATGGCTAACATTTGTTGTTCTCCACCTGACAGTGTTCCCGCAAATTGTTTTCTTCTTTCCTCAAGTCGTGGAAAAAGAGTGAACATTTTTTTTAAATCAGCTTTGATTCCATCTTTGTCGTTTCTTAAAAAGGCACCCATTTCCAGGTTTTCGCCAACGGTGAGATCTGGAAAGACCATTCGTCCTTCTGGAGACTGAGCAAGACCTTTGGCAACAATCCTATGGGCAGGGATGGCCTGAATTTCTTCTCCCTTAAAAACGATACTGCCAGAAGTTGGTTTTAATAAGCCGGAGAT
>CAYGQW010000258.1:0-3517 GCA_964352175.1 uncultured Halobacteriovorax sp.
ATTCTACACAAAGCAATATGATGACTCAAGAGATTGAAAATTAAAGTGAAGACATAATTTTTTGAAGATCGGTCCAAGCGGCTCTTTTCATATTCGGATTGATTAAAAGAAAGTCTGGATGAAAAAGTGGCATGAGTTGAAGCTCGTGTTGATCAGCTTGAGAGTGAATTTTGAGTGGGAAAAATTGTCCATGAACTTTAGTCAACTTTTCTTTACGTCCTAAAAGTGTGTTCGTGGCAACTGCGCCCAAGCTTACGAGAAACTTTGGCTTAGATTTTAAAAGTGACGTCATTAACTGATCAAACTCAGTACCTGACTCGGGGAGTTTGGTTTGATGAAAAATCTTAACGACTTTGTCTGGAGATATTTTCATTGCAGAGATCATCTTATCTAAAAGCTCTGAAGCTCTCATATCCTCTTCTTGATTGGTTCCACCTAACTTTGATGATTCACCAAAAAAGACCACTTCAACCTGCTCAGAGGCCCAATCAAGTAGTTCATGAGATGCTTGAATCGTAATCTTTCGACCTAGAGTAGCTCCCTCTCTGACAGCGACCTCTCCTCCAGGAAAGGCAATTTTGCCACCAGAAGTCTGTTCAAGTTTATCATTCGCAAACTTTTTTAAAGACTCGATCGTTTGTGCTTTTTCACTATTAGAACTTGGAGTAACTTGCGCTGCAACCTTTGACTTAAGCGCCGCTTTTGAGGAAAGACCTAGCACACCTTCGGTATACCACTGAGTACCATTAAATAGCTCAGCTGCAAGAACTCCCGCCCCTTTTGGCTTTAAAGCTCTCAAATGCTGGTAATACTCACTATGCTGCAAAGGTTGCCCCTTATCCTTGGTTTCTTCAAACTTAATCAAGCTAAGTCGATTTGTCCCGAAAAAGTATTACAAGCAAAGTTACTCTACGTACTCGTAGGGACTTAGCCACTAAAAGGGAGAACCTGCATGTCCTTTGACGCTGATTTTAAATTTGAAAGTTTTGAAGAATACTTTGGTGACGCTGAGCAAGTTAGAAAGATGATTAGCTCATGCAAAATCTGCGGTTCTTCTTTAGTCCACTCACATATTTCTGACTATGGTCACCTACTCGTTCAAGAAAGTGCACGTTGCGCTGATTGCGGCTGTGACAATGGCAAGAAAGTTCACTCGATTAATTAAACTTAATCTGAAACTGAATCAAAATAAGCGCGAATTTTTCGCGCTATTTTTTTATCTATCCCCAACTCCAGCGCTATTCTATCTTCTGAAAGTTCAGCCAATTCATCTTTAGAAATATTTATATTCGTAAGTATGGTCTTTTTTGATTTTGGCCCAATTCCAGAAACCTCATCAATCCAAGAGCTAAACGTTCTTTTACTTTCTTGTTTATGGTGCAGTCGCCTAGAAAACCTGTGGGCCTCATCGCGCATTTGAACCAGAATTCTAAATAGAGATAAATTTTTATGAAGTAAGTACGGATTAGTTCGATTGGGAATAATCAGTCTTTCTTCTGTTCCCTTGGCACTTTTAGCTTTAGCAATACCAACGACAGGAACTTCGATATTATGCTCAGCCAGCGCTGCTCGCCAAATGTTCACTTGCCCCATCCCCCCATCAATCACAAAAACATCAGGCAGATCACCATCCTTGAGACGACGCTCTACAACCTCTCCCATCATGGCAAAATCATTATTTCCTTCAGGAAGTTCCTGCAAATGATAGTGACGGTAATTCTTCTTATCAGCTTTTCCATCATGAAAAGTTATCCTCGCCGCAGTTGGTGAGCTGCCTTGGAAAATAGCAATATCGTAACATTCGAGATTCACAGGTCTTTCTTTGAGACTCAGAAGTTCTTTTAACTTATTCAGCCCCACATAAACACTTTCTTGATTATTAATTCGAACTCTTTGATGTTCCACTGATTGATCATAAGCAAGTTGCCACATAGAAGATAATTTTTTATTGGGATGATCAACGTTGATTTTTTTATCTTGTAATGAAAAGGCTTGCGATAGAAGATCACGCCCCTCTTCATCAAAGGGAGCCACCACAAGTGAAGGTAGAGTGTCATTCGATTCACTATAATAATGAAAAAGAAACTGAATTGTTTCAGTAGCGATATCCTCGCTCATATCTACAACGGGAAAGTTGAAGTTTTTATGTCCTAAAAGTAGACCATTCCTAATCATATAAATTGCAATATCGACTTCCACATCACCTTGGTGATAGGCGACGACATCAACATCTTTATCCTTACCTTGAAGTTCCGCATTTTTTTGCTGATCTGTTTCGCTAAAAGTTTTTAAAATTTCATGATGATCACGAAGGATTGCTGCTAGCTCAAACTTTTCATCTTCAGCTGCCTTAAGCATTCTGTTGTGAATACTTGCTAAAGATTTTTTAGGATTTCCAGATAGAAAAGACAAAGCAAGCTTTAAGTCTTTTTTATAGTCGCTATCATTAATTTTACCAACGCATGGGGCGCTACATTGATGGATTTGATAAAGCAGGCACGGCTCTTTTCTTGAATTAAATTCTCGAAGAGAGCAATCTCTAAGCGTAAAAGATTTATTTAATAGTCTTAAAACTTCACCAATATTTGTTCCTGTTGGAAAGGGTCCATAGACCTCTAGACCAGAGCGACGCTTAAACTTTCTGGCATAGACTAATCGAGGATATGGCTCTTTTGTATCAACGATTATGTATGGGTAAGACTTATCGTCTTTAAGTCTAATATTGTATTTGGGAGAATGTTTCTTAATCAGATTATTTTCAAGCACTAAGGCTTCGGCTTCATTACCGGTAACAATAAACTCAAGGTCATGAATTTTTGAGACGAGAATTTCGGTTTTTGGACTTTTGACGGATGCGTTAAAATATGAGGTTACACGTGGTTTTAACTGTTTTGCTTTACCCACATAAAGAATATCACCTAAATGATTTTTCATCAGGTAACAACCCGCAGAAGTTGGTAAACTTCGGGCTTTCTCAAGCAGTCTAGCCTGTATCTGTGAGTGCTTTTCCTTTACTTTGTCCACCATTCCTCGTATTGTGTGCAGCGTTCGTCGATTTTACCATACAACCAAAAAGGCCCCCATTATGAGTTCTTTAGGCGTCGGCAAAGAAGTTCTTTCTTTTTGTGGAAAGTGCAAACTTACTCTTGCCCATATTATTATCACCATGAAAGCTGGTGATACAATTAACAAAGTTCAATGTAAGACTTGTAACGCAACTCATGTGTACAAAGATCCTTCAAAAGTTAAAGCAAAAAAAGTTTCAACTCGTACTAGAACAGTTAGCAAGAAAGCAAACTCTCAAGAATCAATTTCTGACTTATGGTTAACTGCTGTTGGTAACGCCAAAACTAAATCCAAAGACTACTCACCAAAAGGTACGTTTTTAAAAGGTGATATTGTTGATCATCCAAAGTTTGGCCCTGGTGTGATTGATAAGATCATTGATAGCAATAAAATCGAAGTCATCTTCCGTCATTCAATCAAGACTCTCGTTCATAATATGTAAATAAAAAGG
>CAYGQW010000258.1:3527-4119 GCA_964352175.1 uncultured Halobacteriovorax sp.
ATAAGGCGTGCTATCAAAGCACGCCTAATCTTTTAATTTGTTTTTATCTATTAATTAAAAGTGAATCCGCCGCCGCCGCCGCCACCAAAACTTGCACCAATACCAAATTGAATGCCTAGATTTCCTGCTGCATAAGGCGCGCCACCCATATAGTAACCCTGTCCGCCAGCTCCATACATATTGCCGTTAGCATAAAGAGCTTGTTGCGCTCCATAGGCATTTTGCTGAAGAGATTGCCAAGTCGCTTGTTGCGCTTGAGTTACTGCTTGGCCACGCGAGTTTAATGCGTAAGCCGTTTGTTGTATTTGTTGTTGCTGTTGCATATAAGCCTGCTGCTGTTGCCAATAAGCTCCTGCGCCTGCTCCACCATAGGCTCCACCTGAATTTCCGTAGTAGCCACCTCCGCCATAAGGGCCAAGACCGCCACCAACGCCAACACCGATTCCACCATTGATACCGCCGCCGCCGCCATAGTAAGGACCGTAAAGTCCACCGCCGCCAGCTCCAGGACACGGAGCTTGAATACAGTTCATGACTCCGCCACCGCCATAGATGCCACCTGGTTGACCGTAAATACCGCCACCAATTCCAG
>CAYGQW010000259.1:0-4083 GCA_964352175.1 uncultured Halobacteriovorax sp.
CCAGGCTCGCGCCAGTTCATAAGGTTTCTGATTTCTAGAAATAGCGCTGCTAACATTGTTAGCAGCGCTATTTCATTTTAAGGTCACTCTATGGATGACGACAAAGTTTTTATCGCTACTGATGGAACTAAATATTATCCTTTTGATGGAAATAATATTTGGATCTACAACACTGCCAAGGACAAGTGGAATATCATTCCCTGCCCTGCCAATATCGTATTTATCCCAGAAACTGACGAGTTACTAGAATTGGTGATGGACGATGATTGCGTGTGCAATAGTCGAGATCTCTTCCATTTTGGTTGCCGATGCAATGCAGTGATAGATACCCTAAAAATCAAATAGTTGTTGCTGTTCCCATTTTTCAGGGGATTGTTCAGCCCTTTGTATAGTGTTCTCTGCTTGTTGCATCAATAATTGCTTATGTGGTGATGGGGGTAAATCATTAAGCCATTCCCGAATACAAATCGAACCTACTGGGAAAAAACTAACGATGTCTCGTTCTCCTGGCAAAATGAAATCAATTGAATATCGATATTTGATAGATTTGTTGCAAAGACTACACTGGTCAGGATGCTGATCTAAATATCGCGTTAAAGCAAAGCGTTGATGCTCAGCATGAATACCTTGCTGTTCAAAAGCTTGCTGACGTTTTTTCTTATACTTACGAAGTTGCGGCGATGGCTCCGTTTTACGTTTTATTTTTTTAGCTCTCTTTTTAGCCTGCCGGTCATGATATTCCTTGGGCACCCAGATAGCTCTCGGATAGGCTTCAGCTAACCACGCTGCTCCCTTTCTCTTGGCATCAATCATCAATTCACCCCATCCTTGTGACATAATTAACACGGGGATATTGTGTTGCTTACCGTAATCTAATACTTGATGCTTAGTGTGCCCTGTTGTGGCTTTGACGAAAAGAAGAATAGCATCAGGCTTAAAACCACCGAGTGCATCATAAAAGTTTTTCCCAGAGCTATGGAAATGTTTGATATTGAATGAAGCGGCTAATAGCCAATCTGGTATAAAAGTATACTCGCCACCTACCACTAAAAGGTTGTGCCCAGGAATTTGTTGAGGTATAGGGGGCTCTTCCCAGTTGCCTGCAACCCCAGCAGATATGGGTCTTGACCAAGGAATCTTGCCCCTAGAAGGTTTTTGAGGGTTAGTTCGAGGCAACCATCGCCTTGACCAATTGTGAGAAAGTCGCCCTGAGTACTTCGGGCCTCTTGCTTGAAACTTATCATTAAATCTGCGAATCGGCATAACCTTAATTTTAGCAAATATTGCTGAGATTTAGCTATGGAGATATGTGTTCTAAAAGACCTTAGTTAGCAGGACGGACAATTTCTGCGGGTTATAGGTGCCACTCGATTAGCACTCCAGGGATGAGGTACAGGAGCAGAAGGGGAGGGGCTGGGTGGACCTGGGATTGCAGGTCCCATTCTGGGAGGTAGCATTCCTAAAAAGGATCTACTTTTAGGAAACATCCCACTAAATTGTTTTAGATACCCTGGTCTTCTCATAAGCTAATATTAACAAATCATTGATTTCTTTCCGAGAACCAATAATATGGACGAATGAGATATGTTGCCGGTTTCCTATTTAGTCCAGATCAAAAAAAAGTTGTTTTAATAAAAAAAGCCCGCCCAGCTTGGCAAAAGGGCCGTTACAATGCTGTAGGTGGTAAAATAGAGTTAGGAGAAACACCGCTCCAAGCAATGCAACGAGAATTCTTGGAAGAAACGGGGCATATTATCCATAACTGGGAACCGGTGGCTGATCTGCAAGGACCTGACTGGAGTTGTAATTTTTTCCGAGCTTGTGGGGTATTGGAAAATTGCCGAACACAAGATATGGAAGAACCTATTGAAATATTTGATGTAGAACAAGTCAAACTTTTTACTAAAGATAGATGTATTAGCAATGTGCCGTGGTTAATGGGGGTAGCCCTGAATATTAATGCTGGAATAGACTTCCCCATAAGTATTAATTATTTGTAGCTTAGTGGCTTCGAGTAATGTAAAGTCTTGACCTTTGAAGGGGCTCTCCACGTATTAATTTTCTTACTTCAAACATACAAATTTGACAAAGCTTAGTGCGATGGGTTCCTGCCCGCCAATACATTGTGCAATTCTCATCATTACAATGATTAGGTCTATCTGGATTTATTGGTGCTACTCGCCTATTACCTGCCTTAGCAATTTCTAACATATGGCAAAATTCATGAACTAGCACTACTCCCTCCCACTCATCATCTGTTAAACGACGAAAAACAGCAAATGATGTGGGAGCATATTGCACTCCTGCAATATTGGACACTGTTCCATTCATATAAAACCCGTCAAGATACGAGATAAAAATTACTAGAATTCTATCCGTAGGGTTTCGTTCGAAGTGTTTTCTATTCACTGCTTCAAATTCCTGAACATCATGCAGTGCCCATATATTTCTAGAGCCAGAAAGGCCCTCCCTTTGGAGAGTGATAATCCTTTTAGCAATCTTATACTGTTTTATAGTATCGGCTAGAAAATCTAGTGCTGGGGCTGAGGGAACATCGCTATTAACGCAAGCAATATCCATTATGATAGTATCGTATAGATATTTGCTTCTATCTGTCTTAGCTGTCTTAACTTGACTTGATACGGGTGTAACACATCCTATGAAACTAAAAAGAATAATGAAAACTATAATCAAGTAATTGTTCAACACTAATTATAAGTTTAGCAAATATTTAGAAACCCCATCTAATAATTAAGGCTTTTGTAGTTGTGTATATATTTTCTTAGCTTTTAATAGCTCATCCATAAGTTGCTTAAACAAGGGCTGGGCTTCATCACTTAAAGTTTTAAACAGTTTGTCATCATGTATTTTTGCAGTCAGTATAATCTCACGAGATAAATGCCGAATATCTAGAGCGAAATCTAACTTAGTAATATCAATGCTATCTATATCAATTTCAGGATCTATCATAATTACTCCAACAATAGTATATCAAATAAGATAGTAGCCATTTCTAAACCTGTCTAATATATCGTATAGGAAATCTTAAATATTGATGTAGGATCTCAAAAAAATGTTTGACAGGGAATCTTCGAGGATCCCAAGAATCCCAATGCATGCGGCATTTGCCATTTTTATGGATGGTTATATGAAAACAACCACTATCTTTTTCTTTTCTCCAGTGTTTACTATGAGGGCGTAAGCCGACATGTGGTTCATAACCGTTTAACGATAAACATTGTTCTTGCGGCGGATGTTCTAGTAATAAATTGAGGAGCGGGGGCAGTTCTTCTGTTTGTCTCTCTAAAGCAATAATATTCATTAAATGATCCAAGGGTTTGTATTAGTTGGATTTGTTGGTTTAAAATTTTTATGTTGATGATCCAGGTTAAACTGATCAACAATTTTTGTTGCCTCTTCAAAAGTAAGAGGAACACCTAAACTAACGATGTCCCCACATGTTTTACAATGAATAGTGACAATAGTTTCTACATTTCTAACATTCATTACCTGTCTCTATACACCACGAATGGTATTATTTTTTTATATGCGTCGTGAACATCAACACGAATTCGTTGCCCCCCACGACTGCGGCGACCATAATGCTGCAGGATTAATTCCCCTGTTTCATCTCCTGGATCTATTTCAACATCGATAACTCTATAGCGCTCTCCGTGATAATCCATAACAAAAAGTTTTCCTGATACACCACAAGTAGCAAGTAGATCATACCAACGATTAACGTCAGCAAGACCTCTATGAGTCATCAGACGTGACAAGGATCGAATTACATCTGGTTTAATTAGCCAAGATTTACCCGCTGTAGTTCTAATCAGGGGAAAATCTCCAGAGAGCATGAGATCAAAAGTCGCTCTCGGAATAAGAGGTTCATCTGAGTGTATCTCTGCCGCAAGTGGTGCACTAGGCAAAAAGCTGTCTGATGGGAGACGTTCTGAAATTTCTTGTCTTACGAGTTCAACCCTAGAAAGAGGTGCTGGTAAGAATTCATCAGGATTATGGCGACGTACACTTCTAGGTTTAGGGAGAGAAACTGTAATCTTACCGCGATTATTTTTGGTTAGA
>CAYGQW010000260.1:0-4038 GCA_964352175.1 uncultured Halobacteriovorax sp.
CGTTTAGACCAAGTGTGTACCAAACTTCGGCTTTGGCAGGGTACTTTGGAAACTTCCTAAGAAGTTTCATGGCCATTATTCTAATTTGCTTATGCATAGCCGCTGACTCTTTAAAAAAAGCGGACTTACCGAGTTGTTTTCTTTTTGCAGGAGTCGCCGCAAAAAAAGCTTTATTTTCTTTTTCACGTACTAGTTTGATTTTTTCTGAATGAAGCTCTACTAGTCTATGACTTAGTCTTGGGCTTAGCCTTCTAATGCCATTAATTGTCTTAACTTCTTCATCAATAAGCTTCCAAAGCGTATGCCACTTTTCAGGCATTACCGGTTGCTTTGCAGCCGAATGCGCCTGCAAACTAAAAGTAAGAGTAAATAGTAATACTAATAGTAACTTCATATCTTAATAATTCGCCTGTACGATAAATTTAAATTGTGGATAACCAGCAAGTGCAGATGTATGCATGACTTTTCTGACTGTAGCGTAGGGTAGAGTTGCATCAAAGACTAAGTTAATATTTTTAGGCTCTTTAAGGTTATTTTCTTTTGCCAGTTTATTATCTTCTTCTTTTAGTTTTGTCAGTCGATCATAAAGGTCTGGGATTTTATCCGAGTTTCCAATTACGGCACCAACTTCTTCATTGTTGACGAACATCTTGCTGTCTTTGTTAACTTGTACGATTACAGCATGATTACCTAAAAGCTCTGTGTTCGAGTTAGGTAGAGTGATATCTTTTGCCAGATCTAGTGTTAGATCAGAAGCATTATAACTTTTTAAAAGAAACACCAGAAGGATAACTAGAACATCCAAAAGAGATGTAATATCAACCTCTGTTGCATTTCTATCTCTACGTTGTTGACGTAAACTAGGGTTTCTCATCGTTAATACCTTTTATATTACTGTTTCAAAAATTATTTGATCAAAAAGTGTATCTGTTTGAACTTCATTGCCTTTTTTACTTTTGCCTTTAACTACGCCCTGGTTTCTTTCCAGTTTTTTTACAGCGTCCATTATTTCAACTAGATTTTGGTACTTGAATTCTTGGTCAGGTTTGATAATAATGCTCTTTTCTTCGATATTTTTAACCTTGATTTGAACCAATGTTTTAATTAATTCCCCGAGTTCTAATTTTCCATCTTTTTCTGTCAATTTTATCTTTTTGTATAAATTATTATCCAAGCCCGTTGTCACCATAATTGCGTCTTTTCTAATATCTAATGTTAAATTAAGCGGTGGTTCCTTATCTTTTTTCTCTTGGCTAATTGTTGCTATGGCCGGGGCATCACTACCAATTTGCACAATGTCGATAAATTGGGCCGACATCAAAAGAAAGAAAATAAAGATAAATATCGCGTCTAAAATAGGCGTTAAATTTAGTCTCTCAATTTTTTTACTTCTTCTGATCATTTTCACGACAATATCTCCCGATTTTCTTAAGCAACTTTAGGCGTTGATGGCATTGGAGGTGTTGTTGTTTTAGTGCTATGACCAGCATGATGGTGTTTTGTTCCAAGAAGATCTACTAGCTTAGTTGAATTTTCTTCAATTTCACCAATGATCTTTTCAGACTTACTCATTAATATTGTATGGATAACCATAATTGTAATAGCTGAAACCAGTCCAAGTGCAGTCGTGTTCATGGCCACGGCAATACCGTTGGCTAGAAGTTTTGCTTTATCTGCAGGATTGGCATCAGCAACAGCTGCGAATGATTGAATAAGACCTTGAATCGTTCCAAGAAGTCCAATAAGTGTAGATACGTTGGCGATTAGGCCAAGGTAATTCATTCTTTTATCGAGTTTTGGTAGAGACTCCAGAATAGACGAGTCAATTGCATCTCTGATTTGCTCTTTTGTTTGGTTCGCTCTTTTAAGACCAGAGCGCATAACCTGACAAAGAAGTGCATTACTATTTGAACATAGCTGAATGGCTTCTTGAACTTCATTTAAGAGTACATGCTTTTTAATTTTGCCCATAAGAGCGCTGCCATTAATATCAAAAGTAATAATAGCTTTTATTCGCTCAACACTGATGCAGATACCTACTAGCCAGATAGCTAGAATAATCCACATAAAGACACCACCATCATTCATAAAGGAGGCGAGTGCATGAATGAAGCCTGGATCTGTTGCTTGTTCTGTTAAGCCAGCTAAATTTGCTGGATCCGTTACCACTGCCGCTGCAGCTGATTGTGCAATGTCTGTCGCTGCTTGAGTTGTTGTTGCTGCATCCATCTAAAGTCCTCCTACAAACGTATAACTTTCTTATCTGAGGTTTCTAATATCTTCTTCTAATTCTGGTATAAAATTAGCCCTGTCATATAAACCAGCGGCAAAAACCTTACGTTCTCTTTCTCTTACAGAAAGATCGCCGGGCGCTAAAACAGATCCTTTTATTTCTAAATTACCTAAATCAAAACTTTCATATTCTTTGTATTTGATAATTACGTTCTTATCGGTCGCTTGGGCGAAACACTTGACTGTAAAGATCAGACAAATAAGAGTTACAATATACTTCATTGACCACCTCTCATCGTAATTTCGGTAGCTTGCCTTTTTACAGTTTCACAATTCGACTTAAGACCAAAAGAATAATCACCTAGCTCATCGGCCCAAAACTCACCTTTAAACTCATAAAACTGCTCTTCAACTTTACGTGAAACGTTTTCATAGCTTCCGCGACCACGATCAGCGATAAGCTGTTTATTTTTATAAACAAGGTCACGCTTGTTCGACATTATTTCTAATTTGATATTGAACATCTCATAACTCATGGCATGGATATCATTGACGAAATTAAACATTAATCTCTTAATAAAATGATTAAGTTTCTTTGTTCTAAAAGAAATCATTCTTTGAAGTTCGCCTTTAATAGTTCTACCAAAGTAATCATTTGATAATTTATTAACGTACTTGTTTTCATTAATTGCTCTTTTGTAATTGACTAAATCAACGTTAAAAATAATCTTCTTTCTAATTTGCGTTAGAAGCTGACGAATAAATGGACTTTTATTCTCATTTTCTTTAATCGGAGCAAGGGCCAACTCTAAAAAGAATTTATGTGATCCCTTTTGTGGAAGAATCAAATTCTTAAGCTCGTCAGCCTTTGGCTTATAAACTTCATAAAACTGTTCGACCTTTGTTAGAGCATCGTCATAAAGACATAAGCGGTAATATGATAAGGCTGATAAAACCTCTGCTTCGGGGAAAAAATAACTTGATAGAAGAGGAGACTTATAAGTAACACCAATTCCAAGCGCTCGGTTAAAGTCCTTCATTTGATAGGCGGTCCAAGCTCTTTCTACTAGAATATATGGCCAACGGTATGAAGTTTTAGCAATTTGATCATATGTCGTCATTGCCATCTCATGCTTGCCGTTTTGGTAAAATGATCTCGCCATATGAATTCTACAAGTATCACTTAGGATCTTAAAATACCTCGCAAGCTTATCATTATCTCCAGCATCACTGATTTTCTTATCTGCCTGTTCAATACAAGCTTTATATTCTGATGCCATAACTTTTTGATCGTTTCTAATATTGGCAATCGCCCCAAGAGTAAGTCTGGCTTCTGGTGAAAACTTATGATCTTGAGGAACAAGGGCTAAGCGTTTTTTCGCCTCATCATACCTTTTAGCCTTAAAGAGTTTAATTCCGTGAACAAAAGCTAATGAAGGGGATGGAAACTTGCCTAAGATCGAATCTTTTAAAGTAGTGAAATTATCAGTTCCTGTTTTAAGGATTAATTTCTCTAGCATATTTTCAAGAGCCTCATTATAGGCACTTGTTTCGATTAAATGCCTCTTCGCAAAGACAACGGCAGAGTAATAATACTTACTTTTGTAAAGCTCTTGTGCGATATGTGCATTCTTATGCGGATCCTTTGAAGTATTAAAAATTTTTCTGGCTTCATTCACTGAAGCTGCCGCATTTAGACTCAAAAACTGGAATAAAAGGATAAATAATACTTTCATTTATCCTCCTATTAAAATGAAAAACCAACACCAATAATGATGTCAGTATTGTTTCGCCATGATTCTTCAG
>CAYGQW010000261.1:0-3972 GCA_964352175.1 uncultured Halobacteriovorax sp.
CTCTTTAATTGGCACCATGGATAAAGATTTATCTAAAGTTTTAACCAAGGTTTTCAAAAAAGATGGAATTGAACTTCTAACAGGTCATGCTGTTTCTAGTGCTAAAGGCTCGAAGTCTAAAGCAGTTGTAATTGCAAAAAATTTGAAAAAAGATGAAGAGATTACTATCGAAGCTGAGATGTGTTTAGTTGCCGTTGGTCGTCGACCATTTGTTGATGGATTAAACCTAGAAGCCGCCGGTGTTCAACTTGACGAACGCTCACGTGTTAAAACCGACGATCACTTAAGAACAAATATTTCCAATATCTATGCCATTGGTGACGTAGTTAAAGGCGCAATGCTTGCTCATAAAGCAGAGGAAGAGGGTGTTTTTGTGGCCGAGATTATCGCCGGACAAAAACCTCATATCAATTATAATCTCATTCCTGGTGTTGTTTACACTTGGCCTGAAGTTTCTGCGGTTGGTGCAACTGAAGATGAACTTAAGAAGCAAGGTATTTCTTATAAAGTCGGAAGTTTTCCTTATAAAGCATCTGGTAGAGCGCGCGCTTCAAACGAAAGTGAAGGACTTATTAAGGTTTTAGCGGATGCCACAACAGATGAGATCTTAGGTGTTCACATGGTAGGCGCTCGTTGTGCTGATATGATTGCTGAGGCTGTTCTAGCGATGGAGTTTAGAGCTTCAGCCGAGGATGTAGCTCGAACTTGTCATGCTCACCCAACCTATACAGAGACATTTAAAGAAGCCTGTATGGCCGCTAGTGATAATCGCGCGATTCATATCTAAGCAAAGTACCAATTTAATTCAGTCAGACTTGATGTTTGTGCAAAGCATTTATTTAGCTTTTAATGTGGTCTTTTCCTTTACAGTTCACTGTTAAATTGCGGAAAATATAGGGGAAAGTATGGTGCCCGAGACGAGACTTGAACTCGTACGGAATGATTAATTCCGAGGGATTTTAAATCCCTTGTGTCTACCGATTTCACCACCCGGGCAGGAAGATGATTCAAGGATGAACGTGATTTTCGACCAAACTCGTAGTTTCTGTCAATTAACCTTAGCAATATTTTTTTTATGCTATGGGTGCAGTTCAAATAATATTGTTGAGGATACTTCTTTGGGTGTTGTTCCTGTTTATAACGGGCTGCAACCAAAAACTTCAGAGACCGATCTAGAAGGGTTTTTTGAGACACATCAATTTTTTGACCCTGCGCCATTTGCACACCCAGAGGATAAATCTCTAAATGTTGTAGTATTAACTCCCGAAGGGTCACAGCATGCTTATGAACTCGATACTCGATCAGGTACGCTGTATCGAAAGAGGTATCAATGTGAGCACAAGGATATTTGGGGCAAATATGAAGGTACTCTTTCAACCCCACCTTTTTCAATTTCCGTTATTCCAAGAACTTTAGATGCACTAGGTGAGCCACAAAAGGCATTTGTCTTTGGTGCTGGTAAGTATTTTGAGCAGCCAGCTTATGGACTTTTAGCCCATAGAGTACGTGTTGTTGGCGGAGTTGTTAGGCAAGAATGTCGAGATTACCCATGTACGTCACGTGAGAGATGGTTAAGCAATATGCAGTTTATTGCTGTTAATACTGAAGATCCAGTTTTTAGAGATGTACATGATCTTGCATCATTAAAGGCAAAAGTTAATTGGGAAGAATCTTTAGCATGGATGCAAAATGGTTTCGGTATCACTCTGGCAGGAGCAAAGCCAGAGCCTGTCTATCGAATTGCCGGCGAAATTGATGCGAAGAGAGCTCTTTCATACTTTTTTAAAAAGAATACGCAAATTACTTTTGAGGAGCAAAAAAGCATTTCAAAAAGTTGTAATATCCTCTATGAAGATTTATGGCAAGGCTCTTTAAATATTAGAGCTGCCATTGAAAAACGTAAGAAAATGCTTTCTAGTGGAAAAGAGGGAACTAAAGAATTACTCGTTGAATATTCTGAATTAGAAAAACTAAACCTTACGAGAGAAAGTCGACGAGCCGACGAAATCAATAAAAGATATGAAGTTGAAAAGAGTCGAAGTGATTATGATTTCGCAAAGTTCTTTAGTAATTTTCATGAGAACTATGGAAAAAGATACAAAACATGTATGAGATTCGTCAGGCCAGCAAGTATTGCTAAAGACCAAGAGCGCTTTTGGTTTTTTGCCTTTATAGACCTTTTTATGGGATTAGAAGATTTGGGTTGGAGCTATAGATGCTCAAGAAGAGGCTGGATCGAAAATCCTAAAAAATCTAATGGCAAAAGACTTTACAAAGATGTGTTTGAAAAAAATTGTACAATCAATGAATTGGATCTTGCATTTGATATGGCGATTACAGTCATGGCCGGAGAAAAAGCAGCCAAACGTCCACATCTAAGGTTTATAGGCTATGACTCCGGAGCGAATGGAAGCCATAAGAAAATCTATGGTTGGGTATATGAAAATGGTAAAGAGCTCGTGTGTACAGATGAAGATGAGATAAAATTATTATCTAAAGACCGAACAATATTGTTCCCCGGAAATGCTAGCTGGAAGAGCTTTAGAATAGAAGAGAAGAGGTCAAGATATGACATTATCAAATGATCTGCTTGATCGATTGGTGATTACAACGACTAGTCATTCATTTTTAGATTGGCTTGAGATAAAATCAAGAGAAACCTCTCCATGGATCTTTCCTTTTGGATTATCTTGTTGCTCACTTGAGCAGTCGGCAGCTTTCCATAGCGCAACTCTGATCTCTGACACACTCTCAAGTCCTCTAAGGGTAAAGCCGGAAGAAGCAGATGTGATGATTTTTGGAGGTTCTGTTACAACTAAGCTGCTGCCTATCTTGACTCAGATACATCAACGACTTAAAGAGCCTAAATGGGTTATGAGCATAGGTGCGTGTGCAGCAAGTGGCGGTCTCTATGCTGAAGGTTACTCAGTCGTACCAGGTCTTAGTCAGCATTTCCCAATTGATATCTACGTCCCTGGTTGTCCTCCTAGTCCGGAGCAAGTTTATCAGGGGTTAGATCTTTTAAAAGTAAGGATGAGTAAAAATATTAGTCGCTGGTTGTTAGAACAAGAGAGTTTGAGTTGAATCTAATTGACTCGCTTAAAAAGAGCTTTCCAACCTTAGACTTTGAACAAAACAATCAAGACTTAAAGGTTAAGTTATCCGTCGCTATCTCCCATGATGTGATAAAAACTCTTAAAAAAGATTTTGGTTTTATTTTTCTCTTAGATATTTTTGCTACTGACTTTTCGTCTTACACTGCTTCTAAGCAAAGAAGTAAAAGATTTTCTCTATATTATCACTTGTTACATTTAGAAGAACACAGGCGTTTAATTGTTGAATTGGAGATTGGTGAAGGAGAGAGTGTTCCTAGTTTGGTTGACTTATGGTCAAATGCTCCATGGCCTGAGCGTGAGATCGCCGAAATGTTTGGTATAGATTTTGAGAATCATCGAACACAAAGGTTACTAACACCTAATCATATAAGTGGATTTCCTCTGCGTAAGGATTGGCAAAATACCAAAGTAGAGTTAGATCAAATAAGCTATGAAAAACCTAAGTTCGATTGGCTTTCGAGTGTCGATGATGATGAAAAACTTTGTCGTCAAATCGTAGACTTTAACCCCTCTCATCCAGCGATACAGGGAACTTTTATCGTTCAAGCGGAATTACTTGGGAATAAAGTTAAGCGCGCCTTAGTTGAAATTGGGATGCAGCATAGAGGAGTTGAAAAGATTGCTGAAAGTAAACAATATGGACAATTTCTTCCATATGCTGAGCGTTTGAATTTTTCCTCTCCAATGATGGGGGCTATTGGCTGGGCAAAAAGTGTTGAAGATGCTTTAAAGTTGGAAATAACTGATCGTTGTCAGGCTTTAAGAATGATAATGATGGAGCTGTCTAGAATTTTAGATCATGCAACATGCTTGGCCGCAATGGCGCAAGACTTGCGAGCCTGGGATGCTTCAGCGA
>CAYGQW010000262.1:0-3945 GCA_964352175.1 uncultured Halobacteriovorax sp.
ATGGTGCTTCATCTTTGCCTTCGTTGAAAAAGCTCCTGTCACAGGATAACTTAACATCAACTTTCCCTCTGATGACAGGAGTTGTCCATGTCCTTAATTGAACGCTTAGACCCTCGCGAAGTTCGTTTTACAAAAAATATTAATCCATACGCTAAGGGTAGTGTGATGGCGGAATTTGGAAATACCAAAGTTCATATTACGGCCACGGTAGAAGAGAGTGTGCCACCATTTTTACGTGGTAAAAATCAAGGCTGGGTTACGGCTGAATATAATATGCTTCCTTCATCAACACATACACGTTCACATCGTGAGCGCGGCAAGATTGGTGGACGTACGATGGAGATTCAACGTTTGATTGGAAGATCACTTCGTTCGATTATTGATCTTGATAAATTGGGAGAGCGTTCAATTACTCTAGATTGTGATGTTTTAGTTGCTGATGGAGGAACCAGAACAACTTCTATTTCAGGAGCCTTTGTAGCTCTAAGTCTAGCAGTCCAAGAGCTAATGAAAGAAGGACTTCTTAAGGAAAATCCAATTAAAGAACAACTTGCAGCACTTAGTGTTGGTGTAAAACTAGATGGAAGAATTATTGCGGATCTTAACTACGAAGAAGACTCCACTTGTGGTACCGATATGAATATCGTAATGACAAGCAGTGGACGATTTGTTGAGATTCAAGGAACGGCTGAAGAAGAGCCATTCACTAAAGATCAGCTAGCAGCTCTTCTTGAGTGTGCCGAATCAGCCCTTAAAGTTGTGTTTACTGCACAAAATAAGGTTTTAAGTGTCTAGTCTTCACCAGTTTATTTTAGCCTCTGGAAATACTCATAAAGCCGAAGAGTTTAGTGAACTCTTTGATAAAGAAGTTATTTCTATTACTGCAGCTGAGCAAAAACTTGATGTTATTGAAGATGGAAAAAGCTTTCAAGCAAATGCTCTTTTAAAAGCAAGAGCATATTTTGAAAGATTTAAAAAACCTGTTGTTGCTGATGATTCCGGACTTGTCGTAACTGCACTTCCTGGCGAGCTGGGAATTCATAGTGCAAGGTTTGGCGGTGAAGGTCTGACTGATCAACAGCGCTATGAACTTTTATTGGAGAAGATGAAACAAGAAGAGGATCGAAGTGCTTATTTCGTGTGCCAGCTCTGTTTTTATTATGGCCCTGAAAAGATCTTCTTTTTTGAAGGTAGGCTGCAGGGAAGTATTGGCCATAGGGCGGTTGGTGATCACGGTTTTGGTTATGACCCAGTTTTTATTCCTCAGAAATTAGCAGCTAAAGAAAGCTTTGCGGAGAATCCAGAGTTTAAAGCAAAGCACTCACATCGCGCTGTGGCGTGTCACCAGGCGCAAAGCTTTTTTAAAGGATTTAACGAAACCATGGACAAGTCCTAAAACAGCAATTATAAAGTATAACCATTCAGTCGGAGCGTAGCGCAGCTTGGTAGCGCATCTGCTTTGGGAGCAGAGGGTCGTAGGTTCAAATCCTATCGCTCCGACCATTTCTCATCTTTATTTTCCTATACGACGTGTTTCATGAAGTTAATATTTCTAACTCTCTTAAGTCTTATCGCTACAAATGCTCATAGTAAGTATGATTGTGCCTATTTGAAGAAGTATTGTGCACACAAAGAGTATGCGCAGGATGAATGGGGAGACTTTTATTGTGGAGATTTTGTAACTCAATATGAAGTTGAGCTTGAGGGCAATAAATTTATTTTCAAAAAAAATGGCGAAGTTTTTATTAATAAAAATAAAGTAGGCGTACTATCAAAGTCATGTAGTGAGTTTCTTCTTCATCAAAACGAAAAGATCCTTCTTTTAGAGGCGAATAGTCATGAAGAAGTTGGATCGACTGGCATAATTTCAATAGTCGATATGAAAAAAAAGACACTTATTGAAATTGGACATTCAGCCCCTCTTTATCATCATCAAATAGAAATAGTTGAAGATAAAATTCATTATCATAGTGATGGATACTGTTGGGACTATAGTATGAAGAATCAGAAATCAAATCATCCTTCAAGAGATGAGTGTATGGCGAAATTTAAAAATAAAGCTGTGAAAATTAGTAACAAAACGGTTAAAGCGTCTTATGCTGGAAAGAAAGATGAATATAATAATTATATTCCAAATTCAATCAAATTAGATGATCTTGACTGTAATGAATTAGTAATAGCAGCAGGAACAATTAAATGGAAAAAGACAGATAGTAAGAAGTAGTGTAAACTTTAAATTATCGTTAATTGAGTGAATAATATGACAATTGATTCAAGTAAATTTTCTATGTGGCGCGCCTGTATCTCCGTTGTTCACCTCGACGGTCGATTAACAAGTGATGAAGACAACTGGGTGAAGCAAAAAATTCAATCACTTCCTCTGTCTGCTGAACAAAAAGCAGTTCTAGAGCAGGATCTTGCTGTTGGACTTAATTTTGATGAAGTGATCAAAAATATTACTGAACCTAAAGATAAAGCTTTCTTATTACATCTAGTGAGAGTGATCTCTTACATAGATGGTGATTTTTCAAGTGATGAAAAACAAGCCTACGCTAAGCTTGAAAAGATCGTATTAAGCAGGCTTGATCTTGCTAAATTTGAAGAACAGGCCCAAGCAATTGAAGACGCAAGTTATAAGAATATACCGCTAGACAATAAAAGTTCCTTATTTGAAGCTGCCATAAAAAACATCATTTCATTTCTTGCGGCCAGTTGAAGGCATGTGAAGTATCCTTTAAAGCTACAAATTTTATATATATTAATTATATTTCCATTCTGTCTGATTGTTGCTGATTGTATTTTTACAAAACTTCTTCCATTGGATAGTATTAAATCAATTGATAATATGCCCTGGATTAAAGAGCAAATGGGAACTGGGCAATATAAAATAGATGCTGAAATTGGACTTATCCCTAAAAATACAAATCCTAAATATTTAAATAAAAAAGAAAACAAATTTGAATTCACTCAAAAAGTAGATATGAATTCAAAAGATAAAAATATTCTATTCATTGGCGACTCGGTGACAGGTATGGGAATCCTTCCTCTTGCAATTGCAGACTGTCTGAATAATGAGTCTACAAACTTTTGGAATGCTGGAGTTGGTTCACATAATATCGATCAAATTGTAAAGTACTATGAGATATACCTAAGCAGCTTTCCATCTCAAGTAGTAATATATACATTTCACTTAAACGATTGGAGTACTACACCAATTATTTTAAAAAATGAAAACGAAGAATTAACAGGCTACAGGTCAATATATGGTGAATTCGCAGTTAATGAGTTCCTCTATAGAAATAGCAATCTGTACCATATGATCCTAAATAATTTTTTAGACCATAATTTAATCATTCCAGAAACTGAAGAAAGAGTAAGAAAGAAAATATTTAATTTAAAATCATTAACAAAAAATAAGAAATTAATTATATTAATCAATTCAACACTTTTACCTTTAGATCAATGGTATAAAAACTCACATCGAATAAAAGAACTTACGATAAAAATTCTAGAAGATTACAATGTTAAATATATTGATTTAAGTCGCTATATTCCAGAAGCCATTAAGAACAATATAAATATACAGGAACTGGATCCCTGGCACCCTGGAAAAGACATCTCATCATTTATGGCAAAGAAAGCTTGTGAAGAGAAAGTCATCAAGGATTTAAAAGAATATCTCAAGAATGAAACTAAAGGATAGTGATTTACTGTGCACTGCATATACAAATATTGCTTTGGTGGAAAAACTTTCATAAGGGCCCGAAAATTCGAATATGTAAAAAAGAGTTGAAAATATTTCTTTTTTGCTCAATGCATAAGGCCATTGATTTAAAGCTGTTACGGCCCGCCGCGGCCTAGCAAAAGCCTTGTCGGAACGCACTTTAGCATGTCATCGTATAGGGGCAGAACGGATTTCTGTCACACAACACACACAACGCATCC
>CAYGQW010000263.1:0-3929 GCA_964352175.1 uncultured Halobacteriovorax sp.
GCGAGTTAGCATCACATGTTGAGAATAAAGCCAAGCAGATCAATCGCTATGAAAATGTAGCGCTAACTCTCTCCAAGCAAAATAGAGAACTACAAGCCGAAATTGTAAACCTAAAGTTTGAAGTTCAAACGTTGAAGTCAAAAAATCAATTCTTACAACTTGAACTTGAAAAGCAAGCTCCATCGACGATGAGAATCCCTGCGAGTGTTCCGTCTTTTAAAGTCAAAAAGGATTTAGTTGAGTTTGATGTTTATAAATGGAAACCAAATGACCTATTGGCCATCGCTGAAAAAGAGTTCGGTCAAGATTCAGAAAAAGCCGCTCAGTACTACCATGCTCTAAGTGTCTACTATCCTGGACACGAAATGATTGATGACAAGTACTTATTTAAAGCTGGTGTATCGGCTTATGAATCTGGTGATCACCATGAGTGGGTTATCCAGCATATGAACGTAATTTTAGCTAAGTATCCAGCATCCGAATTTTATCGTGGGGCTAAGCTTTGGATTGCAATGACACATCTAAAACTTGGGGACGAGCAGGCATTTTTTAAGACAGCGGAAGAGTTTCGTAAGAAATATCGCAATACTCCTGAATGGAATATCTTAAGTGGGCATTATGAAAAAATCGTACAAAAATACAAGTCACTCTAGCTTTATAACCTTTGCTTTAGCGGCACTCTTTTGCTTTGAAGCGAATGCTGCCAGTGCGGTCGCTGTCGTGAATAATCTTATTGGGCGTGCGTTTTATAGTGTTGATGGTAAAACAAAGAGCCTACATTCTGGTGATCAAATTCCTGCTTTTTCAGAAGTCTACACTGAAGTTGGAGCGCAAATTACGCTCTCTGATTATTTCGATCATAAGTATCATCTTGCAGGGTCTGGTCATCTTCAATTTTTAAGTAAGTCAGTACAACTCAAGGATGGATATCTTTGGGTTCAATCTTTTCAAGACCATCAAACTTTTGCAGTTCAGACCGCAAATTCCGTCGCCAGCTTTAAGCGCGGCGAAGGGATAATCTCTTTTGATGGTGCAAGTGGGAAGTCACAATTATTAGTAAAAAAAGGGCAATGGCAATTTGCCAACGCATTTAGCAAAGAGTTTTCTCAGACGATCACCGAGGGGCAGTTCTCATTTATCACAATTGATGAAACAGAGGGCTTTCCAAGAGCTGGAACGCCAATTGGATATAAATCTTTTAATAAAGTAGTAGCTTTGTTTAAAAATGTGGATCAATCCGCACCAGTAGGTATGCAACCAGAGCGAAATATTGCATCTGTTGTAGAGTCGCCAGTATCTCCAGCGCCGATTGTAGAGATGGCTTCTAGTCCTGCAGCTGCAAGAGTAGAAGTGGATACATCAAAAATGGACCAAGATCTTTTAAAACTCTATGCACCTAAACTGGTTAATAAGAAGCCTAAGCCAAAAAAATGGGCACCAGAGTATGTAAAGTCTAGCAATGTTGAAATTAAGATTTTTGGATCATCAGCAAGGCCAGTAAAAGCAAAAAAGGCAAAAGTCAGAGCGCCTGCATCTATTGTCGTTCCTAAAGCTGTAGTACCTAGCGCCAAGAGTGATCCATTTGAAAGTCAGCTAATGAAAGAGTATAAAAACCAGATGCGTCATTCACAAGAGACCAATAAACTTATCAATGAACTGAAGTCTTTTGATCAAGATTATGTTGAGGGATATTAGTCTTAACTTTTCTAGCTGATCCATAGCAATTTAGGTATCATTTTCTCCAAGTTCACATGACCTTGGAGTCTACAAAATGGCATCGAATCAACTAACAGATTCTCTGACTTACGATGACGTTCTTTTAAAACCTGGCTATTCAGACATTCTACCTGCGGATGCTATTTTAGAGTCTCGCTTTTCTAAACGAATCCCGATGAATATTCCTATTGTATCTGCTGCAATGGATACAGTTACAGAATCAAGAACAGCTATTGTCATGGCACAAGAAGGTGGAATTGGTGTAGTTCACAAAAATATGCGTCCAGAAGATCAAGCGAAAGAAGTTCAAAAAGTTAAAAAGTATGAAGCAGGAATGATCCTTGACCCCATAACGGTAGGACCGAAATGGAGCCTTAAGCGTGTTCTTGAGTTAACGGCCCAAAATAAAATTACTGGCGTTCCTGTCGTTGATGATAATAAAAAACTTATAGGAATTTTGACTTCAAGAGATCTGAGATTTGAAACTAATTTTGATCAAAAAGTCGAAGATGTCATGACATCATCTGATCGATTAATTTCAGCACCCGAGGGCATTGCGCTTGAGGAAGCTAAAAAGATTTTACATAAAAATAGGATTGAAAAACTACCAGTGGTTGATAAAGCCGGACACATAAAGGGGCTTATCACGATTAAAGATATCTTAAGAACAATGGCGCATCCTTTGGCCAATAAAGATGAACTAGGGCGCCTGCGAGTTGCTGCAGCCATTGGTGTTGGTGAAAAAGAAATGCAACGAGCTCAAGCCCTAGTCGCTGCAGGAGTTGACGCTTTAGTCGTAGATACAGCTCATGGTCATAGCGTTGGCGTCATCAATATGGTTAAAAGTTTAAAAAGCACTTTTCCTGAGATTGATATTGTAGCCGGAAATGTAGCGACAGGACTTGCATGCAAAGCCCTAATTGAAGCAGGCGTTGATGCGATTAAAGTTGGCGTTGGGCCAGGATCAATCTGTACCACTCGCGTCGTCGCTGGGATTGGAGTGCCACAACTTTCTGCTCTCATGGAAGCTCGAGAAGTTTGTGAAGCAGCCAAAGTTCCTTTCATTGCCGATGGAGGAATTAAATTTTCGGGTGATGTGGTTAAGGCTCTAGCGGCAGGAGCTTCTGCCGTGATGATCGGCTCACTTTTTGCTGGAACAGATGAAACTCCAGGAGAGATGGTTTTATATCAAGGTCGCTCCTATAAAGTTTACCGTGGCATGGGCTCACTTGGCGCGATGGTTCTTGGCAGCAAGGACCGCTATGGTCAAGCAGGAGTTTTAGACCTCGGAAAACTTGTTCCTGAAGGAATCGAAGGACAAGTACCATATCGAGGTTCTCTATCAAGTAATATCTATCAACTCTTGGGCGGACTTAGGTCTGGTATGGGTTATATCGGTGCGAAAAACCTCATTGAGTTAAAAGAGAAAGCTCAGTTTATTCGTATTACATCAGCTTCACTTAAAGAGAGTCATCCCCATGATGTCATCATTACAAAAGAAGCACCCAATTACTCAATTTCATAACGAAGGTTTTTAAATGGTTTCACGCCAAATTTGGATTGTAGACTTCGGTAGTCAATATACACAGTTAATCACTCGCAAAACTCGTGAGCTTGGTCACTCCTCAGAAATAATGACGGTATCGCAAGCAAAAGAAAGATGGTTAAAAGGTCTAAGACCTAAAGCACTTGTTTTATCTGGAGGTCCAGACTCTGTATCTGAAGACAAAGAAATTTATCATGAATTTTTTTCTGAGGAGCATATGGCCGTACTCGGGATTTGTTATGGCATGCAATTGATGGCCAGAGAGTTTGGAGGCAAGGTTGAAAAAGGATTGCTTGGAGAATATGGGCACACCAAAATCCATGCGGCGGAAGGTTTTAGTATTCCAGGTGTTAAAGGTGATCTAGAAGTTTGGATGTCACACTTTGATACCGTAACTGATGTGCCTAAGGGCTTCAAACGTGCCATGGAATCTCATAATAAAGTTTTAGCGGCAATGGTTCATGAATCTAGACCTGTAATGGGTCTGCAGTTTCACCCTGAAGTAGATCATAGCGAGGGGGGACGAGAAATTCTCGCTTATTTTTATGAGAAGCTCGCCGGACTTGAAAAAGACTGGGATGAAAGCGAAATGCTTAAAGAAGCAACAAAGTTGGTTGAGTCAATTGGTGATGGAAATGTTTTATGTGCATTTTCTGGCGGTGTTGAT
>CAYGQW010000264.1:0-516 GCA_964352175.1 uncultured Halobacteriovorax sp.
CGCCAATACGATAAGATTTTGAAGAGACTTCTTTGGCCGTTCTGGCAAAGCTTAGAGATTTTTTTGTTAGAGCAAGTTGTTGATCAAGAGATTTTGCTTCTTTATCTAACGAGTACAATACCGCAGTTTTTGATTGTTCATAGTTTTTAAGATTAGATTTAGCGGCAACCCATTCATTGGCAGCAATAGACTCTTGGCCTGATCTGGTTGAGCCAAATGGCAGAGGCATAGAGATATTGATTCCAACAAAGTCGCCGCGTCCATCAATATTGCTTCTTTTCGTATAATTCACAGCAACTGTAGCATCTGGAACTCTGGCCCATCTAGCTGACGACTGTTCAAGCTCTGCAGCAACAACTGCTGCTTTAAAAGACTTTTCTTTAGGATCTTCATGAATTTTAACTGATTTAATTTTATTCCATGGAGTCCCTTTGATGGAAATGGGCCGATCTTTTCCAAGGATATAAGCAATATTAGAATTGATAGTCTCAATAACTCCTGACTTTTCTGCCATAT
>CAYGQW010000264.1:526-3913 GCA_964352175.1 uncultured Halobacteriovorax sp.
TGAACTTGTTGGTGACGAATTTGAATATCAAGCAGAGCCTGTTGAGTGATTTTGCCATTACTATAAAGTTTTTTTGAAACCTGAACCATACTCCTGAGCCAAGCTTCATTTTCTTTTAAAAAATCAAGATCAAGAGAATGTCTTTTAAGGCTAATCAGATAACTCCAAAAATTTGCTAATAACTTTTGAGAAGTGAACTCTGATTGATAATAAAATTGTTTTGCTCGTTGTTTGGCCGCATCTTCTTTTTTTGAAATACGTGAACCTAGAGGGATCTTTTGGGCCACACCAAAAACAATTCCACTCATAGGCGTTTTATCTCTTCTAAGACCGTCATCAATAGGTAAATTGGCTGCACCTACTGAAACCATCGGATCGCCCCATGCTCCTGCAACACTAGCAGCATCATCCATGGCCTTTGCCTGAAATTGAGTTGATTTGATGAGATCGTGCTCTAAGACTTGCTGCTGAGCCTGGATAAAATCAATGGTTTCAGCAAAAACGTTGGAAATGATAAGTAGAGGAAGTAAAAGTAGTAATTTCATATAGTAATACTACGAATTAAAATGGAAAATGTGACAAGAATTTTATGACTTTCTATTATTTAATTTCAACAACTTATCTAACGAAAGAAATCAATCGCAATCCCACCACGTTCATGCAAACGATCCATAAATTTAGGGGTAATACCAGTTGTACGAAGAAAACCATCTTCACGCTCAAGTATAGTTTGATGCGTTATTCGATCGCTTTCAACTCCGGTTAGTTGAATCAATGACTGGACAATTCTTTGGCCATCCTTATCCCTAGAAATTTGAACAACAAAATGAACTGCACTCGCTATTTGTCTACGAATCACATGATATGGGACATCGTAGCCCGCAAGCATATACAATGTTTCCATTCTCGATAAAGCTTCATAAGGAGTATTGGCATGAATAGAACTCATACTTCCTTCATGTCCAGTATTCATGACTTGCAAAAGGTCAAAGAGTTCATCTCCTCTGACCTCACCAATAATAATTCTATCAGGCCTCATACGTAGAGTATTTTTAACCAAGTCTCTTGTACTATAGTACTGCTTCCCGTCATTAATATTTCTAACAGCTTCAAGTCTCACAGCATTAGGCACATTAATTTGAAGCTCAAGCGTATCTTCGATACTAACAACTCGTTCTTGGTTAGATAACTCTCCTAGCAAGAGATTTAAAAATGTCGTCTTTCCGGTACCTGTACCGCCACTGACAATAATATTAAATCGTGCTGAAACGAGCGCTTTAAAAAATTCAACCCACTTTTCATTTAATCCAAAAACTCCTGGATTTTCATCAAAGCTTTTTATATGTTTTTGATATTTACGAATTGAAATTGCTGGATGACCCTCGACATATGGTTCTCTGATTGCATTAAGGCGTGATCCATCCGGTAGTCTTGCGTCCATAATCGCATGTTCAGAGTTAAAGGTTTTTCCATTTTGTTTAGCTACATCTTGTAGGAAGTCATCTACGTCTTTTCTGGGCAACTGAACATTTAACTGAATGAACTGCCCTGCTCGCTCAACAAAAACTCCATTGGCCCTGTTGAGTACAATTTCATTGATGCCTTTTTTTGCTGATAAGTCATTTAATAGATTCCAAACAGCATTATTGGGATTCATAAATCATCCTTTTAAACGGGTCTATCTACAAAAATATTTGTTTCATTGATAGAGGCTCCATAAGCTAACATATTGAGTGTAAGTTCTTCTCTTTGGTCCATTGAAAGTTCACCAAAAATTTCAGCATAGGAGCAAGCCCTATTGAGCATTGATACTAAAGAACTGAAGCCTAAATAATTTCTAAAATGAACAAGTTGTAGAATTAACCAATCAATTTTAATAACCCTTGATCCCATTGCCTGAAGCATTCCCTTAAGCTCTGAGTCGTTAACGATATTTTTAGCTCGAATATTGATCTCTAAATCTTGACCACTAATTTCAGCGCTCTTTAGATATAAGCCTAACAAGAATCCCCTTGAATAGTTATGTAAGCAGTTTTGCGCTGTAAAAGATTCTACTGATAAAACATCATTCAAAAAGCTAGTATCTTGATGAGAATCATAACTTCCATTCCACATATAATTTAAATAGAGTGCTGCGATTTTATCTCTGAAGCCTATCCAACCAATAGATTTAATTAACTTTCCAACTGCGCCGTATTGATTAACATCTGGAAAATGTCGTCTCACTAATTCATAAAGATCTTTTCTTTTATAAATATACTGATCGAGTTCACGGTGAAGTTGCCCATTAGAAGCCATATTTGCTTTCAATAACAAAGTTAGGTGATCAGGCAATAAAGTATGTGGTAAATCATTCATATATTTATATTGTAATTCTCCACCTAAATCCCCGAAAGTGCGGTATTCTGTTCCTATGAAATTACCTGTTTTTGAAGAAATAAAAACAAATGACTATAGTATTTCGGCTTTGGTTAGGCTTTTACATAAAGCTGGAGCTGGAAAAACGGCTCTCTACATCCATCTTACTGCCACTCAAATCGATGCCGCACATGAGCAAGCTGATAATATAGCTCAGGCCCTTGAAGAATTGGGAGTTCATCCAAAGCTTCCTTATCCCTTTTATCTCATTAGCCCTGTCCTTAAACATCATCCTCTGTTAACAATTATCTCAATCGAACAAGATTTACCTGCTCATTTTAGAAAAAAAACCAAAAGACTAAAGAATAAAGAGCAAAGTTTGCTAAACCGGGTAAAGCTGGTATCAGAGAAATTAACTAATATCGATTTAAACGAACTAGATCAAGATGTTAAGTTGCAGATGAAAGAGCATCGAAAGCTTTATAAGTTAACTAAAGAAACTCATTTTTTAGAAATGTTATTGAAGAGTATGAAGTAGATATGGCAAAAAAGATTAAAAGAGTTGCAACTGATAAAATGAAAGAGCTTAGTGGTTTTGAAGAAGTCTTTGATCTCTTTGACAGTACCGAAATTAGAGAAGGGTCAATTGATCCAAGGTCCGGTGATGATACATTTCAGCTATATCATTTTTTAGAAAATGAAAATATTAGACTTAAATTATTAGACCAATTTTTTAGTGATAAAATAAAAACCCTAAAAAAATATCCTCAAAGTAAGGTCTTAATCGATGAACAGTTGGCTAAAAAAGAGCAAATCTTAAAGCAACTCGTACCTCAAATAATGTCTCATGATTCCGCTTTTAACGAGGAAATGGAAAGGTTATTCAACAAAGCTTTTAAACCCAGTGAAGTAACTACTGAGTCTGACGATTAAGTAAAATCGGCCCACCGACGTGTTTAAATTCTTCAAATGCCAGTCCTGAGTAATCGTACCCATCAAGGTGATTTTGAACTAGATAAGCTAAGTAAG
>CAYGQW010000265.1:0-3864 GCA_964352175.1 uncultured Halobacteriovorax sp.
AACAACGGTAAAGGTAAAGTTGATGATATCGATCACCTTGGTAACCGTCGTGTACGTGCCGTTGGTGAGCTTTTAGAAAACCAATTCCGCGTTGGACTTGTTCGTATGGAACGCGCTGTAAAAGAGCGTATGGCAATTCAAGAAATTGAAACCATGATGCCTTACGACCTAGTTAACCAAAAGCCAGTAGCTGCAGCTGTTAAAGAATTCTTTGGTTCTTCCCAGCTTTCACAGTTTATGGATCAAACTAACCCTCTTTCAGAAGTGACTCACAAGCGTCGTCTTTCTGCTCTTGGGCCTGGTGGTCTAACTCGTGAACGTGCAGGCTTTGAAGTTCGTGACGTTCACTCAACTCACTACGGACGTATGTGTCCGGTTGAAACTCCAGAAGGACCAAACATTGGTCTAATCACTTCATTAGCAACTTATGCTCGCGTTTCTGAATATGGATTTATCGAAACTCCATACCAGGTTGTAAACGATGACCGTAAGCTTGGTGATGTTAAGTACTTCTCTGCTTTCGAAGAAGAGACAAAGGTTATTGCTCAGCTTGACCTTGGTCACATCAAAGACGGTAAAGTTGTTGGTGAGCACGTTCCTTCACGTGTTGGTGGCGATTATAAAATCGTTCCTTCGGCTGAAGTTGAACTTATGGACGTTTCTCCATCTCAGATGATTTCAGTTGCAACGGCCCTGATCCCATTCCTTGAACACGATGATGCCAACAGAGCACTCATGGGTTCAAACATGATGAGACAAGCGGTTCCAGTTGTTCGCACAGATGCTCCAATTGTTGGAACTGGTGCTGAATACGTTATCGCCCGTGACTCAGGTGCTATTATCAATGCACAAGCTGACGGTAGAGTTATCTTCGTTGATTCAAACAGAATTGTTATTCAACGTGATAAGTTTAAAGAAGGCGAAAGTGGCGTTGATATCTACAAACTAGTTAAGTATCAGCGTACTAACCAAAACACTTGTAATAACCAAAAAGCCCTCGTTAAAGAAGGCGATAAGGTTCACAAGGGAATGGTTATTGCCGACGGCCCAGGAACTCACCTTGGTGACTTGGCCCTTGGTCAAAATATCCTAGTGGCATTTATGCCATGGGGTGGTTACAACTACGAAGACTCGATCTTGATCAATGAGAAAATGCTCGCTAATGACGTTTTCACTTCTGTTCACATCGAAGCTTTCGAAGCTGAAGCTCGTGATACAAAACTTGGAAAAGAAGAGATCACTCGCGATATTCCAAACGTTTCTGAAGAAGCTCTTAAAGATCTTGATGAAGCAGGGATTATCCGTGTTGGTGCAATCATTAAACCAGGCGATATCTTGGTTGGTAAGATTACTCCAAAAGGTGAAACTCAACTTTCTCCAGAAGAAAAACTTCTTAAAGCTATCTTTGGTGACAAAGCTGGCGACGTTAAGGATACGTCTTTACGTGTTCCTTCATCAGTTCGCGGTACAGTTATTGACGCTAAAGTTTACACTCGCGAAGGTGTAGAGCTTGACGCACGTTCAAAAGAAATTATTGAACATGAAACAAGCCTAATCCGTCGTGATGAAAGAATTGAAATTAAAGCTATTCAAACTTCTTCAATCCTAAAGATTGCTGAAATGTTGAAAGGCAATAAAACAACTGATCGCCTTGTATCTGAAGATGGTTCAACTGAACTTCTTCCAAAAGATGCAGAGATTAGTTCAGAAGCACTTGCTAAAATTCCTTTCGAACTTATTGGATACATTCCACTTAAGCCAGAATTGGAAGAAAAACTTTCTGAGTACTTCGCTGATGTTCGTAACCGTATTAACCGTGTTCGTACAAAAGCTAACGAAGAAATCGCAATGCTTCACCGTGGAGACGAACTTTCTCCGGGCGTAATCAAAAAGGTTATCGTCTACGTGGCTATTAAGCGTAAGCTTCAGCCAGGTGACAAAATGGCCGGACGTCACGGAAACAAAGGTGTGATCTCGAACGTTATTCCTCAAGAAGATATGCCATTCCTAGCTGATGGTACTCCTGTTGATATCGTTCTAAATCCGCTAGGTGTTCCTTCACGTATGAACATCGGGCAGCTTTTAGAGCTTCACCTTGGTTGGGCCGGTCGTGGTCTAGGCGAGAAGATGAAAGTTCTTCTAGAGCAACGTGTTCAAATGGATGAGCTTAAAGATTATATCTTTAAGATCTACAACACTGAAGAAGTTAAGAAGTGGCTATCAAAAGCTAGTGATAAGCGTGTACGTGAAGTTGCTGAGCAACTTTCACAAGGTGTGCGTTTCTCAACTCACGTTTTTGATGGTGCTACTGAAGCCGACATCCGTGAGATGTTAGAGCTTGCAGATCTTGATCCATCAGGAAAGACAACATTGTTTGACGGTAAAACTGGGGATGCTTTCTCGGAAGAAGTTACTGTTGGAACAATGTACATGCTTAAACTACACCACCTTGTTGATGAGAAAATTCATGCTCGTTCAACAGGACCTTACTCTCTTGTGACTCAACAGCCTCTTGGCGGTAAAGCACAGTTTGGTGGTCAGCGTCTGGGTGAGATGGAAGTTTGGGCACTAGAAGCCTACGGCGCTGCCTACACTCTTCAAGAATTCTTGACGGTGAAATCAGATGACGTTATCGGCCGTACTCGTATGTATGAATCGATTGTTAAAGGCGAACAAGTTCTTGAGCCAGGTCTTCCAGAAAGTTTCAACGTTCTAGTACGCGAGTTACAAGCTCTGTGTCTTGATGTGAAACTTGAAGAAAACTCTGATGAAGAGAGTCTTGGATAGTTTGTTTAGGGAAGAGGATTTCCTCTTCCCATTTTTTGAATGCTGAAAACCCCGTGAGGTATTAGATATGAAAGATCTTCTCAACTTTTTCGACAAGCCAAAAGATCCAATCAGTGTTGAAGCTATTTCTATTAGAATGGCTTCTCCTGACACAATTCGTGAATGGTCATTTGGTGAAGTGAAAAAGCCAGAAACAATTAACTATCGTACGTTCAAGCCAGAGCGTGATGGTCTTTTCTGTGCAAAAATTTTCGGACCTGTAAAAGACTATGAGTGTATCTGCGGTAAGTATAAGCGTATGAAACACCGTGGTGTGGTTTGTGAAAAGTGTGGCGTTGAAGTTACACTTTCAAAAGTTCGTCGTGAGCGTTGTGGTCATATTGAGCTTGCTGCTCCTGTTGCACACATTTGGTTCCTACGTTCTCTTCCATCACGTCTGGGTGCGCTTTTAAGCCTAAGCCTTAAAGATCTTGAAAAAGTTCTTTATTATGAATCATTTATCGTAACTGAATCTGCTACTCACGATGTTGATGGCGGTCTTCAGGTTGGTCAGGTTTTAACTGAACAACAATATTATGAATTAAAAGAGCAGGGAGTTGATTTCGACGCTGGTATGGGCGGCGAAATCGTTAAGTCTATGCTTAAGCGTCTTGATATCGATATGGAGAACAAAGTTCTTCGTCGCGATCTTCAATCTGCTACAACTGAAATGGCGAGAACAAAAATTGTTAAGCGTCTTAAAGTTGTTGAATCAATCATGAAGTCTGACAACAAGCCAGAATGGTTCATGATGGAAGTTATTCCGGTTCTTCCACCGGATCTTCGTCCATTAGTTCCACTTGAAGCTGGTCGTTTTGCAACTTCGGATCTTAACGACCTTTACCGTCGTGTGATCAACAGAAACAATCGTCTTAAGCGCCTAAAAGAGCTTAACGCTCCAGAAATCATCATCAGAAACGAAAAGCGTATGCTTCAAGAAGCTGTTGATGCTCTATTTGATAACGGCCGTCGTGGTAAAGTGTTCACAGGTGCTAACAAGCGTCCACTTCGTTCACTTTCAGACATGCTTAAAGGTAA
>CAYGQW010000266.1:0-3834 GCA_964352175.1 uncultured Halobacteriovorax sp.
CGAAACACAAACCTATTTTTTTTCCTTTAAAACTTTCAAGCCAACGATCATAGTACCCACCGCCACGACCAAGCCTAGCTCCTTCTTTGGTAAATCCGAGCCCAGGCACCAAAACTAAGTCTGGCGTAACACTGGGCGATCCCATCGGTGGAATCCTAAGACTTATGCCAAAAGCTTTTTGGGTTACGAGGTTTTCCACACGACATCGGTGGAACTCCATCGTCTCCTCTCCTGTCTGAACAGGAAAAGCTGTTTGCAATAAGCCTAGTTGACGACTCAAAGTCCAATCAGGCTCGTCCGGCAAAGGTGCATAGACACCGATTACCATTGACTCTAATGATGTCGAGAATTGTGACAGACAAACTAAAAGATTTTGAACTAGTGCCTGGGAGTTGTGCGCTCGCTCTTCCATTGGCATTTTATCCAACACGTCCTTAAGGCTTAACCTAAGGTCATTCTTTTCCACTAGCTTATAAAGCCGTGGGCGAAACTTCCTCAATAAAACGAAGGGCGTCTTGTGCAGATGCTTGAACAGTCTTAATGTTTTCGCGATATTCACGATTTAGATTAAGATTTTCTTCAGCTATTTTTAAAGCAGCTAATAAAAAGACTTGGCCATTATCTAACTGAGGCGCTTCAGTCTTAATACTAGTTGCCGTTAGGCGCACGTATTCGACAATCTCGTTTGGAGTTGTTTCACCAGAAACTTTGTCAGGATTAATCTTGACGCGGCTTCCTAGAATCTCAAAGTCTGTAACAGATTCTTTAGTCATTACCTACAAGATTAATCGAATCAGTTATCCGAGTCAAAGTGCTAATAGTGCTTTTAAGTACTCTTCCAATTTAAATTGATCTAAATCTTCTACGCTTTCACCTATACCGATATAGGTTATTGGCACCTGAAGAGTTGAGACGATAGAAACTGCACTTCCGGCCTTACTTGAGCCGTCACATTTGGTTAGAATTAGGCCAGTTAAGGCTAAGGTTTTATTGAATTCTTCAGCCTGGCGAAGGGCATTTTGACCGGTAATGGCATCTATGACGAGTAATGTATGGTGAGGAGCGCTCTCATCCAGCTTTTGTAAAACCGTTTTAGACTTTTTCAACTCGTCCATTAGGTTTCCAGCAGTATGCAAACGACCAGCAGTGTCCAATATACAGTAATCGGCGCTTTCATTAAGGGCCGTTTGCAGGGCGTCATAACCAACGCCACTAGGGTTAGCCCCTTCTTTTGCTCTAACCATGGTAGCACCTGAGCGATCACACCAAACCTGAAGTTGATCCACAGCTGCAGCTCTGAAAGTATCACAAGCACCTACGACAACCTTCGCTCCTTGCGCTGTTAGCTTGGTGGCCAACTTTCCGATCGTAGTGGTTTTACCTGCGCCGTTAACTCCTACGACCATGATAACTCTAGTTCCCCGACCGGCTTTAAACTCGAAGAGCTCTTGATTAACATTTTGTTGAACTGTTTCCATTTTTGATTTTAAAAATTCATACATAAACTTCTTAAAATCATCGGGACCAAATTCACCTTTTTTCACTTCACCATGTAAGGCCGCAATGATTTCACTCACAGTCGCTGGACCCATGTCTGCACTGTAGAGGAGTTCTTCGACCTCATCTAAAGTCTCAGCATCTAAGCCTTTGCTAAAGAGAGAAGACAGTTTCCCAAAAACACCCTGACTAGTTTTACTTAAACCCTTAGTTAGACGATCAGCAAAGCTAACCTTAACTTCTTTAACCTCTGGGGCTTCTACTTTTTCTTTTACAGGAGCTGACTCAACTTCTTTTGCCGCTAAATCAACAGGAATCGACTTTTTAGCCTGATCTTTAGCCTGAGGCTGAAGCCACATAAAGATAGCACCTGCCAAAATAATTAGAATGGACATAAAGCCCCAAACATCTCCTTGAGTAGCATTGATCGACAGACCAAGAACGTGATAAATACTTTGAATAGATCCAATCATAAGATTCCTCTAATTAAGGCCATTTTTCGTGCGGGATGAGATTAAATTTTCCAAGTTTGTAACACAAGTGCACCGCTTCTTTGAGGCGCGTGGCTTCCTGCATACCTATACAAATCCAATGGTTGAGAATCCTGGAATGGAAACTCATATTCATCCGTTTGAAGTTCACAGTGCTCATGGTCAAAAGAAAACTGACTGGTATCTTCATACTTCACCTGAGTTTGCGATGAAGAAGCTTCTTAGTGAAGGCATAGATAAAATTTATCAAATCTGTTGGTGTTTTAGAGATGAGCCAAACTCCGATCTTCATCGACCTCAATTTTTAATGCTTGAATGGTATAGAAGACATGCAAGATACGAAGACATCATGAAGGATCTTGAAGATCTTATTACTGACTTAAGTCCAGAATCAATCGTTGTACAAAAGAAAACTGTTAGTGATATTTTTCAAGAGTTTGTCGGTTTTGATATTTTAGATTATTTAGACAATGATCAGCTCCACCAACAAATTAAAAAAGAATTACCTCATCTACCTTTATTTGAAAAACTTAAAGAATGGGATGACTATTTCTTCTTAATCTTTCTTAACGAAATTGAACCAAAACTTGCTAAGTATCCGGCTCTAATTCTCTTTGAATACCCCTTTCATCAAGCAGCGCTTTCTACGATTAAAAAAAATGATCCAAGAGTCTGTGAGAGATTTGAACTTTATTTATCTGGTGTTGAAATAGCAAATTGTTTTAATGAATCTACAGATAAAGCAGAACTCAAGATGCGCTTTGCAAATCAAATCAAAGCAAAACAAGATTACTATCAGTATAACTTACCTGAACCAAAAGAATTTTTTCATACGATGGAAGACTATCCAAAGTCTGCTGGCATTGCTCTTGGTTTAGAAAGGCTTTACGCTGCTCTAAACAATGATCAGCCATTTCGTTAATCTAGATGAGGCTATTAAAAATTTTATGAAGCTTAATGATCACTTCTGATTTTAAATATTGAGTTGAATAGGTATTGGCCCAATTTTGATGAGCCTCAGCGCTTAAATTAGCCCTAGTTTTATTATCAAAGGCAGCGGGATAATCTTTTGCCACCTCTGCAGAAAAGACAGCATACCAATTGGCTCTAGATGTTTGATCCGGCATAGCATCCATGGTCTCAAGCGCACGTTCTGTTACATTTCTCTTAAGCGCAAAGAAGTTAAAGCCCATGAGTTTTTCTAATGGATATTTTTTTCCTGTATAAACATCAAGAAATCTAGCAGTAAATTTAACCAGAGTATCATTAACTGGCATTGGATAGTTTTCTAAGCCTGCATAGGTTTGATCAAGAACAAGACCTCGATAAACCCCTTCTCTAGTTCCACCCTGTTGAAGGACATTCATCCAATTTGAAACTTCATTTGCATCAGGATCTCTACGTCGTACAGCTTTGAATAGCTCTTGAACAAAATAGTAGTTATACTTTTCTAGTTCTTTTGCTTCAAATTTTTTAGTCCCTTCGAATTCTTTAACGTCGTATACTGCAGTAGATGTTGAACTTTTTTCAAGAACAGGAATAGCTGGTAACTCAATAGTAGAAGCTGGCGTGCCTAAATACTTATTCACCTTTTCTTCACCCAAGATCTTTGTTAAATGAGGACGTGCCCTTTCTTTCAGCTCTCCGATAAATTCTTGTAGATCAAATGCGTTGGCGCTTTGAATTGAAAAGAGCAGCACAATGGCCAATAGCAATTTCATGATTTCTCCCAAGGTCTATATTAAAGATATCTTTATTGTAAACGTAAGTGCTTAAAATCCTATGATGGGCAAAAGTGACTAGGGTTTTAGTACCTGACTAAAAAGTAGGCAGTTTAGGCTATTAA
>CAYGQW010000267.1:0-3806 GCA_964352175.1 uncultured Halobacteriovorax sp.
GCTTTTCTTCTCACAACTCCACCCTGAACCATGGCGAGCACAAAACCAATAAAACTAAACATATAGGCGTTGTCCATTGGTGAATATCCTAAGCGTTCAAATGCTAAGAACGTTAAGGTGAACTCCATCCCAGAAAAGGCCATCAGAAATAGAAAGTGACCAATATTAGTTAAATTAACTCCTGGAAACGGAAGTGGAGTAAAAAGTTTAAATGGATTAAAGCTTCTTTGCAGGTGAGACTCACCTCTTTTTTCAGGTGGAAGTGTTTCTTTAAATCTAAAAAGAAGAGACCAAAAGTTTAGAAATGATAAAACAAAAGCGATAGCTGCAGGTACAGAAAATGGGTTGACTCCGTAAGCGGCCAATTCAGGCCAAGTATCTAAAAGATTCCACTGGGCTGAAATTCCACCTAATGCAGGACCAAATATAAATCCTAAGGCAAAGGCGATTCCGACAAAAGCCATACCTTTAGAACGATTTTTCGAAGAAGTAACATCTGCAACGACAGCAGTGGCGGTTGAAATATTGCCACCCATGATGCCACCGACAAAACGCGCGAGGATTAAAACCGTAAAGCTTCCGGCAAAAAACCAAAGGCCGTAACTAAGTGCTAAACAAGCTACTGAGATCAAAAGAACAGGTCTTCTTCCTATACGATCAGAGATGCCTCCCCAAATAGGAGCAGCTATAAATTGAAGCAACGAATAGATAGCACCAAGAGCACCTCCAAAGAGAACAATCGAAGATACATCTGCACCTCCGACTTGAGTTAGACTAGCAATACTACCAAAAATAGCTTTTAGAAAAACGTTGTCACCATCGGTCTCAAGGTAGTATTTCGCGAGTTGTGGAAACAAAGGAAAGATAATTGAAAAACCAATCAAGTCTAAGAACAGTGTTAAAAAGACAATTTTTATACTTGATTTTGCCACAGGACTAAGTGGAGGAGACTTCATTTTTTGTTCGGTCATTGGTTCGTACCTGGATGGATCAAAGTCAATATATTGATCTTGAATATTTTTAGAATCACCGTTTGCATGGGCATCAATAAGCACAGCAAAGTCAGAGCACCATTTATCATCATCATTTAGACAAGGGATGTGTTGAATATCACCACCTGACTCATGGGCCTGCTCTTTAAGCTCGACTCCAATTTCATCAACAGTCTCTAAGCAGTCTGCAACGAAAGCCGGACAGTAAACAGCAATATTTTTGTGCCCTTCTTCTATAAGCTCATCCACTCGATCTTCTGTGTATGGAGTAAGCCACTCTTCAGATCCAAATCTCGACTGAAAAGCATACTCAACATTGTCGCTACTAATTTCTTTGAGTCGTTCTGTAATTAAGCAGAAGGTTTCATAGCAATGTTTATAATAGACATCACCATTATAGATGACCCAGCGTTTTGGTATTCCATGAAAGGACATTATCAGCTTATCAATCTTTTTTTCTTTATTAAGATGCTTAAGGTGATGATCTACTAACCTAGCAGAATTATCAATAAAAGCATGTGAGCGATGAAAGTCAGTTAAGAACTCAAAAGGAGGAATTTTCGTTCTCTTTTCAAGTACCTTAGCAAAGCCGTCCATACCACTAGCGACTGTTGATCCAGAAAATTGTGGAAACATAGCAATTGCTAAAAGTCTGGTGGCCGCTTGATCGGGTCTGTCCTCTAAATCTTTCTCCCAACTATCCCATACATCACTGACTCTGGGACTCGACAATAAAAAAGCATGGTTAAGCTCTACAGTCGATGGGTCTGGCAAAGCTTTGCTGACTTTGTTAGCAAAAGCCTCAGTGATAGTAATTAAAGGAAAGCTCTTTCCATCCCAAATCCTAGAATAAAGCTTAGCTGAGCGTTTAGGTCTAAAGGGTAAGATAAAAAGATTGAGTATAATTTTCCAAAGCCATGGCGTGACATCGACAACTCTTGGATCTCCTAAAAATTCTTTTAAATAGGAGCGAACGTCAGAAACTTTGGGACTTTTTGGCGAGCCAAGTTGGACCACAACCGCTTTCGTTTTACGTCGATTCAATGCACTACCCAGCTTGTCAAAATTAGGTTATTATTGAGCTAAACTAGCAAAATCTCATATATAAGGCAAAAGACTGTGGCCAAAAAAAGATCGACAACTTCAGGACGTAGCAAAGAATTAAAAGACTTTAAGCTTGGACAAACCGAAACTGAGTACCCTGAGAACTACGCCCCAGAGGCTCTAGAAGCATTTGATAATAAAAATCCAGGAAAGATAGCTTGGACAACCTTTGTTTGTACCGAGTTTACGAGTCTTTGCCCAAAGACAGCACAACCGGACTTTGCACGAATTTTCATTAATTATATCGCTGATAAAAAAATGGTCGAATCAAAGTCACTAAAGCTTTACCTCTTTAGCTTTAGAAACCACGGAGATTTCCATGAAGATTGCGTACAAAAGATCTGCGACGATCTAACAAAACTAATTAATCCAAAATACTTAGAAGTCGTTGGTGAGTTTACACCAAGAGGTGGAATCGCTATCTACCCTTTTGCTAGCTCTAGTTCGAAAGACAAGGCTTATGTTAAGCTTAGAGAAGAACGTTTGCTAGGCTATGCCCCTGGAAAGTACAGCATGCCGCTGTCTCGAGTTTACTAAAGGACGAATGATGTTTGGACTTGGAACTACTGAAGCACTTATTGTCTTAGCAATTGTCGTCCTCATGTTTGGTGGCCGAAAACTGCCTGAGCTTGGAAGATCAATGGGCAAAGCTATTACCAATTTCAAGCAAGGAATGAAAGACGGCGATAAAGACAAGAAGGTTGATCCACCAGAAGATAATTCTTAGTCACATGATCTGAGTAAGCTTAGTCCATCGAATATAAGTCCAACTCTCCAAAACTGTGGCAAAATCATTTTATAAAGCTGTTTTCTATCTTTTTTACTTAATGAACAAAACCCAGCCTGCTCATAGCAATTATTATGGGAATCAAAAGCAAAATCTTTTAACTCTTGGCAATTATTAAAACTAGTGTTTTTTAATTCATTAATAAGACACTCTCTAGTATTTGCTAGCCATTGTTGACCTTCAGCTGAAAATGAACTCTTTTTATTAATGAATTTTATACAATACTTGTAACCAAAGTTAATTGGATAGCCTTTGTTTTCACATTGATATTCAGAATCGAGCTGTTGATAGAAGTCACATTCACTAGAATTAGCAACAAATGAGATCAGTAAAAGACTTAATAGAAGGAGCTTCATAACAAGCTTCTAGCACTGAGTAACACTATGGGCCACGCTGTATGAAAAAAGGTAAAAAAAAAGCCCTCGTAAAGAGGGCTAAATCATTGATGCCTAGGAGTCGCTTTCGCGACACTCGTCATCAAGGAAGACTCAGCGTCAAGAGCGTTGCTCTAGGCGCAGGTCTTTAACGAATTGTATCAACAAACATATCGCCTGTTCCAGCGCTATCAAGGTGATCTTTCAAACGGGTTGATGTAGATCCAGCACCTTCCCAAGAAGTATAGATACGTCCATACCAGTCAGAAGTTTGGCTAGTACATGAAGCATAGCCACCATGAAGTTGACCAATCACGCGGTGATTTTGGTCAAATAGAGGGGAACCTGAAGAACCTGGCTCAGTTGTTCCAACATCCCAATCAGTTACACGTACGTGAGTTGCATCTTCAACTTGCTCTTCTTTTAAATAACGAGTGTGAGTTGTTGGATCATTTTCAAAGCTAATCGCTTTTTCGTCAGTTGCAGGATGGTGGATAGCAACTGCCATTTCAGCAATATCACCTGAACGATCCCAACCAGCATAAGTTA
>CAYGQW010000268.1:0-3804 GCA_964352175.1 uncultured Halobacteriovorax sp.
ACCAAACCTTTGATCTTCTCATGCCGCGTTCAGCCTGCTCAGGTGCTTTAGTATAATCATTGGTCCACATAAAAAAGCTGGCAGTACCACCAATTTCTGAATATTCCTTAAGAGCTTGTGCAACAGGAGACTGCTCATCTTCAAGCCAACTAACAAGTAACTTATTGCCTTGGAGCATACATTTTTGTGCTGCATCTGATCCTTCTGCGTAACTCCATAACACACGATCAGGATATGGAGTGCCAGGGATTTCATCATCAAAGGGCCAATACTCCATTCCTCCAATATATGCTGGTCCGATTTGACCTGAACGAGGTCTTTCATTTGATTGTGCAAATGATTGAGAGGCTAAAAGAAGACCTAGGATCAGGATTGATTGTTTAGTCATATACACTCCAGCATAATTGTTTATCGGAGTACTCGGGTAATTGCTTTAGTTAAATATTTTGTCACTTAGTCTTCGAAGTGTTTAAAATCATTTAGGTGAATATTTAATTAAAGAGAAAACGCCATGGAGTTGCTGTGAAATGCTTATCTTTTATCATTTTTCTTTTGAGTACATCCGTTACAGCTAGTCATCTAGAAACCGTTTGTAAATCATCGCTTCAACCTTATCCAGGTCGCGCCGGGTATTTTGTTTCTAACCCGCCACAATTTTCTCAGAACTTTATTGCTCGTGGTTACTTTGATGCTTCATCTAGATTAAATGTTGTCGAAAACTATGAGGGTTTAAAGATCTATGAGCAAGATGAGAAAATAAAAGGTCTCAGTGAGTTTGCTGAATCTCTATGGCTACTTCAGGACTATGAAATTTTAAATGTCTCAACTGATGGAAGTGTTATTGAACGTCATCCATTTGTTTTTAATCCTAACCCTCAAACGAGTAAGGCGATTTCGATGACTCAAGTCGGAGAATTGCTTCTCATTGCTAGAGGTCGAGATGGTGTAGTTGCTTTTAATATGCAAACGAAAAAAATTCAGTGGCATAAAGAATTTAGCGAAGTTGAAGGTGGAAAACCAGTCGCAATTGCTTATGATGGTAACAATGCACAAGTTGTTTTTACAAGTACAAGAGAGAACGGATTTAATGGAGTTGTAACTCTAGACCTAGAAAGTCATGAAGTACTATTTAAAACTCCATATAATCCACGTCGAGCGGGAGTAATTTCGCCAGATGCTAAGGCCCATTGGTCAAATGATTCACTGATTTTAAATAACGGTGGCTGGATTCATCTCATCACGAGAAAACAAATTGAAGAACAAAAGCCGATGAAGCCTAGATGGATTGCTGTCGAGGTTGGAGATGACCTTCACCTTCATTATATGATGCTAAGTGGAGACTTTTTTATTGAGGATAATAAGCTCATAGGCTGTGGCATGATGAACGAGCGAAACGACGATCAGATCACGCGCTTCGCTCGTTTGTTTGAAGTTAGTTTGAACTAAACGTTCTTCCAGTTTTGTTTTCCTAGGAAGTCAGCTTTTCCAAGATTTACTCCGCTCATTCTTAATAGAGAATAGGTTGTCGTAGCGTGAAAATAAAAATTGGGAAGAGCATGGCTTACGAGAAAGTCTTGCCCTTCTAAAGCCTTGCCTGGAAGCCATGGGAATGTTGCCATAACGTCCTCATAACCTTTGTACTCTTCAGGCTTGGTCGCAGCTAAGAACTCGATGGTTTTTCCTATACGATTCTTTAATTCTACTATTGTTGTTTCTTTATCTTCAAAAATCGGAGCTTTTTTATTGGCAAGTCTAGCGACTGATCCTTTTGCAATATCAGTCACAATTTGTACCTGTTTAACAAAAGGAAACATATCTGGAGCAAATCTTAGTGCCAGAAATGAATTTGGATCGAAGTTGCGCTCTTTGGCGTGAACTTCAGCTTTTCCAAGAATTTCGTTTATTGATTCGAGAGTTCTAATAAACTGCTCGTCGACTAATTTTTTGAGTGAAATTTCCATCTATATTCCTTAATTAATAAATTGAATAACGCGATCTTTTTGAAAGCGAACTTTTTTATTGTCTTGGTACTTATCGTCTCTATGGCGATAACCAACTGCTACTGCAGCGACAGTAGCATACTCAGTATTTTCAAGATTGAGAATTTTGTCATATGCACTTGGGTCTAGTCCTTCAAGCGGGCAGGTATCAATTCTCATTTGAGCGGCGGCATTCATGAGATTTCCCATGGCGATATATGACTGACGTTGCGCCCATGCTTGAGCGTACTCACTTCTAGGTCCTTCAACAATATCTCCAATCATGACATTTTTATAACCTTGAAGACTTTCAACTGTTGCACTTCTTTGCTTAGCGATGGCAGCAATGAATTCATCGACATTGTTGCTAGAAACTTTTTTAAGAGTTGTGAAAACTACATAATGAGAACAATCGACAACTTGTGATTGATTCCAAGAAACTTCTTTAAGCTTTGCTCTAAGGTCTTTATTTTGGACAACCAAAAACTTCCATGGTTGAAGTCCATAGGATGATGGAGAGAGCCTTAGGGACTCTTCAAGTACTAGCCAGTCTTTCTCAGCTACCTTTTTAGTAGAATCGAATAGTTTTGTAGCATAACGCCAGTTTAAGTCATTGATAAAACGATCTGTATTAAATTCCATGATGCACCTCATCCCTTGTCAATTAAGTTAATGAATCGTAGCTTTCAATCAATGAAAACGGGAGTAGGCAAAGTGAGTACAAAGATTATTTGGCTAAGTATTTTCACTGTGCTGACATTGCAAACGGCAAATGCTCGATTGAATTTATCGAGTCGCGTTACTGTGTCTGGTATCTCTGCCGGTGGCTTTATGGCCAATCAGATGCATGTTGCTCACTCTAGCCTTATTAATGGCGCAGCCATGTTGGCTTCAGGTCCATTTTTTTGTTCCCGCGCAAATGTCATCACAGCTCTTAGTGAGTGTATGAATCAACCTTATAACCTTCCAAGTGGATTTTCTTTTTTTAATACGGCGAAAAAATTTGAAGATCTTGGACTTATTGATTCGTTATCCAACTTAAAAGACGACAAAGTATTTTTATTAAGTGGAAAATTTGATCAGACCGTTATGCCAGAAGTTGTCGACGAAAATGTGAATTTTTACTTAAATGCAGGTCTAAAAACTGAAGGCATTAAATACATCTCGAAGTTTCCTGTTGGTCATGCCTTGCCAACTCTCAATTACGGAAATACTTGTCAAACTGCAAGTCGCTCACCTTGGGTGAGTGCCTGTGAATACGATTCAGCAGGAAATCTTCTTCAGCATCTATTTGGTGAGCTCAAAAAACCAGGCAAGCAAATCCTTAAAAACTTTTTTCAATTCAATCAGCCAAGCGCGCCATCGATGAATGATAAAGGTTATGCCTATATCCCAAATGCTTGTCAACGTGGTCAAGAATGTAAACTGCATGTTTCATTTCACGGCTGCAGACAAACAATTTCTCTTATTGGGGAAACCTATTTTAAAAATACGGGTCTCAATGAATGGGCCGAAGCCAATAATATCGTTGTTGTTTATCCTCAAGTTGAAGTCGATGAATGGCTTGGTAACCCAAGAGGTTGTTGGGACTGGTGGGGATATTCAGGCTTAAATTTTGCCACAAAAGACGGAACTCAGATCGCCTCCGTTAAGAAAGTGATTGACCAGTTTCTTGATCAGAGCATTGAATTAGAAGAGATGGAGTAGAGCATGTCTCAAGTCGCTATTGTTACAGGAGCTACCAGTGGAATTGGTGCAGCCATTGCCAAACAACTGGTAAGTGAAGACTATAGAGTTTTTAACTTTGATTTACGAATCCCAGAGT
>CAYGQW010000269.1:0-3802 GCA_964352175.1 uncultured Halobacteriovorax sp.
CACCAGTTTTTGCATCAACGATTTCTTCAGCCAAATATTTTCCAATTAGGGCATCACTTTTGACAAGTAGATTTTTAAGTCCATTTTCGGCAAATTTCTTAGCAATACGCGGAGTAATTTTAGATCCTGCTTCAAGAAGGACTTCTTCATTATCAGCATTTATAATATCGGTTGCAACTCTACCGCCAACAATTGTTGCTGGATTAAACTCTGTAACCCAACCTTTCTTGTGAAATTTATAATCTACTCTCTCATAGTAATGGTCTAAAATTTCTTTAGTACCCATCCCAATCGCCATTAATAGCGTAGATACAGGCAACTTTCTTTTTCTATCGATTCTAAAATACAGAACATCTTTTGCATCGAACTCGAAATCCAGCCATGAGCCTCTATAAGGAATAACTCTTGCTGAATATAGAAATTTACCTGACGAGTGAGTCTTGCCTTCATCATGATAGAAAAATACTCCAGGAGATCTATGCATCTGGGATACTACTACTCTCTCTGTACCGTTTATAATAAAGGTACCATTTTGAGTCATTAATGGAATTTCTCCCATGTAGACTTCTTGTTCTTTAATACCTTTAATTTCTCTAGCACCTGTAGCTTCATCTACATCCCAAACACTTAATCTGAGCGTCACTTTAAGAGGAGCTACAAAACTAAGCCCCCTTTGACGACATTCTTCTACATCATATTTAGGAGCATCAAAGGCATATTTAACATATTCTAGAGTTGAAGTTCCTGCTTGATCAGTGATCGGGAAAATTGAGGATAAAACCGCTTGCAGACCAACATTTTGTTTATCTGCTTCACTCTTATCTAATTGCAAGAAATTTTTATCGTAAGAATTTTTCTGAATTTCAATAAGATTTGGGATATCTGCAACTTGCTCGATCCTTCCAAAATTTTTGCGTATACGTTTTCTTGTCTGCAAACTTTGCACCATACTATCTCCAGAAAGTTAGTTGAGTTGAATTTGTATTTTTGTGCTCAAAGTGGAAAATGGGAGCAACTAGTAACAAAACATATTTTGTCATATAGCTTATAATTCTAATTTTTATTTTTTCCACTGAGCATGAGAGAGGGTTGCAGCCTTTTTTAAGATTGCTTATATTCGATTTTATATTGATATGTTTTATCATCAATTTTTAATGAGCTATTAAGCTAAAGAATACTCTATTAAGCAATAGTAATTTACCATCGCTACAACTGCAAACAGCACTTCATATTATTTATTTATAAAATAATATGAAGCGCTACTTCTATCATTACCTGATTTAGAAGTCAATAAGTACTATAATATATAGTGATATATACTAACTTATTTAACTTCAACTGTTGCACCAGCTGCTTCAAGCTTAGCTTTAATATCGTCAGCTTCTGCTTGTGGCACACCTTCTTTAATTGGCTTAGGTGCTCCATCAACTAGATCCTTGGCTTCTTTTAGCCCAAGACCAGTAATAGCTCTAACTTCTTTAATTACATTAATTTTTGAAGTGCCAGCGCTTGCTAAAATAACACTGAAATCAGTTTTGGCTTCAGCCGCCGCCTCACCCGGAGCTGCTGCTGCAACTGCTGCTACAGGAGCTGCCGCTGAAACACCCCATTTTTCTTCTAGCATTTTTGAAAGCTCTGCAGCTTCCATTACTGTTAGAGTAGATAGTTCATCAACTATTTTTGTTAAATCTGCCATAATATGTATCCTCTTTGACTTTAACTTGATCTAAATTTTAACTTAACCTTTGTCAGCAAAAGCTTGGACGACTCTTGCTAATGCGCCCGCAGGTGCAATAAGCACTCTTGCGATGTTAGATGCAGGAGCTTGTAATACCCCAACCAATTTACCTCTTAGCTGATCGAGAGATGGTTACTTGGATAGCGTCTCAATTTCACTAAGATCCATTACTTTGTCGTTTACAATTCCGCCAATAATCTTTAAATTATCATTCGATTTTGCAAACTTATATACACCTTTTGCTGCCGCAACTGGATCTTCAGAATAAGCAATAGCAGTTGGGCCTTTAAACATTTCAGCGTCAACTTCAATACCTACATTCTTTGCTGCGATCCTTGAAAGAGTGTTTTTTACAACTTTAAATTCAGCACCATTACTCTTTAGCTGCTTCCTCAAAGCTGTTATTTCACTAACTGTTAGCCCATGATAGTGAGCTATAATCACAGAATTAGAGGATTTGTATACTTCTTCAATCTCTTCAACTGCTTTTTGTTTTTCTGGTCTAACCACTTTTAACTCTCCAAAATAACTCTATTTTATTCAGTAAAACTTGCAATGTTCAACTTTACAGATGTTCCCATTGTTGATGTTAGATACATAGCTTTAAGATATGTACCCTTCGCTCCTGATGGCTTTGCTTTAATAATCGCATTAGTTAGTGTTTTAATATTTTTAACTAAATCTTCCGCCTTAAAAGAAACTTTACCAACACCAGCATGGATAATACCTGCTTTTTCTACTCTAAACTCGACTTGACCACTCTTAGAATTTTTCACTGCAGTTGCAACGTCAGCAGTAACAGTTCCAAGCTTTGGATTTGGCATTAAACCTTTTGGGCCTAATACTCTTGCTACTTGACCAATCACTCCCATCATATCTGGAGTGGCAATACATACATCAAATTCTATTTTGCCAGCCTTAATTGATTCAATAATATCATCATTACCAACCATGTCTGCGCCAGCAGCTTTAGCTTCGTCAAATTTGTCTTCTTTGCAGATTACTGCAACTTTAACGTCTTTGCCAGTCCCAGCTGGAAGTGAGCTTACACCCCTAACCATTTGGTCTGACTGACGTGGATCAACACCTAATTTAATTGCAACTTCAACAGTCTCATCAAAATTAGCAAAGGCCGCAGATTTTATTGATTCTACTGCTTTATCTAAATCATACAACTTATCTTTTTCTATTGTATTTTTTGCAGCGTTATGTTTCTTACCCATATTTGATATCTAATTATTTTGTTAAATTAATCTACTACTTCAATACCCATAGATTCTGCTGAACCCATAATAATTTTGACCGCGGCCTGAAGATCATTTGCATTAAGATCTTTTTCTTTAATTTTTGCAATTTCAACGCAGTCAGCTTTTGTAACCTTACCAACAAATGGCTCTTTCTTAGTAGCTGAAGCGCCTTTCTTAAGATTAGCAAATTTCTTTAAAAAGAATGATGCTGGAGGTGTTTTAGTTACAAAATCAAAGCTCTTATCCGCATATACAGTTATCACAACTGGTATTGGAGTACCCGGCTCAAAACTTTGCGTCGCAGCATTGAATGCCTTACAAAATTCCATAATATTAAGGCCTTTTTGACCCAATGCAGGCCCCACTGGAGGAGCAGGATTAGCTTTACCAGCTTGTATTGTTAGTTTTATATAACCAGTTATTTTTTTTGCCATCTATAAATATCTCACCTTACTTTAAAGTTCTAGCAATTATACTTTATGTATTCTTCTTTACTTGCGCAAAGCCAAGCTCAATTTGCGTTGCTTTACCAAATATTGAAACAGAGATTTTAAGTTTTTGACTCGCCACGTCAACTTCTTCAACTGTTCCAGTGAAGGACTCAAATGGCCCATCAATAATTTGTAATGTATCTCCAACTTGATATAAGCTTGAAGATAGTGCATTCTCTGATTCTGACTCAATTTGCTTAAATATATCATCCACCTCTTTTTGCTTCAGAGGAACTGGATGAGTTTTACTACCTAAAAACCCAGTAGTCTTTGGCACTTTCTTAACAAGGTGCCAAGATTTATCATTCATCGGCATTTTAAGTAAT
>CAYGQW010000270.1:0-3706 GCA_964352175.1 uncultured Halobacteriovorax sp.
ATTTAGAGCCGTTAAAGAAAGTAGAAGGATGGGGAAATCTTGTTAGAGGCCACTCCGCTTCACAAATCTTTTCAAGCATCGTTCCTGGAAAATATTTAGAGGTATTTGATAAGAAGTTTAACGGAGAAAGTTTAATTATTTTCAGAAGGTCGGACTTTGATGACTTAAATATGTTGTCTTCTATGGCCTCTAAGGTCTCTCGATTCTTAATGCAGATTGATCGAATTACAACGACATATCGAGAAGGTGATGATCCCAAGAAATTTATAGAGCTTATCCATGAAGAAGCTCGTATGGGAATTGAATATACTGTTGTTAGATCAACATCAACTTCAAGTGAATATTTTGAATCAGCTGTTACTAGTAGTGATTGGGACGGTTTTGTTCTGCCTAAAATGAAAAAGAAGAAATGAATAAAAAAAAAGCACTTCCAAGTAAAAAAGCTAGTAAACAGACTGCTGTAAAAAAGGTTGAGCTTGATATTGATCAACTAAAGAGTATTTTATCTAAATATCATACGAAAGATTGTTGGACTCAAACGAAAAAATGGTTCAACCCTTTCGGTAAAAATATTGATAAGAGGATTAATTTCTTAAAGGAAATAATGTATGCCCCTAATGGACCTATTAATCATACGGCAGTTTTTTTAAGTAAAGGTGTCGAACGATTCAATATTCTGCAAGGGGATATCATAAAGACAAAGGCGGCAATCACTAATAATCCCATTTTTAGTTTCGATCAACTTGAGTATTCCTATTATATTGTTATTCCGTCAAGTTGTTCTGTTCAACCTAATAAATATAAGTGGGTTTTACTTACAAGATTATTTCCAGTTAACAGTTTGGATGGGTCAATTAAAAACGCATTTTTGGAAAGTATTAACCTTCATAATAACAAATTATTTTATCTTCCTCCATTTAATAAAGCCGATAATGATTATGGGTATCTTGCAATGTTTGAAGAGATTTCTTACATCTCAAACTCGATATTACAAACTTCAAGTAGGATTGCTTCACTTAGTGAAATTGGATGGCATTTTTTTAATGCATTTTTAGTGAATCATTTAACAAGACCCTCTGGTGATGACTTGATCGTTCGAAATATAAGTGCTCCCAAAAAATGGAGCTATGATGTCTAAATTAAACTATAGTAAATGCTATTTAGATTCCTTAAGATTAATAGTTGTACATGATTATAAAGATGATATTGTTTTGAATTATGGATCTTTTTTTAAGCAATTATCTAAAAATACAAATTCGAAACTTAATATTCATAATGTGGCTTCTAATGCACCAGCAGAGGTTCCCAGAGTTTTAATTGCAAATAGCGATTTCCAAATCAATTTCTCCTTAAATCGAGTTGAGGTTAATTTTATAGGATCAAGAAAGCACTTGGTAAAAAAAGTTGCGACTGATTTTTTCAAAATTAAAGTGAAAGAAAGTTTAGGGATCTTAAATAGTTATTTTTCTAGAGATGAATTTAAAGTTGAATATTCAGGTATACTTGGTCCTCTTCGCTTTCCTCAGAAAAACGAAGTTACAAAAGATTTTCTTACAAAAAAAGTTTCAAGTTTTTTTTGTCCTAATTCTAGGCTTGGGAATATTTTGAATTTTTCATTGCGACTTGGTTTCATGAATACTGGCAATGATGCTTTTATCAATTATGAAATTTCAATCTATGAAGTAAAAAACATAAATATCAAAAGTAAAATTGAAAACAATGGGCAGCCCGTTACAATAAACCTTGAAGACTTTCCAACAGTGGAGCATGGTGTTCAGTTCGTAGTAGATGTAAATAACAGGCCAAATAAAAAAAATGAAAGCTTTGAAGAATCTATCAATTTACTTTTTAATGAATTTACGGAAGCTGTGACTAGTGATGACTTTTATCTTGGTAACTATGCTTCATCTGCAACTGATTAATATATTCTCTTCAGTCTTTAAATTGTTTTCCTAATTGAACTTTGGCTTATCGTGGCTTAGTGGCATGATAAGCTTTTGGAATCTTTCCGGCCGGGAAGTTTCCACCATTAGGATGCCACGCGCACCAGTGGACAATAGATTTGCTCGACACAAAGGAGGGAGCCATTGCCTGATTTCATTAAGCCTTTGATTGATGTAATTTCTAAGACATACTTTCTCCCTCTATCAATTGCGATTGTATTTTGGCTGTTTAGATATTTTCCCAGTTTCATTTCCGACTCTGACTTAGAGAAAAACAGTCTATGGATTATTCTAGGGTTTGTTTGCACTGTGTATTCATTGTTATTTCCTTTAGGAAAGCTTGGCCCCTTATTTAAGAAGGGAATTGATGCCTTTTTGGAGAAAAAAAAGTTAAAGGACAAAATAAAGCATATTGAAAATACAATTAGAAAGTTAACTGCTACTGAGAAGAATATCTTACAGGAGTATGTTGATAGAGATACTAGGTCTCTAACATTTCGATATAGTAATGGAACAATAGGGCATTTATGTAACTTAGGAATTCTGTATCGGGGTTCAACACTTGCGAAAATTGGAGATGAGTTTGATTTTGTAATGCAAGATTTTGTTATGGATTTTTAAAAAAAGAACCCTGATGCACTTGAATAGAAGGTTAATGTTACACTTGGTGGGGGATTTAATAGATTGAGTAAATTCTGGAATGACGATATTAAAAATAGCTTAATTGGTGGTCTATATGCCCAATTGATATGGGTTGCACCAACGTCCATATATTTACTAGTAAAAAAACTGTATTCAAACGTATCTTTCTCAGAAGCTTGGAGAGATATAAATTTGTTTTTAAACCAAGACCTTGAGGTGAATTTATCTCTAACTCCTGCAATAATAATAATTTTTCTTATCACGATGTTAATGGCACTAGCTTTTAGATTATTAATAAATAGAGACCCTTTTAAATGGAAATTTGACGGTTTTTTGGGAATGAATGGAAAGGGAGTTGATTCAGATAACCCCGTATACTCAATTACTTCATTCCAGGCAGTAGCATATAACTCCTTAAATAGGGCTGTTACTGATGTCAGTGGTTTTGTAGAAGTTGATAGTACTAAAGAAAAGTTTCCTATGTATATAAACCGAAATGGTAATCCAGTTCCTTCTGAAACTTTATTTTCTATTCCTTCAAAAGAAAAATTGAGTATATGTGCTTTTTTTGGAAAAGATATTGAGAGCTTTTCATCTTTTAAGGGGATTGAGCCAAGTGTGTTTAAGGGAAGATATATACCCTTTACTTTTGTCGTTATTGTAGAGGATAAAGAGTTTAGATATTCTTTTAAAGAAAAAAGAATAACAAAATTAATCGATAGTTTTACTATGAGTACTAAATCCCGAAGGAATGGTCCCTTATTTAAAGATTGAACCATTTCTAGTTCTTCCTTTTTATTTTTAGGAGTCTAATTGCGTCGCATATGGCTGTTTTCGACCAGCCTGTGATTTCTGATATTCTATAACTGGATAAATTAAGCTCAATATAAAGGCGTTTTAAGATCGCAGAAGAATCAATCGGTTTCCCTAAAAAGTGAGTATCGAATATTGAATAATAATCAGGGTTTAAGTTTTGGTGCGCGTGGGATCGCTCTACCTCCACCATTACAATATATTGAAATTACGTGGATAATTAAGACTATTGCTTGATAGTATCATATGATACTATCATATGATACTATCAAGTGATGAAGCCACCCTATAAAATAACATCAAAGATA
>CAYGQW010000271.1:0-3679 GCA_964352175.1 uncultured Halobacteriovorax sp.
CCTTCAACCGTAGCAATCGAGCCATCTTTTTTCACTTTTATAATAGCGTTTGAATAGGCACCATAAAATGTGTCACAAGAGCCACCCTCAGAGTCGCTATCAACCAAAACTTTTATAACAATGTTGTCGCCATTTGAATTACCTTTGATTTTGGCTTTTTTAAAGGCTCTTTGACCGTCAACACTGTATCGAAGTAGAACGTATGAATCTTCAAAATAATTAAGTTCCAGCTCCGGTTCAGCAAAACAAAGAGTATTCGCTAAAGTCACTTCGTTGTTTTGAATAGTTGTTGTTCTAGTGAAACAGCTCTCTGCAGATGCTGTTAGCGATAAGACAAACAGGGCGATCGTCGCGATAAACTTCATAGAAACTCCGATTTAAAGTAATAGAAATTAAGCATGAAGTATCGTTCTAGAGATGATCAGTCTAGTGAAGTTGAAAGAATTTCAGGTTAGGATTTTGTTAAAATTAGCTAAAGTAAGGATTTTCGCCAGAATTATGATCTGTAACGTCTCGAACTTCTTTAATATCCGGGTAATGCTGTTTTACAAGACTTGCTATACCGTCCTTAAGTGTTGCTTGTGAGGAGCTACAGCCTTGGCATCCACCCTGAAGTTTGAGAAAGAGGATATCATTATCAAGGTCGACGATCTCCACATTTCCGCCATGGGCAGCGAGAGCTGGTCGTACTTGTTCATCAAAAAGTGTTTCAAGTTGTCTTATCATAAGCTCACTATAGCAGAAGATGGCACTGACCTAAAGAGCTGAAGACAGCAATTTCAACTCTTAATATTCCAGGGCCCAGGCTAAAAGCTTGAAATCCCATTGATTGCAAGGCGTTGTCCTCTTTCATCGTGAGTCCACGCTCTGGACCAAAGGCTATAACTAAAGCTTGTCTAGGATTTAGATTCTTCATTTTTTCATTTGCACCTTTTGAAAGACTGCAAAGTCTACGGTCAAAACCCTCAAAAGTTTCGACGGATTGAAGGTTTTTGTAGTGCTGAACTTTAGGGAGCTTCCAGTATCTTGAGCTTTGAGATAAGCCATCTAATAATAATTTTTTGATAGATTGCTGTTCCCATATTTTACTGTCGCCGTAACTTTTTTCGCTCAGCTCCGCTTTAAAAAAATGAAAGTGTGTTACGCCTAAGGATGTAGCATGTTCCAAAATCTTCTTCATCGTTGGTGGTCTAGATAATCCGACTAATAGGTGCCACTCGGGATAATTTTTCGATTCTATTTCACTTATTAGCTCAAGCTCAACTTTTTCTGAATCAATCTTGGTAACTGTGGCGTTGCCCAGACCTTTATTTAAAATGGTAATTTTAAGATCTTGTTCTTCTTTTACCTTTAAAACTTGATGAAGGTGGGTGAGTTTGTACTCATCAGCAATTGTGATTATTTTTCCGTTTATCTCGTGCTCAAAAATGATCAATGAGTTCAATGATTCTCCCAAAATCAGTACTTTAAACCCACTTAAACCACGAGCCTGCTAGCAATTCAAGTTGAAATGAGAATTCAACCACTTCTTCAAATGCAGTCCTCTCTAACTCTTTTTATTGCGCCTCCAGCTTGGGGTAAAACGAGCCTGCTTTTAGAATTAGATGGCCCATGGATATTCGTCTCTCCATTAAGAGCTTTAGCGGAAGAATTTGCACAAAGATTAAATTCATCTGGTGCAAAAGTTAAGATTCTTAGAAAAAGAAATGGTGATGAATGGAAGAGCTTTAGCAAAAAGCCTGATGGAGTCCTGATCGCTACCCCCGAAACCCTTCCTAGTCACTTACCACAAGAAGTAGTACAGCAATGTATTTTGGTTCTAGATGAATTTCATCTTTTCCAAAAATGGGGAGAGGAGTTTAGACCACTTCTTAGGGAGCAACTTTATGCTTGGGCAAACTTAGGTGCGCGGATTTTGGGATTATCTGCAACCGTTGAAGACGCACAAATGAATGAAGTTAAAAAGTGGCATCAACACGGCTTTGATTTTGTCTTTATTGTCGATCTTGGAAATATGCGTTTTAAGTATCCCCCAGAAAAAATTTATCGATATGGAAAAAACCTACTTGCGCTTAAACGAAGGTTTTATTGGGAGTCAAAATGTCGCAGGTCTAAGGGAATAATCTTTTGCAAAACGAGGAACCAAGTTAAGCATTGGACAATCTGGTTTTTGGGACAAAATATAAACGCACTAAGTTGTGTTGGAGGGCATGTCGATAAATTCCGCTTAGCTCTTGCAGATAACCAAAACGTGGATTGGGTTATTACGACGTGCGCCCTGAGTCATGGAGTGAATTTACCAAGTTTTGACCATGTCTTTATTGACCACAAACCAAGTTCTAAGTCGATGTGGCTACAAATGGCGGCTAGGGGTGGTCGAAATGGGGAAACTTTTAATCTCCACACGATGGACAAAAGTACATTCAAAGAAAAAATAAAGATTTGGTTCTTTGATGTATTGGTTCAATCAAAACTATACTTAATGCCGTGAATACAAAAGTTGAAGGAATTCTATTATCTAAACTAGCTCATGGAGAAAGGAATCTCCTGGTTAAGCTTTTGCTTCGTAGCGGAAAGATTATCTCAGTCATGTTTTATGGCGGACGTGGTGGCGGAGAGAAAAAAAAGTCTAGTGTTTTAGAAATAGGAACAATGCTTAAATTAGAGCTGTCCAGATCAAAAGCAAGTAGTGAATTATATTCAGCTAAAGAATGGCAACCCATGTGGATGGCCAATAAAGTTAGAGATGATCATCTTGCATTCTACTGTTTATGTTTTATTGTTCAGTTGGCAGCTAAAATAGCGGTTGAAGAAGATTTGCATGATGAATCCCATAGTTTTGATAATCACTCTCAAGGCATCTTTCGCGCTGTGAGCAATGCTCTTGTAAGACTTGAAAGTTCTGTTGCACAGAAGAAATTCATTGGCAGATTTGAAGTTGCTCTTTATTTGGGCAAGCTACTAACTGAGCTTGGAGTTTTTCCAAATTTAAAAAACTGCATGGTTTGTGGCATTAACTTAGAATTATTTGAATCACTAATATTATCGCCAGAACAGGGCGGTTTTATTTGTTCAAACTGTTCCCATAGTGATCAAAATGCAGCAGTTATTTGGCAACTACTTAATCAGGTCGCAACCAAGAAGAGCCCTGAGATTGACTGTGATGAAAGTCTAACTAGACAGAATTTAGAGTGTTTATGGCAATATTTCTGTTTTCAATCCCACCTCAACCCTCTGGATTTTAAGACTTTAAATATGATTCCTTAGGGACAGACGATGCTTGGACTGCTAGGATTTAGCAATGTTAACCCATCTTTTACCCTTTATTGCCCCATTTCGAGCTCGAGTTATCGGTTCAATAATTTTTTCGTTTGTTCTCGCAGCAATTGGCGCTGCTCAAGTCGGACTCGTTCAACCACTTTTTGACCGTGGCCTAAGTCCCGATTCGACTAGAGAAGAAGTCTTGTGGTTAGCAGGCAAACTTTTAGCCTTAGGCATTTTAAATTTTCCGGCGAGATTCTTTCACTTCTACTGGATTAGAACGGCAATGGAAGAAGCCACCTGCTCTTTACGAACAAGCGTTTTTTCTAAAATGCAGCGTCTTCCAACTTCGTTTTATACGAGATCAAACCAAGGTCAGATGATTTCCGATATTATTAACGACACTCGCATTCAGGCC
>CAYGQW010000272.1:0-1905 GCA_964352175.1 uncultured Halobacteriovorax sp.
TGGTATAAGCGCGAGGTAAAAGTAGCACGGCGCCTCGTCGATGAATTTTGCCAAAAAAAGAATGCACCAGTTGATAAAAAGCCAGAGCCTCCACAAGCTAATCTTTAATTTCCAACACTTATATAACGTCTTTTTGAGCCTCATTTTTGCTTAGTAAAAGTCATGTCATGTCTGATTTTTTTTATATTAAAAAGGTCGGTCAATCTGTAAAGTTAGGCTTCGGTTTAACTTTATTTTTTGTGTGCATGGCGTAACGCTAAGCAACTTATACGAGGAGAATTCATGAGTGTTAACAAAGTCATTTTACTAGGCCGTCTTGGACAAGATCCTGAACTTAAGTACACACCATCAGGTACTTCAGTTTGTAACTTCTCCGTGGCAACAACTGAAAGCTGGTCAGATAAAAGCGGTCAAAAACAAGAGCGCACTGAATGGCATAGAATTGTTGTTTGGGGAAAATTAGGCGAGCTTTGTAATCAGTATCTCGCTAAAGGTCGTCAGGCTTTTATCGAAGGGACTCTTCAGACTCGTTCATGGGACGATAAACAAGGTCAAAAACGCTACACAACTGAAATTAACGCTAAATCTGTTCAGTTCGTTGGTGGCCCATCTGCTGACAGGGGTGACTCACAACCAAGAAGTAATAATATGAGCAATCAAAATGATAATGATGGCCCAAATAATTACCAAGCAAGTGATTATGACATCCCAACGGATACTAACTTCACTGCTGACGATATACCGTTCTAGATCGATAATTAAATTACTCAGGTAATTCAAACCCTCTAAAATAAGAGGGTTTTTTTTGTCTTAAATTAGTAGCTTGAAGCTCTCAAATTACTTCAAGAAAAACCGATAAGTTTGCAGGTTTAACTATTGGGTGACATGCAAACAACACAAAATTTCTTTTCAGTTGGTTTTGAATTAGTTTTAAGGGATCAACCAATTCCTTACGATCTCTATATTAATTCATCAGCTCTTGCTCAAAGAGAAAAGTTTGTACGTATTTTTCCACTTGGAGGTCTGTTAACCAACGACGATCTTAAAGAATATAAAAAGAAATATCATCAGCTCTATGTTCATGAATCTCAGCGAGATTCCTATCTCAGGAGCTTGGCAAAAAATGATATGATTGATGATGTTGAAAAAACGAAGGTGATTAAAGACTCTGCTATTCATTATTTAAACGGACTTTTTTCTCCAGATAAAGAATACACTACCGAAATTCTAGCTGAGAGTATCGATGGTTGTCGTGAATCAGTTGAGAGTATGATCGATGTACTTGAAGACTACGATATTTCAAAAGTGCAAAAACTTATTGCTGACTTAAGTTTTCATGATTTTTATACTTACGATCATTCTATTAATGTATCGATGTATTGTATTTCACTTTATAAAGCATGGAAGCCAAATGCTCCAAGAAATGAAATTGTGATGGCCGGTCTTGGCGGACTTCTTCATGATCTTGGAAAAATTAAAATACCAACAGCTATTATTAACAATCCAGGAAAGCTTTCGGATGAAGACTTTACAGTGATTAAAAAGCATCCCGGTTACGGCAATGATCTGATTCAAGAAAGTCACTGTGAATGTGAAGGTGTCGACTTTGAAGTCATAAGACGGATCGTTTATGAACATCATGAAAACTTTAATGGCACTGGTTATCCACAAGGATTAGCCGGAGTCAATATTCATGAACTTGCCAGAGTAACCGCGATCGCTGACTTCTTTGATGCCATTACTACGAAGAGAAGTTATCACGAAGCTCTAAAAGTTGAAGATGCTTTAGCTGTGATGTCGAGATCAGTGGGCAAAAAAGTTGATCCAGAGCTTTTTGAAATTTTTAGTGAAAATGTTAATAAACTGAAGTTTCTTGGTAAAACCAATCGTGAATTACCAGTAGAC
>CAYGQW010000272.1:1915-3662 GCA_964352175.1 uncultured Halobacteriovorax sp.
GCCGTTAAGGCCGAAGTTAAGCTCAATGATCTTTTCGCAAAGGATAAGGTCGACTTTGGAAAAGTAAAGTCTGGTGAAAAGACTAAAAAGAAAGGTAAGAAAAAAGCTGCTTAAAGATCAAGACCCTCGAGAAGCTTATCTACTTGAGCTGGGGTATTGAAGATATGAAACGATAATCTAACATTTCCCTGCCTGACACTCACATCAATATTTCGATATTTTAATTCTCGCTCAAGCTCAATTGGATCCGCCGCAACTGCTTTAAGAGCTAGAATATTGCCCATATGATCGGTAGGGGTAATCAACTGAAATTTCTTTTTAGGATAGTTTTCTAAAAAGCGGTCTCGAAGCGATTCGTTATGTTCTTTAACATTTTCGAGACCGACTTCTTGCAAAAATTCAACACCAGCTTCTAAGGCACTATTGGTAAGCATGTTTGGAGCTTGACCACGGTCAAACTTTCTAGCACCTGGGAGAGTCTCTGTGGTGTAATCGAGAAGGTTATAAACAACTTTTGAGTTTGGACTTACAATCCAGTTCCCTGAAGTATGTTGAACCAGTTCAATCGCTTCTTTTGAAAGATAACCAAATGCATGGCCGTAAGGTCCAAGCATCCATTTATAAGAAGAGCAAGCCATGATATCGACATAGGAGAGTTCTTCGGCAGTAATAGGCATACCACCAAAAGCTTGAGTCGCATCTAAGAGAAAAAGGATGCCACGTTCACGACAGAGTTTTCCAATTTCAATAATATTAATTCTTTTGCCTGTATCAAAGCTAATCCAAGAACAATCAAATATTTTACATTCTTTTGGCAACACTTCAGCTAACCATTTAACCGTTGGTATAATTTCTTTGCCCAGTTCAAGTAGTTTAAAGTTAATACCTCTAGTTTCTACTGCTCTCATCCAGGGAAGAACGTTTGATGGGTAGTCTTTATCAATAGAGCAAACAACATCACCTTTTTTAAAAGGGTAGCCGTTGGCTACAATATTAAAAACATCAGACGAGCTGGTTGAGTGGAAAATCTGATCTTCCGAACAACCCACAAGCCCAGCGAGATCAAGGCGTAATCGCTCAGGGATACCAATCCAGTTGGCATAGCTATGAAATGAAGGATCGAGCTCTTTTTGAAGAGCGCGGGAAACTTTTTGTTTGGCACTATAAGGGGAAGGGCCAAAGTAAGCCGTGTTGAAATAAGTCGTATCGAGATGGTGGAATTCCTTACGGATAAATTCCACCGCTTCAGGTCTTAAGACGTCGCTCACAGGGAACGCTCCTAATTAGTTTTTAGCAGGTACTTTGCCTTCTTGAACTTGATTCGCAGGCTCAACAGAAACTGGAGTCTCTGCTTGATCGGCATCACTATTAAGTGGGCGAGCAACTGGGGCTTCAGAATCTAAAAGAGAAGAATCACCTTTAGAAGTTTGAATTTTTGCTAAGAGAATTGAGTTACCAAGAAAAAGAATGGCTAAAACCGCAGTGATTTTAGTCATGATATTTCCTTTTTGTGAGCCAGAAAAAACAGCGTCAGATGCTCCGCCGCCCATAATTCCAGCTTCAGCACCTTTACCAAACTGAAGAAGAACAACAACGATAAGAAGAACTGAAACAACCGCTTGGAAAATCATTAATGTAGTGCTCATGAACCATCCTAAAAAAACATTTGAAGTATTATAAGTACTAGATAACGCTAGGGGTGACAACTATCTAGTTAAGCATTGTTTGCTGCGTAACACAGAGCTAA
>CAYGQW010000273.1:0-3644 GCA_964352175.1 uncultured Halobacteriovorax sp.
GCCTTAACCTTCTCCCATAGACCTAGTTGTTTTACCGGATGAATCCCTTTTGCTGTAATAATTAAATTGATTGAGCGACCAGAATTAAGCTTAGCTTGTCGCATGTCACTGCGTTTTTCATAAAGATAGACATCGTGTCCGCGCTTTTTAAGCGCTAGCGCCAAAAGTGAGCCGACTAAACCAGCGCCACTCACGATAATCTTTTTGGCATCTTCCATTACAGCATTTCCTGCATGATTTGCACCAAGTGAAAACAATCCTCATAAGAGTTATAAAGCGGGGCAGGAGTTACTCTTAAAATATCCGGTTCTCTAAAATCTAGCATGACACCTTTTTCACTAAAAACTTGTACCAATTTCTTAGGGTCATTCTTGAGTTGGATCGAAAGCATGGAGCCGCGCTCTTTTGGCGTGATGATCTCAAGCTTTCCTTCGCAATTCGTTTTGAGCAGAAATTCCAGATAGGACGTGAGCTTATCACCACGAGCACGCAAGTTTTCCATACCGGCTTCATCAAAGATATTCATGCTGGCGCGCAAAGACGCAAGTTGAAAAATTGGTGGATTAGATAACTGCCAAGCTTCAACAGTAGGAATTGCTTTGAAGATAGGTCCCATTTTAAAGCGTGAGGTTTTATCGTGTCCCCACCAACCTTCAAATCGATTAATCTCATTATCAGCAAAGTGCTTTTCATGCACAAAGGCACCGGCCAAGCCACCAGGTCCAGAATTTAAATATTTATAAGTACACCAAACGGCAAAATCCACATCATCGTCGTGAAGATTAAGAGCTAAATTTCCAGCTCCATGAGCCAGATTAAAACCACAAAGAGCCCCATTCTTATGAGCAGCCGCCGAAATATCTTTAAAATTAAATTTTTGACCTGAAAGATAATTACAATTGCCCAGCATAACGAGCGCTAGGGAATCACCCAGCTCATTAATTTGCGCAATAATATCTTCCGGCTCAACCGTTTTTTTTCCAGCACTTGGTTTTAATTCAACCACTGTTGCTGCTGGATCAAAACCGTGAAAGCGCGCTTGAGAATCAACCGCATATTTATCTGAAGGAAAAGTATTATTTTCAATTAAGATTTTGTAGCGAGATTTTGTCGGACGATAAAATGAAACCATCATGAGATGAAGATTAACCGTTAAGGTATTCATCGCTACAACTTCGCTCTCTTTGGCGCCAACAATTTTTGCAAAGCTGTTGGTAATATTTTCGTGATACGGCAGCCATGGATATGGACCTTCGAAATGTCCCTCAACCCCATAAGTCGCCCAAGAATCAAGTTCGGTTTCGATCGCTTTTTTAGTATCTTTAGGTTGCAAGCCTAGTGAGTGACCACAAAAATAAAGTCCTTTGCCACCGGGAGATTTTGGAAAGTAAAAACGATCGCGAAATTTTGACATCGGGTCGTCGGCGTCTAGCTCTCGTGCTGAATCAACATGATTATGAGTTGGCTTATACATACTATTCCTTAATGTTCACAGTCAGACTTGGTAATGACTCTACTTCCAAAGAGACGACTATGCCGGGCTCAAGTGCAATCGCAGCGGTAGCTGCTCCAGCTAGAACAAAACAGCCCGCTGGAATCGACTTTCCTCTTTCGCTCAATAGCTCAGTCAATTGCATGATGGAAACAACTGGATCACCGGAGATTTCTTTTGAATTCCCTTCCATGGCTACTTTTCCATCCACTTTCATCTGCATAGGAAGATTAGTTAAATCTAGTTTATCAAAGTTCGTTAGTTTTGGACCTAGAATATAATGAGACGAGGATGAATTATCCGAGATGACATCTTCCATCGAAAAATATTTAAACCCATCATAGCGCGAATCAAGAATTTCAAGAGCGGCACAAATTCCTTCAGTCGCTGCAAGTACTTGGGCTCGCGTAACTTTTCCAGTCAGTTCTGACTTTAAAAAAAAAGCAATCTCAGGTTCAATCTTCGGATGTATTGATCCCTGTAGGTGAAAACTAGCACCATCTTCAATTTTCATTTTATCGGTGAGAACACCATAAAGAGGCGCATCTAGATTCATCTGTTTGCGCTTACCTTCAGAAGTTAAACCCATTTTGAGTCCAATAACTTTTTCACCGCCAGCTTCACGCATTTTGATCCCGCTTTCTTGGATAGAATAAGCATCAGCTCGCCTAAACTCACTGATATCTTTAGAAAACTGAGCTACAGATTGGCCCTTTAGCCTCGCGTTATGTAGGATATGAGCAATTTCCTGAATCTTTGAATTTTCCATAGCGCTACGCCTTTTCTAAGAAGTCTTTGAAGGTTTAAGATTTGCAGGAAATCATAGGAAGTTTTGATGAATATGACAGGCCAATATATAGACATTTCACCAGTAATACGTCCAAGTATTGCGGTCTTTCCCGGTGACACACCTTTTCATCGCACTATCAATATGAGTTTTAAAGAAGGTCAGCACCTAGATCTGTCACAAATAACAACGACCTTACATGTTGGTGCGCATACAGATGCTCCAAGTCATTATCACGCTGAGGGAAAAACCATTGATCAGCGCGATCTTAATTACTATCTAGGGCAGTGCCAGGTTATTGAGATTAAAGGTAAGCCCGAGCGAATTAAGCCTGGTGATTTAAAAGAAACTATCCGTGCCCCGCGGGTTTTGTTTAAGACCAATTCGTTTCCAAATCCAGATCAATGGAATGATGATTTTTCAGCTTTAAGTCCTGAGTTGATTCAATTCTTAAAAGAAAAAAATGTCATTTTAGTTGGTATTGATACTCCTTCTGTCGATCCGGCCAAAGATCAAAGTCTGGCTTCACATAAAGCAATTCATGAATCGAATATGGCCATCCTTGAGGGAATAATTCTCACTCATGTAAGTCCTGGTGTTTATCAATTAGTGGCCCTTCCGCTGCGCTTAGAGGGGGCGGATGCTTCTCCTGTTCGTGCCATCTTGATTGAGGAGAAACACTAATGGAAAAAATCCTAAATTATATTGGCGGAGAATTTACCTCAGCTTTAGATGGCGAATTTTTAGATAATACTAATCCCGCTACTGGCAATGTTTATTCACAGGTTGCCAGTTCAAAGAGCGAAGATGTCACAAAAGCAGTATCGGCCGCCAAAGCAGCTTTTCCTACTTGGAGTAAGTTGTCGGCCAAAGAGCGTTCAGACTATTTACAAAAAATTTCTAAACTAATTTTAAAAAACTTAGATCAACTAGCCTTGGCCGAAACGATTGATAACGGCAAACCAATTTCAGTTTCAAAATCCGTCGACATTCCTCGTTCGGCAGAAAATTTTGCTTTTTTCGCTGAGACCATCAATGATTTTGGCTCAATCGAGTTTACCGATCAGGGCAAAGGACAAAATCCCGTTCATTATTCCCCACTAGGAGTAGTTGGTTGTATTTCTCCTTGGAATTTACCGCTTTATCTTTTTACATGGAAAGTTGCTCCTGCTCTGGCCGCCGGCTGCACGGTTGTTGCAAAGCCTTCGGAAGTGACACCTATGACGGCCTATCTTTTAAGTAAACTTTGTCACGAAGCTGGACTTCCTCCAGGTGTTTTAAATATTGTGCATGGACTGGGACAAAACGTTGGTGCGGCCTTATCAAAAAATCCTGAGATTAAGGACATCTCCTTTACCGGCTCAA
>CAYGQW010000274.1:0-3624 GCA_964352175.1 uncultured Halobacteriovorax sp.
TTTTCAAATGATGATGAATAAGACACAGCTTAGAAAAACTCTTTTGACGACAATTGAGCTTTCTGAAAAAGCCGGTAAAAAACTTACTCGTTTTCAAAAAAAAATAGGCACCTTGGAAGTCACTCATAAACAAGCGCTAGGTGTTGCCACTGAAGCTGATATCGCAGTTGAAAACTTTATTATTAAGTCATTAAAAGCCATGCACCCAGAAATGGATGTACTAGCAGAAGAAAATTACTACGGTAGTTTTGGAAATAAAAAGCATGCTTATAAACACTATCAAGAAGTTCCATGGTGTTGGGTCGTTGACCCACTCGATGGTACCAATAATTTTTTAAGTGGTCTTGAGTACTACGGTGTTTGTATTGCGCTTACTCATTTTGGAAAGCCAGTACTTGGAGTCGTTCATCAACCAGCTACCGGTGAAACCTATTACGCCATAAAAGATCAAGGAGCTTATAAAATTGCTCCTGGAAAAAAACCCAAAAAACTTTCTGCTTCTGGCAAAAAATTATCAAATGCCATGCTTGCGACTGGTTTTGCGACAGAAAAAGGAAAGGTTTTTGATCGGGAATTTGCGCTCTTTAAAAAACTTATGGGTAAATCTAGAGGTATTAGAAGAATGGGAAGTGCTGCTCTGGACCTATGCTTAGTTGCTGAAGGAACCTTTGATGGTTTTTGGGAAACAGGCCTTGCGCCCTGGGATATAGCTGCCTCAGGGCTTATTTGTTCTGAGTCAGGTGTTCAAGTTACAGACTATAGGGGCAAAGAATTTCATCCTTTTCAAGAGACGATCGTGGCTGCCAGAAAACCTCTTTACTTTGATCTGATCAAACTAGTCTGACATAATGTTCTGAGTTGACACAAACGGGGTCAACTCCCTATAATTTTCATAGGATAACACGTGTTTCCAAGGAAGGATTGTCGTGACCGAGACTCTAAAATTGATTGTGACGAAGTTCACAGATGAAGCCATTACAATTACTAGTTTAGTTTTACTATTCGTTCTAGCCGTACTTATCGTTTACTGGTTATACAATCGTAGAAAGTTTAGAAAGCTAACTCATCAGATTCCTGCAAGTGTCGTAAAAAACTATCTCGACAGTATCATCCAAAATTCAAGCTCTCTTAAATCTTCACTCTTTCGTGGCGGTGGAATTGAACTGGGTGAAGGTATTCCATCGGTCATGCCGCTTAAGGATTTACCAGTTTCAGGGGTAAGTGTTGGTAGTGGAGATTCGGAATCACTTAACCAAAAGGTAGCAGAAGTTAACTCGCTTAAAGGGATGCTTTCAGACAAAGACCGTGTGATAGGTGAGTTGGAAAAAAGACTTGAGTCTGGCCTAGATGGTGATGCTGCTGAACAAATTGATATTTATAAGAAAGAACTTACAAGTCTTAAAGAAAAACTCAAACTTAAAGACGATGAGATTCAATCTGCACGCTCTGCCGTTGAAGGTGGAGGCGGTGATACTTCTGATTTGGAAGCACGTCTAGCAGCACTTTCTAAAGAGCGCGATGAAATGCGTGAGAGATTGGCTGAATATGAAATCATCGAAGAAGATCTCGCAAATCTGAAGCGTCTTCAGCAAGAAAATGAACAACTCAAAAAAGAACTTGAAGCGCTTCGTGGTGGTCAAAAGCCTGCTGCCAAAGAAACAAAACCGTCCGAAGAGATTGATGTTGCTGATGAAATTATCGATAAAGTTGCGCCAGAGGCAGAGGCTAAAGATTCAGCTAGTTCATCAATCGATGACTTTGAACAAATGATTTCTAATACAGATAAAGAAGCTAGTGAACCTGAGGCTGATCCTATTGCAGATAAAGAGATGGTAGGTAAGCAAGAAAAAGGTGAGCAGCGCTCAGCTGAAGAATTACTAAGCGAATTCGAAAAGATGTTAGGCTAGGAGATCTCGATGCGTACAGCATTTTTAGCAGTATTTTTTGTAAGTATGGCGATTGCCACGGCTATTCATGCTGCCCCAAAGCCAAGTACAATGACTTCACCTAATCCAAACAGGGTTGTAGCAGATGTAGCTAGAGAAATTCGTATTGATGGTCTTAAATCAAGATTTCTTCGCAGTTACACTTCAAAGCAAGCAGTAGAATGGAAGAGTTTGAAGCTAGATGCTTTAAAAGCTGGCGGAAAGTCTGTACCAGTTCTTCTCGAGGTCATGAAATCTGATAAGTACCCTGATAAAAGTCGTTGGCTCGCCACATTCTTGGTTGGACAAATTATGGGTAAGAAAGCCTCATCACTTTTGGTAAAGTTCACACAGCATCCTAATTGGGTTCTACGCATGGCTTCGCTTAAAACATTACTGGCTCTTAAAGATCGAACTAAAGCGGAGATTTTTGCTAAGTCACTTCGTGACAATAGTTTTTTAGTAAGAAGACAAGCCCTAGAAAATATCGCTCACATGGAACTGAAAGAATATGCTCCCCATGTTTGGGCCATGCTGTATGATAAGCGCAATTATTATGAAGGAAAGCCTGGTGAAAAAGAAGGCACAAACTTAGTTAAAAAAGCTGTACGCGTTGTGGGCGACTTAAAGTTTGAAAAAGCCTTAAAGCCACTCTTTGCCATGGTTCAAAAAGATAAATATCAAGATATTCATACTGACATTCGCTATGCGCTTGAAAAAATTACTGGAAAAATTACACCAGAAGCTTCATCCGATATTCAAAAAAGATTTTGGAAACAAACTGCTTTATCTTATAAATCATTTTAATTTTTACTAGAAACTAGCTTCAAGCTCTTTAGCTTTCTCTTTCTCGATCTTCTTAAGTTTTCGATCAATTGAAAGTAGTCTCTCTACTCGATAGAGCAATGATTCTTCCAAGATACCGTCAGTCGGTGATACCTTCCAACCTTGCAGGAAATCTTGTTCGATCAATTGACGTTTGAAGATGGTGACTTTACTGACTTCGCTATCACCACGAAAGCCTTTAACCACATTGATAATAAGTTTAAAGCGAGCTGCTTTAACCGCATCGTTACCACCAAAGCTGTCTGCAAAATTGACTTCCAAGGTATTGTCGATCCAGCGAGTTTTGATAACTCCGGCTTCTTGATTTTTTAACTCTAAGTCATATTTGGCCATAATCTGTAATACGGCCTGCCAAGTTTGGGGGTAGTCTGCGTTAAAAACTTTGCTTGGAATTTCAAATTCTTCTGTGACATAGCGAAATTGCTCATATGAGGCACAGCCAGCAAGACCAACTAGGCTTGATACAAGAAGGACCTTAATTAATGACGCTTTGACCATAACTTCGCTATCGTGATAGAAATTTAATACTTTAACTATTGTAGCCGAAATCTTCGCCGTTACCAAATGCGAAGAGGATGAATTCATGAATAAACCTGACTCATTAAATATTTTAAAATCCGTTCTTGATGCTGAGGCGAAGGCCATAAGTCTTTTAAAAGACAACCTAACTCAAACTCATGCAGACAATATTGTTCGTATTTATGAAGACCTGAGTAAAAATGGCGGCCAGCTGGTTTTTTGTGGCGTAGGTAAATCAGGTCATATTGCTACAAAATTAGCCGCAACTTTTACGTCATTAGGTCTTCGTTCAATTTTCTTACACCCCACCGAAGCTTTGCATGGTGACCTTGGA
>CAYGQW010000275.1:0-3614 GCA_964352175.1 uncultured Halobacteriovorax sp.
CTATGGAAAAAGGCCTTAAGTTCGCTATCCGTGAGGGTGGACGTACAATTGGTGCAGGTACAGTTGCTGAGATTCTGGATTAATCTCAATTTTTGATTATGATTTTCAAAGGGCCGGTTGTAAGACCGGCTCTTTTTTTGATCTTTTACATATTTCCCAACCTTGCCGTTGATTGACTCTGTCGAGTACGCTCATCATCAAGGAATACTGCTCGTCATATGTTGAACATATGCCGCGCGCATTGGGCGTATAGCTCCAACGGTAGAGCGGCTGATTCCAAATCAGTAGGTTTAAGGTTCGAATCCTTATGCGCCCGCCATTCTCTCTCCATATCGATTTTCTAATCCAAACACTTTCCTCGTAACATGTTCGAATTGACAAAAACTTAACGCAGCTCTTTAGCGTGTTGGGGATCTATCGTGTACAACATTGGAATTAAACAAAAATAAAGAGGTCATATGTCTTACGGACAACCAAGAAATCCGCTTGATGATTTAGAACATCAAATTAAGAAACTACTTTCTAAACCGGGTCAGATTATTCCAATATTGCTAATTCTTATTGCGATACCAGTTGTTATGAGTACGTTTTACACCGTTCAGCCCGATGAAGAGGCAGTTGTTCTTCGCTTTGGTAAATACGTTGAAACAACTACTCCGGGGCTTCACTTTAAACTACCTTTTGGAATTGATACGGCGATCAAGGTTAAGACTAAGCTTGTATTACAAGAAGAGTTCGGCTTTAGAACAACCAGCACCAGTGGCAAACGTACAAGCTATAGCAATAGTAGCTTTGACTCAGAGTCTCTCATGCTAACTGGAGATTTAAACGTAGCTGATGTTGAATGGATCACTCAGTTTCAAATCGCTGAGCCACAAAAATTTCTCTTTAATACTAGAGATCCGATTCAAAATATTCGCGATATCTCTGAAGCAGTTATGAGGAGAGTTGTCGGTGACAGATTAGTTACTGACGTTTTAACCGTTGGCCGTACAGAAATTGCTAATGAAGCTAAGATTTTAACTCAAGAAATTCTTAATAGTTATGATATGGGGGTGAGAGTTATCTCGATTAAACTTCAGGACGTAAATCCACCAGAGCCAGTCAAGCCATCTTTTAACGAAGTTAATGCTGCCAAACAAGAACAAGAGCAGGCTATTAACCAAGCTGAAAAAAATTATAATGATGTGATTCCAGAAGCACGCGGGCAAGCGGAAAAGAAAATCGCCGAAGCTGAAGGTTATGCAGAAGCCTTAATCAATCGTTCAGAGGGTGATGCTAAGAAGTTTATTGCCGTATTAAAGGAATATAAAAAATCGCCAAGAATTACTCGCGAACGTATGTATATAGAAACAATGGAGAAGTTACTTAAAAGAATGGACGATATCACGGTGGTTGATTCGCAGGTTAGTGGCCTACTTCCAATCTACAATAACGCTAAAAACGTAAGCGGAGGCAAAAATGCCCAATAAATTCTCATTAATTATTCTTGTCTTAGTCGCATCTATTGTAACTTTGTTTTCAGCATCATTTGTCATTCCAGAGGGAAGACAGGCTGTTCTCACTCAATTTGGTAAGCCGGTTAGAAGTGTCTCTGAGGCTGGGTTACATTTTAAAACACCATTTATTCAAGACGTTCGTATGATCGATCTTCGAATTTTAAATTGGGATGGAAATCCAAATCAAATTCCGACCAAAGATAAAAAATATATTGAAGTCGATACAACAGCTAGGTGGAAAATTGCTGATCCGCTAAAGTTCATTCAAACAGTTCAAAATGAAAATGGCGCTAGAACTCGACTTGATGCCATTCTCGATGGTGTTACTCGAGACGTAATCTCAAGTCATAACTTGGTTGAGTCAGTTCGTAACAGTAATAATATTATTGATACGATTGAAAAAAGATCTCAAGCATTAAAAAAAGAAAGAGAAAATAGCGAGGCTGGAACCGTTATAGCCGAAGAAGAAGTTACTGGTGAGATTGAATACGTTGAAATAGGACGTGAAAAACTTAGTCAGTTAATTATTACGCCTGCTCGCGTAGAGCTAGAGTCACTTGGAATTGAGCTTATTGATGTTCAGTTTAAGCGAATAGCTTATGAAAAAAGTGTTCAGCAAAAGGTTTACTTAAGAATGATTTCCGAACGAGAAACAATTGCTGGAAAAATAAGATCTTACGGAAAAGGTGAAAAAGCTAAAATCGAGGGTAAAACCTCAAAAGATTTAAATCGAATTCAGTCAGAATCATATCGCACTGTGCAAACAATTCGGGGTGATGCTGAGGCCAGGGCGTTAACGATTTATGCCAATGCCTTTAATCGTGATCCTGACTTTTATCGTTTTTCCCGTACCTTAGAAGCTTATGATAGTTCATTACCAGCAGAAACAAAGCTGCTCTTATCATCAAAGTCTAAATTTTGGGAAATATTGCGAAGCGGCAAGCCGGATTAAATATCGTGAGGGTCCAATTGTTTGCGCGGCGCAAGGTCGCCTTGTAAATATTCAATTGGACATTCTCTTTCTTTTGTCGCATATAGAGAGAACTTTTATCGTCTAATTTTGGGCCTTTTTTACAAGGAATATGAATGTCCATCGTAAAAAAAGAAGATAGCAAGAAGTGGATTAACTCCTTTGTTGCCATCATCAGTATTATTGCCGGCTTTTTAGCCATCCGTTTCACTCTGCAAATGAGTGAGTGGTTTGATTTGGAAGCAAAGATAAACAACTTCATTATTATCTCTCAGGGGATTGGTGTTGCCGTTGGTCTTGCAGTGTTCATTGGTATTTTTAAAAGCAAAAATACTTCAGCTTTATTGAGTGAAGTATATGACGAGCTTGTAAAAGTTGTTTGGCCAGATAAAGACACAATTTTTAAAGTCACAGTTGGCATTGTTATTAGTTTAGCAATCATCAGCGCGATTTTTGTTGGTGTGGATTATATGTTCCGTGCACTTCTAGATCTCTTCTACTAATTACTCCGGAAATATTTATGACTGAAGCAGAAAATAATAACGAAGTTGAAGCTGAAAAAGTAGAGACAACAGAAGAAGAGGTAGCTGAAGTAGCTGCTCCTGAGCCTGTTGTTTTAAAAGAAGACGGTTTCGCTGAGGGTGTTGGTTCAGAGTTTAAGTGGTATATCGCTAAAACTTTAACAGGCCAAGAAAATAAAATCGCTAAAACACTTCGCGAAAGAATTATCAACCATAAGCTTGGCGAGTTTTTTGCTGAAATCATGGTGCCTGAAGAAAGCGTTACTTCTCATGCTAATGGGAAGAAGCGAACGATCAAAAAGAAATTCTTTCCAGGTTATATCCTGATTAAAATGTCGATGACTGATAAAACATGGCATCTAGTAAACGCTACAGATAAAATAACAGGGTTTGTTGGCGGATCTTCAACTAGACCACAGCCGATTTCTGATGAAGAAGCGGCTTATATGACTAATCAGTCAGATGAGGGTGTAAAACGAACACGTACATCAGTTAACTTTAGCGAGGGAGACCAGGTTAAAGTTATCGAAGGTCCGTTCGCATCATTCGTTGGAACCATCGAAGCTGTTAATGAAAAAGGTAAAATTAAAGTTAACGTTTCTATTTTCGGGAGACCAACCCCGG
>CAYGQW010000276.1:0-3587 GCA_964352175.1 uncultured Halobacteriovorax sp.
TCCTCGCCAAGGCTTTATTTGATCAAGGTAAATACAATGAAGCGCTACTTGAGCTTCAACGCATTTTCTCTTTGGTTCCAGATTATAAGAATGCGAGGCAAATTGAAGACCTGGCTAAACAAGGTTTAGCAAAACTTGAAGAGTTAGCGAGGAAGGAGCAGCAAGAAAAAGAACGAAAAGAGCGTGTCGAAAAAGTTAAAGAGTTAACAATAAAAGCAAAAGAAGCTGTTAAAGAAAAAAACAAAATAGTTGCTGAAGCAGTTTTTGGAGAAATTTTAAGACTTGATCCTGAAAATTATGATGTTCCTCAAATGCGACTAGAGTTAGAGGCCTGGCAAAAAGAACAGGACCGTATCAAGTTGGAAAAAGCAACAGCAGAGGCTGAGCGTAAAAGAATGGTTGACTCATTATCACCTGGTAAAAATGCTTACTTGGCAGAGGAATGGTATCGATCCATAGGTGAACTCGAAAAGTTTCTAGAAATTAAGAATATGGATGAAGATCTTGTTAAGGAAGCAACCGATATGCTTAAGGCAGCCAAGTTGGAAATTGACAAGCAAGTTAATCCGCTTTTAGGTAAAGCTCGTTCACTGAAAGAAGGACAAGACCTAAAAGGTGCCTATGAACAATATAAACAAATTCTAAAATTTAACCCTTCACAATTAGAAGCTCTCAACGAAATGGATGCCATTAGGGAAGAGCTTTTTAGAAGATCACAAAAAGTTTATCGCGAAGCTATAATTGCTGAGTCTTTAAGTCTCTTTGATAATGCCAAAGAAAAATATCAAGAAGTTCAACAAATTTCGCCAACTGACAGTGAGTACTATCAAAAGGCTACAGAAAAATTGAAGAACTATATTTATTAGGATTAATATGGAACTTAAAAGTTACGCTGCAAAATCTCACCAAGGTCCTTATTTGCAGATCAATGAAGATGGAATTGATGTTGATCTGATGCAAAGGATCTACATGGTGTTTGATGGATTCGGTGGATCTAATGTCGGAGATAAAGCTGTTGATTTTTTAAAAGAAAATATTAAAAAATTTTACGGGAAAATTGGTGGCGATCCTGATGCAACACTTCCGTTTTTTTATAGCCCCAAATATCTACTTGAGGGGAATGCACTCCTTAATTCAATGCACTATGCTCATTCTTTGTTAAAAAAAGAAAACTATGCCAAGCCAATGCATGAGCGAGGAGGAGCTTCAGCAATGGTAATAACAGAAGCTGACAACTTAATTACCTTGGCAGCGACAGGTAATCTGTGCGCTTGGTCCTATAGAAGAGGTAGGATCACTCCCTTGGTCTTGCCAGATTCTATGGAAAATTTGGCGCGTGATAGTCATGAAAAAACTTATTACACTACTCCACTATCAGGCTTCGGACTTTTTGATGACCTTCATGTTAAAGTTGTAGAGTTTCGTCCGATTGAGGGCGACAAGGTTATTGTTATGACTGATGGCGCCTATGCTAGACTAGACGGGCAAGAGCTTAAGTATATAGTTGAAGGAAAGCAAAGCTCAGACTTAGATCGAATCCATGAGATCTTTGCTGTCGTAAATTCTAGGGGGAATTTAGACAATCAAACTTGTCTGCTTCTCAATTTTTAATTCTGGATATCATTAGTCGGAAAATCAATAGATTGGTTGCCTTCGTCGACTCCTAGTGCGAAAATGTTGTCCGGGAGTTCTAATGGCAGATAAAATTCTAGTTGCTGACGACAGTCTTACTATTCAAAAAGTAGTTGCTATTACATTGGCCAATGAGCCATGGGTATTAGTGGAGGCAACGGATGAAAGCGAGCTATTTGGAAAGCTAAGGGGTGGCGACTATAATATCGTGCTTTTGGACTTTAATTTATCTGAATTAAAGTCAGGCTATGAATTAACACAAGAAATTAAATCAATCTCACCTCACACCAAAGTCTTGGCGATGCTGGGGACGTTTGACAGTATAGATGAAGCGGAACTTGAGCAGTCTGGTGCAGATGGAAAAATAGTTAAACCTTTTGATTCCAATAAGTTCATACAAAAATGTCGCGAGCTTATAAATGAGCCATCTAGTGTTGAGTTGAGTGAAGCGGAAGAAAAAAGTCTTGGTCTAGGTGCTGCAATCGAAGAAACTGAGTCAGAAGATAATCAAGAGGAAGTGGATACTGATGAGTGGGTTATGGACTCCCCATCTGTTAATCATGAAGAATCTGATGATTCTTCATCAGATACATGGGAAGAAGACACAGCTCCTAGTATTTCTCTAAATACATTATCTGAAACAAAGAATGAAAATCAGCTTTCCAGTGAATTAGAGGGCTGGGGCGTCAGTATTCCTGAACCTATTGGGGCTACAAAAGATCATGAAAAGAAAGTTCCGCCTATTATAAATAGTGGACTAGAGAAAGATTTTCTTTGGGAAAATAATGATGATCAAGAGCATGAAGATAATGGAGAAATAGAGTTTCAAACAAAGTTTGAGAACGGCGAAACACCAGTATCAATTAATTTGGAAAATGAGGAGACTATTTATCCTGAAACCGATGATCTGGATTACCCCGACTTTGGTGCTTCAACTAGCTCTGGTTATGAAATAAAACCTGAACCAAATAAGCCTTCGTCGCAAATGATTTCAATTGATGATTTATCTGCGGATGAAGATGAATTACCTTTGCAACTTGTAAGAGAGGAAGATAAATCTCTTAGAGATGATCTAGCAAAAGAAATTGAAGCGGAGCTTTCTCCAGATGATTTTTGGGCAGCAGATGAATCAACCACCTCAGAACTTCCAACGAAAAAATATAGTGAGGTTGATGAAGATGACTCACGTGAAAGTTTTGTTGTAGGTGTTGGTGATCCTCTTGCGCCCATTGAACCAGTAAAGCCATCAGAAAGAGCCAATGTCGAAATTAATTCAGAAAAAAACTTTAAAGCCGAATTTGATGAAGATGCTATCGTAAAAAGAGTTACAGATGCTCTTGCCCCAATGATTGAAGACATTGTTAAGCGCTATATGGAAGAGAAAGTAGAGAAAGTTGCCTGGGAGATTATTCCCGACGTCGCTGAAAATCTCATTCGCAAAGAAATTAAAGAATTGTCTCAATCAACTCGTAATTCTTAAGCTACCAGTATAGACTTTGATTGTACTGCCTTGAGTTTGAACGATAGCAGCACCAAGTTTATCTATACCAATAAATAGACCTCTGTTTTTTTGATCAGCGTCGATGATTTCTACATTTTTATTTAAATGATAACAGTGCTGATTCCATTTATCCGCCGAAAAGTCTTCGCAGTGAATAATATAATTATAGAGACTTTCAGCCATTTCCTTTTTTCTCACAGTCTTCATGTTCAAATGACTAACCGGGTAGGAGAACTCTTTTACCAAAGATAAATCTGATTGATCAAAATTAAGATTTAAACCAATTCCAACTAGGACAAAGTTTTGATTTAAAACCTGACATAAAATTCCACCAACTTTTTCACCATGCTGATTTACTATATCATTCGGCCATTTAAGTGCTAACGAAATATCTTGAGCCTTAAAGTATTCACAAAGCGCCAAGGCCATATGAAGCGGAGTGAGGCTTATTTGT
>CAYGQW010000277.1:0-3564 GCA_964352175.1 uncultured Halobacteriovorax sp.
CCATTGATCATATTGATCCTTTGGGTCAAGGGGTTCACAAAGATGAATCAGGGGTATTCTTTATTCCCAAGACACTGCCTGGTGATAAAGGAATTGCGGAAGTTATTAAACGTTCAAAAGGCGTGCATTTCGCTCAACTAAGAGAACTTACTGAAGAAAGTGAGTTTCGAATCGAACCAGAGTGCGAACATTTTTCAACCTGTCCTGGTTGTCAATTCCTCCATACGAGCTATGAATTTGAACTCGAAACTAAAAAGAAATCACTTCTTCGACTACTAAAACCACTTCAGGTAGATAATGTATCAAACCATGCGGCTCCGCGTCGTTTTTCTTATCGAAATAGAATGCAGCTTCATTACAACATAGATACACATAAAATTGGCCTTAGAGTTCCTGAGGGAATCATTGAGATTCCTAGGTGCAAATTACCCAATGCTAGACTGACAAAGGCTTATCAGGATTTACAGAACAACTGGAAAGAGCTGGTCATCGATGAGCCGAGACACGGTCATATTGAAATTTATACTCAAAGCAATGGAACCGTTCAAACTAGTCTAAACAAACCCTATGCAGATGGAGGTTTTACTCAAGTCTTCGCTCAAATGAATGAAAAGGCTATTTCAGTCGTTCAAGATTTCACATCTAAGTTTCAAATTAATAGTTGTATTGATTTATTTGGTGGAGCAGGAAATTTATCACGCCACCTATTATCTAAAACCCATGTCGTTGATAGTATTATCCCAGCCTTGGAATTATCGCAGCAACAAGAATTCATTCAACTCGACCTTTACTCAAATAGTGCTCTGCACGTACTGCAAGAGAGAATTCCAACCTCTGTGGATTTAATGCTAGTTGATCCACCAAGGTCAGGTTTTCAAGGTCTAGAAAAATTTATTCAAGCTTTTAAGCCGAAATATCTAATCTATATGAGCTGTTTTGCCCCTACCATGATCAGAGATCTTAAATTAATTAGCCATTCTGATATTGAAGTTCATCTACTAGATTTTTTTCCTTCTACTCATCACATTGAAACAATTACCTTAATTAAACTTAAATAGTCGGGTTACTTAAGATACGCGTTAAGTTGCCATAATTGTTATGCAGCCTTACAATTTGTACAAGAATAAACGGATTTATTCACGAGGCTCTCTATGAAATATTTATCATTTTTTATCGTACTGTTAACTTTAGTTTCTTGTGCCTCCAATGAACTTAAGGACAAGACTCCTGAGGAAAGAACAGCCGACCTCTATTATAATCGAGGAACACAAGCACTTCTGGCAAAAGATTACACAACAGCATTAAGTCACCTACAAAAAGCTGTAGCTCTTTCACCTAAAGATACTAAGGTTCTCAATAATTTAGGAATGGCCTATTACTTCAAAGGCGAAGTTTCTACGGCGATCAATTTTTTAATGGATGCAATTGATAAAGATGAAAAAAATTCTGATGCAAGAGTAAATCTTGCTGGCATTTATTATGCTCAAGGAAGAATTCAATTGGCTTTAGAGCAGTACCAAATTGTCACAAAAGATTTGATCTACGCCTATCAATTTAGAACTTATTACAATATGGCCATTATCAAAGAAAAACAGGGACTAGTTAGAGAAGCGAGAGAACTCCTTGCAAAATCTATCAATGAAAATAAAGGCTATTGCCCTGCTTATTTCTTAAGTGGAAAAATGGATGAAAAAGTACAAGACTGGAAGTCAGCACTACGTAGTTACCAAGATGCCAGTAAAGGTCAGTGCTATGAAGAACCTGCTCCACATTTTTCACAAGCAATAGTGTTGATGAAGTTAGGTCGTTACGGAGAAGCACAAGAAAAGCTCGAAATGATTATGGAAAAGTTCTCAAGAACTGCTTATTTTCCGATGGCATCTCAAGAACTTTCAAAACTTAAAAAATCTAGCAATTTAAGAGAAGAAGACTATTTACAAAAAGCTCGCATGGAAATGGATAAGCTTAGAAATAGTGAAAACACAAAACCACAAACCTTTCAGGGCGCTAGCTTCTGACCCGGGAATCTATATGAGTGATGAAATAAAAGAAGAATCTATCCAAGCACCAATGATCGGAAAGATCATTCGGGATGCCAGGGAAAAGAAAAACGTATCGGTAAAAATAGTTGCTCAACATACGAAAATTTCTTCTACAAATCTTGAAGCTCTGGAAGCAAATAATTTTTCTAAGCTTCCGAATCAAGCTTACGTTCGAGGTTACGTTAAATCATGCTCAAAACTTTTAGGGCTCAATGAAAGCGAGTGTCTAAATATTCTTCAAGCTAATTATGATGCTTTAGATAAACCCAAAAGAGTTCTAGAGAAAATTGAAGAGAGTAAAGAACAAGAAACTAAGGAAAATAATCAACTCATCATAAAAATGCTGGGTGTTGTTACCGTCGTTATTATTTTTGTTTTCTTAATTACAAGTGGTTCAGACAAGAACAAAGAAGTGCCAACTGATGAAGCAGATATCGCTCAAGTTGAAGAAGATATTGTGGATGACGAAGATGAAACAATCACTCCAGTTGTTCTATCAAACAACACACCTTTAAAAACGGAAGCTACACCAACAATTGCACCAACTCCAGAAGTAATCATTCAGCCGACTCCAATTCCAACTGAAGTTCCTAAAATAGTAAAAGAAGTAGTTAAAAAAGAAGAAACTGATTCAGAGAAAGAAAAAGAGAAAGTTCAACTTCGACCTATTTCCGGTTCACTTTATGGCTTTGATAGTTCAGCCTCTGAAGAACAACTAGATGAGTGGTTACCAAGTAACTTCAAAGCTGATACTGACGAAGGCAAGCAAAATGTATTTATCAATGCGGTAAATGGAGATACTTGGCTTACCTATCAAGTTGATGATGGTGAAATCAAAAAATTTATTTTAAAGAAAGATCAAAAACTTTTTGTTACAGGCGAAGAAGTACTTTTCTTTCTTGGAAACTTTAATGCAACAAAGATTTTCTTGAATAATAAGCTTCTATCTATTTCATCAAGATCCGGTGTTAAGAGCTTGGTATTTCCTCAAGAAAACGCCAAAGATCACTTCTACCCATTATTTATATATAAAGATGATGGAAGTGTTGTGAACTCTAAGACTTTTAATAATCAAAAGGATTAGCAGCTAGCTGGCCCAATCTAATTTTTGATAAGAGCGAATTCCAAAACCCAGAGCCAGAATACTTGGCATAAAAACTACAAACCAAGATGGAACGATGCCCTTTTGCGCTAAACTGACACCGCTAAAGAAAGCAGCATAGTAAAGAATTAAAACCATCAGTCCTAGTACCGAAGTATTTTTAGCTTTCCCTCTACCCTTTTTTATCCCCAAGCCAAAGCCTAAGAAAACAAAAACTAGAACTTGAATTGGTGTATTCCAGCGACTCCAATATTCGATTTCCATTTTTGCTATTCGATTTTGATCTTCCGTTTTACTTTCTTTTACGGTTTGAATTTGCTTCCATAATTGATTATTTGAAAGCATTGAATCTTTAGCAATAAATCCAGGCTGTCCACCTCCGGCCACTAGTGGAAAGTCGTACACCTTAAAAAGAATTTT
>CAYGQW010000278.1:0-3559 GCA_964352175.1 uncultured Halobacteriovorax sp.
ATTGTTTGAACAGCTTGGGCTTCAAGGCATAACAATAGGCCCAATAGGCTTAAATTTTTCATCTAGTCTCCTCTTCCATGGAAATAAACAATTTCTTGATAGGAAACTCTAGGACGCTGAACTCAAATGGTCATATAATATTATCTAACATCTGAACTGAAAGATTGAACTAATCTCATCACGATTGGTTCGTCTAATTGCGCTGAAGGCAGCATTAGAAAGAGTTTTTCACCCAAAGCATTTTGGTCAACCTTTATACTCCTTCTACTTAATAGATAGGCACTATATCGTAATGTTCTATCAATAAGCTTGAGATTAGATGGCCTGACCCATGTCATTACGTTGTCTTCATAACGTCCTAACCTACCCATCAGAACCGTTGAGTGAGTATTAAGAATCATCTTTAATAAAAGATGCTTATAAAGTAAGTGGGACTGTGAGCAACAAGTATTAGCAATCTCACCATCAATTTCAAGACTAAATCCATCATTACCAGCTGTTAAAACTGCAAATGTGGAATTGATATTTCTAGAATTCAAGCGGGACTTAGTTAACTCAAAACCATTTAATCTTGAATCATTAGCACGGCCATCTAGTTCGGCCCAATCCAGTGTTCTTGGTTGATGACCAAGTATTTTATAAAAAGCGTCAGCAGTATCTGTTGCACTCTCCACCGCCATATAATTAAGAGAAGGTTTATCAAGGGCTTCATGAACATGCTCAAATGGCGTCATTGAAAATGTTGGTCCACGCTCGGTTGTGTCTGTTAGGACGCAAATTCCATAATCATCAGGCGTGATATAAGAAACGCATTGGTTGCAACTAATCAATGCAGCTTCTTTTTTAGAAAGATTCGCCCACTCATCAAGATTTAATTGTTTCAAATCATCTGCAAGCTTAGATGTGATTTCTTTTAAAGCTGACTTTGAGTCTTCGTTAAAAAATAAGGCTAAACCACCAACAAGCATCAATGCAGTTGAAGCTTGCATGCGAGTACTGCCCGATAAGGCTTGAGGTCCAAGAACAAAAGAAATTTTTTGAATTCGTTTATCATTTAAAATAGTTTCACAGCGCTTTAAAAGCATCAGCTGTGAATTTGGATTACAATAATTAAACCAAGATTTTCCGCCTATATTAGCAGCTTCTATGGCAGCCCCAATCACAAAGGGGGTTTCTCCCCCTTCTGAACTTGCAATTAATAAATCTTGATTGGTAAACCCTAACTCTTTTAATTGCCTAGCACCTAGGTCTGGATAGTCTTCGAAGCGTTCAATGGCGCGAATTAGAGCAGAGTCCCCGCCGGCCATAAAACTGATAACCTGATCGTTCTTATTTATTAATCGCCAGATTGCTTCTAGCGATAATGATAATCTTCCAGTAGCACCACATCCGGCCAAAAAAATTCGGCCACCTTGATCGAGTGTTGCTCTCACTTGTTTAGAAAGAGCTTCGATTTGAGGCGAATATTCATTAAGTTTTTCAAGCATCTTAAAATCAACATTAAAGATACTCTGCCAAGCCTTGGCGGGATCGTTATTGGCTTCATGACTTAAGTTTTGAGTAAGAGGACAAGGCGTTTCTGTATCAAGATGCCCAAGGGCAAACTGATCATGCAGAACCTTAAATTCTTCCCAAGACTTAATCATAAAAAAAGCCCTCTTTTCAGAGGGCCCTCAAATAGTTTTCTATAGTATAGAACGTTTTTGGCTTTTAATGCTACTCAATGATCTCTAGGACCGAGCGCTTCTTAAGTTTGGTTGAAGCTGCATTAAGTATGGTTCTAAGGGCACGAGCTGTGCGGCCTTGTTTGCCAATAACTTTACCAAGATCAGTCTTATCAACTTTGAGCTCGATCACAGTGGTTTGTTCTCCTACGATTTCATTAACTTCTACATTTTCTGGCATATCAACAAGTGCCTTACTTACGTATGTAATTAAATCTTTTAATTCACTCATTTCTAACTCCTAAATAATAGCAACAGTATCAACAGCGACAGGAGTATAAACTTATTTAAGAGCGATATTATTGCGCTTAAGAAGTGTTCTAACTGTATCTGACATAGTTGCGCCTTTTGCTACCCAAGCAGCAATCGCTTCAGCTTTTACGCTAGTTAGAGTCTTTCCTTCTTCTTGAGATGGATCGTAGTTACCCATGCGTTCAAGGAAGCGACCATTACGTGCACTACGTGAATCAGTAGCGACAATAGTATAAAGAGGTTGATGTGTACGGCCACCGCGGGCTAAACGAATAGTTACCATGAAACTTAACTCCTAAATCGGATTTTCAACATATTAACAACAGCTTCGGGAATCTAATCTATGCGCCACAATCAGTCAATTTGAAAAGGCTATTTAAAGAAACCACCGCCCCATGGGCCCTTACCTTTACCTTTTTTCGGCTTTTTACCCATTCCAGGCTGCTGACGAAAGCCTGGCGCACCGCCTCCTGGCATTCCCGGCATCCCAGGCATACCAGGCATCCCGCCACCTTTCATCATTTGCATCATTCCGCCCATCATTTTTTCCATCTGACGAAACTTAGCAATAAAGTCTTTGACCGCAGTTTCAGTATTACCCGAACCAGCTGCAATTCTTTTAATTCGAGATTCTTTAACAACTTTATAATCTTCACGTTCTTGCTTGGTCATCGAATTGATAATCACTCGCATACGTTTCATTTCATCTTCAGCAGGAGACAAATCCCCCACTTGTCTAAGCATGCCACCCATGCCTGGAATCATTTTTAAAATACCAGACATACTACCAAGCTTTCCGATCATATCCATTTGCTTCATGAAATCGTCGACGGTAAATTTACCTTTTTCAAGGTTCTTCATCATTTTTTCGGCTTCTTTTTCATCGATATTTTCTTGCGCCTTCTCAACTAATGAAACAACGTCACCCATATCGAGAATACGGCTGGCTAGACGATCAGGATGGAATAACTCCAAGTCCTTCATCTTCTCGCCCATTGATATGAAGCGGATAGGAACACCTGTTACGTGACGGATAGAAAGCGCGGCACCACCTCTTGCATCAGAGTCCATTTTTGACAGGACAACACCAGTTAGCCCAATCGTTTCATGAAAACTTTTAGCCACGTTAACGGCTTCTTGTCCGGTCATAGCGTCAGCGACTAAAAGAACTTCAGGGTTTTCACCTTTGATCGCTTCTTTAACTTCTTTAATTTGAAGCATAAGTGCTTCGTCGACGTGAAGACGACCGGCCGTATCGATAATTAAAACGTCTTTATGTAATTTTTTAGCTTCAGCAATGGCAGCAAGAGCAATGTCTTTTGGATGCATACCTAGATCTGAATCAAACCAATCGACATCAATTTGCTTGGCCAAAGTGATCAGCTGATCTTTAGCCGCTGGACGAAATGTATCGGCAGGAACAAGAAGTGACTCTTTTTTCTTTTTTGTGCGAAGAAAATTTGAAAGTTTACCAGAAAAAGTTGTTTTACCTTGTCCGTTAAGACCGACTACTAAAACAACTTTAAGACCTGGTTTTTCCCAATCAACTTCTTCAGACTCAACACCCATAACGGCGCCAAGTT
>CAYGQW010000279.1:0-3482 GCA_964352175.1 uncultured Halobacteriovorax sp.
TAGCGATCACGATTATTATAAGCTTACTCATTGGTCAAAAAGTATTGGCGTTCTTTGGTATATCTGTCGCTTCATTCACAATTGGTGGCGGAATTTTGATCTTTAGTATGGCCTTCTCAATGATTAGTGCCCAACATGCTCATTCTAAAATGAATCCCGATGAAATTGATGATGCAGAAGAAACCGCCGAAATTGGGATTGTGCCTCTAGCAATACCTTTACTTTCAGGTCCTGGCACCATTTCTACTTCGATTATTCAGTCCAAGAATTTTGATCATATCAGTCAATGGGTTGGTGCTATCCTGGTGATCATCATTGTTGCCATTATTGTAAATCTTATTTTGAGAAATAGTCGCAAAATTGGAAACAGGCTTGGTAAAATTGGTTTAAATGTCATGACCAGAATCATGGGTTTGATTCTCTTATCGATTTCAATAGAGATGATTGTTTCTGGTGTTAAGGAAATACTGCCAATTCTTAAAGGTTAAACACCAACGACTACTATGAGCGAGTCATAAGTCCAAATCTTTTCAACTTGATGCTCGCCAGTTTTAACATTAACTTTTGGAAATTTTTCCCTATTGATATAAAGAATACGTTTTAATAACACGTCATCAATCATCTCAGATTGATCAACCGTACGCATATTTGGCTCACCACGAGTAACTATCATTTGATTTACTTCTTCAGCTTCTTCTAATTTCATTCTCACGCAACCACCACTAGCCCTCGTGCCAAGTCTTGAGTACTGTGAGCGAGTCGTTGAATGAAGTGCAATACCACCGTTAAAGAAAACGGCCCAAGTCATAGGAGACCCTAAAAATGTTCGTGACATATAGTCCGTATAAGCTCTAATAGGTCGATAAATACCAACAGGAGTTGTTGCTATATATTGACGGCCTGAAGTTGTGGTCTTCACTTCCTCAGTTCCTGTAGAAACGTCATAGATAGAATAAAAAGAGCCTCCAATATAAACTGTTGCCGTTTGACCTTGAGCGTTTTTAATTGATCTTCTAGATTTATCAATTACGACAACAACTTCAGCTTTTTCAAAAACATCATCTAAATTTGGAGAAAAACCATTACCTTTATTAGATAACGAAAGATTTTCAATTGGGGTCATACCAAGCTCAACCGCCTCGCGATCAGTTAGAGCAAAAACATTTGCTCCACATAAAAGTATTAAGCTTGCTAATAAAGCTTTCAAGAATCCCCCTAATGCCGATTTGGATAGATTTATACGTCTAAGTTGAACTGATTTCGATATCTATGCAAAAATTACAGGAATTCTCTTTCAAGTTGGTCTAAAAGCTCATTACTGATTGAGTTATTGATTGCATTTTGAAGAAGTTTTAACTGATCTGTCGTTTTAGCCCCACATAAGCACAGCCCCTTAACCTGATCACGTCTAAAAGAGCTCATATTATAGCTCAAGGCGAGCTCAAGTCCGGTGTGACCATTGTCTTCAAGAAAAGGTAGGATCTTTTCCATTTGGTTGATCTTGGGAAGGTTTATCTCATCATTCCACCATGGTGTTTCAGAGCTCCTCACGTCATGTTCATCAAAGGTTCTTTTGTTATTAACAGAACCTGTAATAATACCCTTGTCTAAAGTTCCCCAAGACATAAACTTAATATTTTCGCTACTGAGTTGTGGAAACATTTCTTTTGCAGAGTTTTCAAAAATATTGAATTGGTTTTGTACAACATCAATTTTGGCTACTTCTTTTGCCAAAGCAAGTTCCTGCAGATTCGTATTACATAAGCCTATATAGCGAATTTTGTTTTGGGCCTGTGCCTTGGTTAAAACATCTAAAGTCTTTCTTATATCCACATTTTGATCAGGCCAATGAACCATATATAAATCGATGATATCATCATTGAGTCGTTTTAAACTTTCTTCTAACATTCTAAGAGTTGTCTTAGGGTCATTGCGAATCGCTACATTCTTTTTTTGATCCCAATCAATCCCGCATTTTGTAACAACAAAAATATCATCCCTTATTTCTTTGATTGCTTTGCCAAGTCGAATCTCTGATGTGCCGAATCCATAGATGGGCGCAGTATCAAAAACTCTAAAACCTAATTCATAAGCATTTTTCACAAGGTTAATAGCATCCACCTCATTTTTAGAACCAAAGCCATAGCCACCACCTTCTCCCGAAAGAGAAGCTCCTCCAAATGCAACAGGATAACTAGAAAATGAGTTCTTAATATCTATCATTGCTCTCTCCAAGTATCTTCCGGTAGCTCATTGGTAATGTTTTCAATTATTTCATTGATACGCTGACCAATATCATTATTCGAATCTGCGTAAGCACGTAGAATTTCTTGATTAGTTCGTTTGTCATTTTTTTCACTAAAGTCGTTCTCAAAATTTTGAACTGTTCGAATGACTTGTTCTCTCAGGAAGGTTAGCTCTTCTGCATTTTTTCTATCAATTAATTCGTTATCTAAAAGTCCAAACAAAATCTCCATCGAATAAAACTTATATTCAATTGGTTCCCTATTCCCTGCAAATAGCATGCTAGCAAATACTAATAATCTTGTTCTATCAATTATCTTTTCTTTATCAATCTCTATTTTTTTTAAACTGTTAATCAATGAATGAGTTAAGTTTGTATAATCTACATCTAGGCAAACTACAGATTGAGACATCTTCATTTTAATTTCTAGAGGATCCCAATCATCAAATGTCATAATTTTTTCAATACTATAATCTGCAATGTACCCATCTGATGAAGTATTATTTAAATCAATTATAAAACTGATAATTTTTTCCTGTACTCTGTCATCTTTTAAAATTGATGAGCTTGGATCTAGATATTCCTTACCCAGATCCAATTCTGTAAATTTTTTCTTACACAAGCTGTCTACTTCTCTAGCCTTCTTATCGATAAACTCATTTAAATCTTTTCTATAATCATCCAGCTCATAACCCTCTTTAGGTGGAGCCTTAAGCTTAGACTTTTTAATCACGTTATTTTTTTGCGAAGGGGGCTTAGCGAAGTAGTTCGTCGTTACGATATTTTTTTTCGAGCTAGTTGTGCTTGGGGCAAAGCTTTCAAAAAAAAGCAAACCAAAAGCCAATGAGATTCCAAATAGAGATATAACTAATAACAGTTTTTTCATTAATTTTATTATAAACTGCGATCATGCAATTACCCAAGGGACATATTATTCAGACTTTATTTCTTGATGAAGAAGTTAAAAAGCTCATTCAACTTGAGAAGTGGGAAGAACTCGACGATATGGCCAAACGCTGGCTTTCAAAAGATGGAATCATTCATCAAAAGCTTTTAGAAGTTGTCTCCTTCGAGCATATTGAGCATATCTTGGCTTTAAGACAGGGACCCGATGATGACGAGGGGATCTGGCATGATGATGGCTCTAGACTTTTAGCCTTCTCACTTAGCCTGACTATCGACCCTTCTCAGGTCCATGGCGGACAGATTGAAATTCGCCATAAAGAGGATGATATTT
>CAYGQW010000280.1:0-3453 GCA_964352175.1 uncultured Halobacteriovorax sp.
AAGCAATCAAAACTAATTGCCCTGAGCCACTCAAAGCATTGATCGATGCCGCAAAAGCAGTTTTAGTACCACCACCACCACCTCCGTTGACGGCTTCGGCTGCGGCAACAGAAGAGGCTGAAGTATGACGTATGTGTTGCCAGACGACTGGAAATCGTCGCCACAGATACACTTAGAGGGTACTGCGCTTGAGATTGTTCGGTCGGATTCTTCGATATCTGTGTTGGCTGGTCCGGGAGCTGGGAAGACAGAGCTTTTGGCTCAACGAGCCACTTACCTTCTCTCTACAGGGCTGTGTCAACCCCCACGCCGTATACTAGCAATTTCATTCAAAGTTGACGCTGCGCGAAATCTACAGGAGCGGGTGTCGGATCGCTGTGATGCGGCCCAAGCTAACAGATTTGAATCTTTAACCCTGGATGCCTTTGCCAAGAGAATAGTGGACCAGTTCTTGGAAGCTCTTCCTTCTCAGCTGCGTCCATCTCCCGACTACAGAGTCATTTTTCCAAAAAAGGATGTCTGGGCAGATTTTGGTAACAGATATAGTGATGATTATCCCAGGATCAGATCAAAGAATAACAAGCAGCTTGAAAGAATCACACAGAGTTCCATTCCTAGTATATCCTTAGAAGACGCCACGACTTTAGAACAACAAATCCAGTATCTTTGGTGGCGTGATCAGATCACTGCAACTCCCTCATGCCTAACTTTTGATATGATCAGGCTCTTAGCTATGCAGATACTTCAGGGCCATGAAATTATCTTGTCAGCTTTGCGGCGTACGTATTCGCATGTATTTATGGATGAATTTCAAGACGTTACTCAACCCCAGTATGAGCTGGTGAAAGAAGCCTTTTTAGACTCGGACGCCGTAGTTACCGCAGTTGGAGACTCAAACCAAGCTATAATGCGTTGGGCTGGGGCCAAAGCTGACATTTTTGACCAGTTCGAAGTAGATTTTCACGCAACAGACAAAAGATTGCTTTTTAATTTTCGATCAAATTCCAGAGTTGTGCAGCTGATCAATGATTTAACTGAAACCTTTGATGGTGAATTTATTCCAACTGAATGCGCCCGACAAGATGAGCCAGTACCGGAAAATGCCGTTGAAGGCTGGGTGTTTGACACAAGGCAGGCTGAGGGTGAGTTTATTGCTAAGTATGTTGCGAAGGAACTTGAAGATGATCCTGATCTAAAGCCAGCGGATTTTGTCATTTTGGCGAGACTCAAAATTGACGATGTCGAAGATCGAATTAAGCCTTACTTCCAAAGCCAAGGTTTGAAATTGAGGAACGAGGCAAGGCAAGTTGCAGGGATTGCGATCCAAGACTTAGTGAAAGAAAAGGCATATATATTTTTGATATCCGCATTGAAGCTCGCTGTAGATGTGAGAGTTGGACAACCCTTTCAAGAGTGTCGCAACACTATTGCAGATGTCCGCGGAGCAGATCTCAACAGTGATCAAGGGCATAGCAAAGCACTCTTTGGTGTCAGGGATTTGACCTCTCAATTGAAAGACTTGATTGCCGGTAGAGACCCCGCCGAAATTGGAGGGCAGGAAATTTCCGATCTCGTATTGAGCATCGTTTCCAAAGGAGAGTTACAACGTACTTATCGTGAATATGTAGGCGGTAAACGCTTGGACACGGTGATTAATGGCTTTAGAGCTTTCTTCGAAGAATGCAGAGAAGGTTCGACTAATTGGTCTGGGTGCATTTCAGACATCGAAGGTGCAGGGTCCGTTCGCTTAATGACGATCCATAAAAGCAAAGGATTAGAGTATCACACTGTTATCTTTGTCGAATTTAACGATGATTCCTTTTGGGGGAATGATGATGATGTGAATGTTTTTTTTGTTGCTTTATCAAGAGCACGCGAACGTGTGCATTTCTCTTTTACTAGGGATTCAAAGGGGGCAGACAATATCACAGGCTTTGTTGAAATGCTTCAAAGTTCGGGCGTGAATTTTATAAATAAAGTTTGATTATTAAATATAGGGGCTGTCCCAGATAATTAGTTTATATTCTGTTTACCCATTGTTTAATTTGTTTTACTGTTTATATGATCGCGCTGCTTCACGACCTAGGCTCCATGCGACATCCATTGCCTCACCTTTAGCGGCATAAAATTCACCGCTAATCCATTCTCCGTGTTCTCCTAAGTAGTCTTTCATAGCATTTTCACCAAATTCTGCCATACGAAACCCTTTATAAGGTTCGTCGCCATCAACTCTAGTGGATCTTGATAAGCACCACTCAAAACCATCACCAGGTATACTCTTATTAAATGAATTCAGTCTTGTTTTAGGACTCATAGATAGTCCAATTTTGTATATATTTTTTTCACCAAGCGATTTCCCATGCAAAGTATCAAGGTTATTTCCTGTAAGTTCTAGCACATACAACTCTTTTTCTGAATCAATGGGCTCACCATTTACGTAGTAACCAGAGTAATTAGGCGCCCCTCCGCGAACTTTATGTTTTTTCTTATTATTAATAGGGCTGTAGACCATGTCTGATGCAATGGGATCGCCTTGGTATACTTCTACCTCTATATAAGGCAATTTTAGCAAAGCATTTACTTTTTGATTATTAATTTCCTCTGACCATTGCGAGAGAGCTTGAGCACGGTTTTTAATAGTTGAATCGAACTCATCAATATCTAATCTGTATTCAGGAAGAAAGCTATATGCCTTAATAGCTTTTAAACCATATTGCCATTTTTCAGGATAAAAATTATGTCGATCAGACTTTATAAACTCATCTCTATGCCCCTTTTGATGTGAAACTAAATAAAATCCAACAATCTTACCTTTAATATCATTGTCATTGTTAGGAGCTTTCTTTGTTACATATACCAACATTATGAATGGGTCGGTTGTTTCTTTAATTATTGTATCTCTTCGTGCTTCATTACTAAAACCGACACTTCCCCATGTTTCAGGAGACCATCCCCAAAATGAAGTCAAGTAAACCGATTTTTTATGCCATATATCTTCTATAATCATAATATTTCCTTTTAATTATTGTTACTTTAAAAATTATTCAGTAATCAAAATAGAAACACGCTTATGGTGAGCTTGTAATGCACTTGGAAGAATTTCAATTTCTGACTCATTTATTTTTTCACCATGGACTAATGATAAAGTTTTCAAAACCTTATTTTTTTGATAGTTAGGATTTATATATACTCTTTTACTTGTATCCAACGTAAATACACCAATTTCAAAAGCCTTATCGTGCATTAAGCATAAGCATAGACCGTTACCTAAGTGACCCCTTAAATTTTCATTGTCACTCCAGCGATCTATATGTGCTCCTATTAAGAAATTGACATCTTCTACGCTACAACCGGGAATGCAGCATTTATTTGAATATAGGCTTTTAATGTTTTCTGAAAATTCTTTTTGACCGGTTCTTTGTGCTACTTTTGCTATTCGAGTTCCAGTATTAA
>CAYGQW010000281.1:0-3412 GCA_964352175.1 uncultured Halobacteriovorax sp.
AAAGATTAGAGTTAGAATATAAAATCGAAATTGCAATTACAAAAAAAGCCTTAGATACAAAGCCTTTTGTCGACAAAATCAATGAACTTAATATCAAAAAAAGTAAAATTGACGCTGCTTGGGATGCAAAAATTAAAGAATTTAAAAATGAAATTTCTAAATTATAGGAACCGTAATGAAAATTAACTTAAAACCGACTCGAGTAGAAAGCTTTTTTTATGCAATTTTGCTCCAGTTTGTACTTTTTGGTCTTTATTTTGCTCATACAAATAATACTTACTTTGAGTCTGTATTTGTTGTCGAAGATGGACTCGTCGAATGGCTAACAGTCTTATGGCTCCTTTTGTCAGCAGGGCTTTGTGTCAAGCGATTTACAACCTTACAAGGAAAACGACCTAAGTTCTTCCTAGCTATGCTACTTCTCTTTTCGACCATATTTATTTTTGGTGCAGGTGAGGAGATTTCATGGGGACAAAGGCTTCTTAATGTCCAAAGTTCTGATTTTTTTCAAACTCATAATGCCCAAGGTGAAACAAACCTTCACAACCTTGTCGTCGGTGGCAAAAAAATCAACAAAATGATCTTTGGCGTAACTCTTGGGGTAATTATCGCTCTTTATTGTCTACTATTACCTACCCTTGCTAGAAGATATAGACCTGTGATGAAGCTAGTTCAAAAATTTGCAATTCCAATTCCTAGAGGTAGACATGTCATTGCGTATCTGCTGCTCTTCATATTAGTAGAAATCAATCCATCACCAAAAAGAGGTGAACTCATTGAATTTGGTGGCACTCTAATTTTCTTTTTAATCTTCCTCAATCCATGGAATCGTAGAGCATTTACAATTGAGCAACATAGCCAAGGCTATAGAACAGGCCATGGGCCTAGAAACAATAATTATCGCCGAAATAATTACCGGGGAAAAAAGCCAAACCATCATCGCCATCAAAATAAGCCGGCGGAGTCATAACGATTGAAGCTCAAAGTACGTAAAAACGAGATGTTGAGTAAGATACGTTTTTACCGCTTCTTTTATTTTCAAAAGATAGATAAAATAAGTCTATGAAGCAGGTTATTCTACTTATTTTATTTTCGTTTTCAGTTCAAGCCTTTGGGCTTGGAGAGTCTAGCTCTGATACTAGCGACTTTAATAACGTGTCATGTACCGTAACTCGAAGTGATTGGCTTTCTACTGTGACATGTTTAGATGAAATAACTGGAGAGCAACATTCACAACAAATAGAACCAATTCAGCTTAATGAATTAATCGCCAGACTTAGAGAAAACGGTGCGACTTTTAATGAAGATCGCTACAACCAACAACTGCTTTCAAGTGCAGTCATCAGATCAAATGAATTTGGAGTCATTCCGCAACAATGTTTCGATCAAATACGCTTTACAGCTAGAGAGTTTAATCGACTAAGATCAGATGATTCCAATATTATTCGCGCTAAAGCAATTGCTAGAGCGCTTAAAGATGCCGGAGTCTGCACCCAAACAATTAAACGAGATAACTCAGGCCTTAGTATTGGTGTCAGTAACAACGATCAACTATTACAGCACTTTCTTTGCATTTCTAATGGTGAATCTACCTTTGGCCGTGGTGCTGATAATATTGGGATGGGAGGAAGAGGTCCATTTGGAATCCATCCCACACTCCATACAGGCTCAAGAGGTCTTTGTTCTGACATTAGTCCAATCGTCAGGTCACAGGAGACTTCATCCGCTAAAAGAGACCGTACAAGAGCTCAGCGTGGTGCCAGTTATGAAAATGCTAGAGTGAGACAAGATAATGCTACTTGTGCTTTGAGGTTGTATAACCAAAATGGCTACCGTGACTGGGGAACAAGTTCGACCAACTGGGGAACAAATCACGAATGTAATTCAAGTCAAAGAGCTAGTTTTAATTTTGAAAGAAATCTTGGAGCTGATGCCTGCTGCTCAGATACTTGTCGAGCTAGAGTTAGAAGAAATTCATCCATATAGGATCGAACTCTAAGGATTTTATTGATCAAATTGTTTACACCGTCTAAAAACCAGTCACCAAATCCTATATATATTTATGCTCAAGATTATGAACCAAGTATAAATCCAAACCTAAGTTCACAAAGCACTACAGCTTCATTTAACAGATAATTCAAACTTTTTTAAACACCAACCGGGACTCTTCTCGGTTGGATCAAAACGATCAGAACTAACTTCATGCCAATGATCGAGATTAATTTTAGGAAAGACAGCATCGGCTTCCCCTTCATAATCAACTTCACTAATATAAAGTCGTTGAGCATGAGGAAGAAAAAGATTGTAGATCTCACCACCGCCAGCAATGAAGACTTCATCCTCGCCTCTTTGACCACAGAGCTCTAATGCTTTTGAAACGGCCGAAACACAATCAACACCTTCAATCTTATGGTGACCACGAGTAAGAACAATCGTCTTTCTTCCCGGAAGAGGATTACCAATACTTTCAAAAGTTTTACGACCCATGATCAAGTGATGACCAAGAGTAGTTTCTTTAAAATGTTTAAAGTCAGCTGGGATATGCCAAGGGATCTTACCTTGAAAACCAAGCTCGCCATTTTTTCCAATGGCGGCAATGATAGAGACGATCATACGGCAACTTTCCCCTTGATATGTGGGTGCGGGTCGTAGCCAGCTAATTCAAAGTCTTCAAAACTAAACTCAAAGAGGTCTTTAATCTCTGGATTAATCTTCATTTGTGGAAGAGGACGAGGCTCACGAGAAAGCTGAAGTTTCGCTTGCTCAAAGTGATTCGAATAAAGATGGGCGTCACCCATAGTGTGAACAAAATCACCAAGTTCAAAATCACAAACTTGAGCAATCATCATTGTCAGTAAAGCGTATGATGCAATATTAAACGGCACTCCTAAAAAGATATCGGCCGAGCGCTGATACAGCTGACAAGAAAGTTTATTATTAGCGACATAAAACTGCATGAACGAGTGGCAAGGCGGAAGCGCCATTTTATCAACGTCGGCAGGATTCCACGCCGTCACAATATGTCTTCTTGAATCAGGGTTATTTTTTAAACCTTCAACCAGTTGTTTAATCTGATCTACCTCTCGCCCATCTGGTGTTTTCCAGTGGCGCCATTGATAGCCATAGACTGGGCCTAAATCACCTTTTTCATCGGCCCATTCATCCCATATAGAAACACGGTTATCTTTTAAGAATTGAATATTAGTTTCACCTTTTAAAAACCATAAAAGCTCAACGATGATCGACCTAAGGTGACATTTTTTTGTTGTTACCAGTGGAAAGCCTTCGGCCAAATTATATCGGGCTTGATAACCAAATACGGATCGAGTGCCAGTTCCTGTGCGATCATTTTTATCAGAACCATTTTCTAGGACGTGCCTCATAAGATCTAAATATTGCTGCATGAATTCTC
>CAYGQW010000282.1:0-3389 GCA_964352175.1 uncultured Halobacteriovorax sp.
CCTTAGACACTGATTTTTAATCTTCTTTAGTATTATTGCCAAGCACTAAAGTCATATCATCGCGATCTTCTTCGTGCTGAGTTTCATCTGGCAAATCATCTAAACCTAATCCTGTATCTGCCATATCTGGGTATTCTAAATCTTCTAATGATGGTGCTACTTCTTCTTCTTCAGCTCTTCTCTCTTTTGGTGAATCTACTTTGGTATTCGACCTAGCAACAACTGTATTAGCTTCTGTAATAGGATTGAACCCCTGAGGCTCCTGATTGACGACATACTTCTCAACCAGCTCAGCCTCTCGAAAAGCAAACCAATATCCATTGCCTGAACTTAGCTCATCTTCAGCTCGAAGTGAGTTCTTTTCGATAAGCTCGTGAACTTTACCTATACTGACTGGCCCCAAGATCTGCATCGATCTTGTCCGTATTATCCAGTTTCTCTCACTTTTATCACTCATCAACACTTACCATCTAGTTAATAAAGAATGCGATCAATCCGCGTAAATCTTCATCATTAAAGCGAAGACCCGCACTTAACGTTCCACTTCTATTATTTTCAAGCGAATCTTCCATCGCCAAACGGGCATAGAATACATTCCATAATTGCTGTTCTAGTGAGACTCTTAAATTAATTCCAATTTCTTTTCGATAGTCGAAAGCTTCTAATTTAAACCTAGTGCCCCAGCTTCTAATATCGTAATCGATTCCCATTCCACCGCTACTTTCAATGATCCCTCCCCTAAAGGTCCATGGCCCAACAATACGACCAATTTGAATATTGAAGCGATAAGTCTCACGATCGCGCTCTAAGCGATTTTCAGTTGTCTGAACACCGTTTACAGTTGAGATAATTGTACTTTCTTTGTCTGGACCTATTTCAGAGGTCACAAGCCCTAACAAATAGAAGCGTTCTGGAGCTGGAAAAATTTTTAAACCAATTGTACTTTCACTACCATAATCAGAATTGGCTCCAGTGAAGAGTTCAAGTTCAGTTCGTATAGCATCAACTCGCCCCATCAAACGTTGGACACCAGCAAGAGTATTACTGACTTCATCAGCAATCTCTTCTTCAACTAAGAGCTTACCAACAGTGCCTTTTCCAGCTTTAATATCAGCAACAAGATTTTTAAGATCCATTGTCATATCATCAACATTACCTAGAATCTTTTTAACTTTCCTCAGAGAACTTTCTGGATCCTGCTGACTAGTTTCATTAGCAAGTTCATTTGAAAATTTTCCAAGATCAGCAATCATTTTATTAAGCTTTACTTCATTGCCTGTAAGGAGATTTTTAAGAGAGGCTGTTGCGTCTCGCGCATTGAGGACCATCTCGTCGACATTTTCCATGATACGCTTAAGCGCTGGCCTCTCGCCTTCTGGGGCCAGTGAGTCTTTAATACTTTTTGTAATGACTTTTACATCTTGAAGAACATCAGAAGCATCTTTTACAAGATTTTCCATCCCGCCAGCTTCCTCAGCGATAAGAAAGCCCATGGATTCTAAACGGTCGTCACCTTTACCTACAGAAATCTCTAAGTATTTATCACCAAGAAAGCCCACAGTTTTAATTTTAAGTTTTGAGTCCGCTGGAATCTTAATAGATTCCAGCACTTCAAAGTTAATTAGTGCTTGGTTGCCAGTCAGTTCGATATTTTTAATTCGACCAGCATTAATACCAGCAACTTTAATTGGTGTTTTTGGAAAAATTCCTGAAGCATCAGCTACAATCGTTCTATAGGGAATATATTCACCAAAACCAGATTGGTTTGACGTAATTTTAAATGACATAACGACAATCGAAGCCAACGTCGCTAGGGCCATGAGGCCGACTTTAAACTCATTCACTTTAAAGCATCCTTGCTTAACAATTAACCACTAAAGGTTAATAAACTCCTGAACCAATTCATTATTCGATTTGGCGAACTCAGCAGCAGGTAAATACTCAACAATATTACCACGGTCGAGAAACGCTACATAGTCCGAAATTTGCAATGTGGCTCTTACATCATGAGAAATAATAATCGACGTCATTCCTCGGGATAAATTTTTATTTTGGGTTTCAACGATAAGCTCGTTGACCATTTTTGTCGTAATTGGATCAAGTCCTGTCGTCGGTTCATCATAAAGCATAATATGGGGACTGAGGGCCAATGCTCTGGCTAGACCGACACGCTTTCTCATTCCACCGGACAGTTCTGATGGGAGTTTATTGAAAGCCACTTCTTGGATATCGACTGAAATTAAAAGTTTACTAGCATGATCGTACATTTGCTCCGGCGTCATATTAGTAAATTCTTTAAGTGGAAAGGTTACATTTTCTATAGCGGACATTGAATCAAATAATGCGGCGTACTGAAAAAGCATTCCAAAATTTCTTCTAAATTCGCGTAACTGAACTTTATCTAAAAGGGTTAAATCTTGCCCCAACACTTCAATATGGCCATGCGTTGGAAGCATCAATCCCAAAATATGTTTGAGCAGCGTCGATTTTCCTGCTCCTGAAAATCCTAAAATAGTTACGATTTTATTTTTAGGAATGATGAAATCCAAATTATTTAAGACCGTGTGCCCATCAAAAATTTTGGTCACTTTGTTTACTGCAACTGCTCTATCATTTGGATCAATCATAAAATTTTCACCAAAAAGCTCGTTAAAAAATAATCTAAAACGAGAACTGAAATCATGCCCCAAACAACCGCTTGGTTAGTTCCCCTTCCTACCCCTTCAGCTCCCTTAGTCACACTAAAGCCAAAGTAAGTGCCAATCACTGAAACGATAAAACCAAAAAAGATCGATTTTATAAATCCTTGATAAAAATCACTCATATGCATGAACTCACCAAGCTTTGATAAGTACATGGCTTCATCAATCATCAAAGCCTTCGTTCCAACAATATAAGATCCTATATTTCCAATAAATAAAAATAAACTTGATAGCATCGGCATACAAACAGTAGTGGCTATAACTCTTGGTACGGCAAGGTATTGGATACCGTTGATTCCCATCACTTCCAAAGCATCAACCTGTTCGGTCACTTTCATGGATCCGATCTGAGCGGCCATAGCTGAGCCGGCTCGACCAGAAACAATAAGTCCTGTTAGAACAGGTGCAAGTTCTTTAGCTAAAGAGAGTGCCACAACTGGTCCAACCAGAGAATCAACAGAGATTAGCTGAAAACCAAAATAAACTTGATAGGCCATCACCATACCGGTAAATGCACCAGAGAGACCGACAATCAATAGTGATTTATTACCAATAAAATAAAACTGTTCGAAAACAATTTTCAATCGAAAAGGAGGTTTAAAAGCCCAGTAAAATACACGACCGGTAAAATTAACAATGAGTCCAAGCCCATCGATAGCATCAATAACCTGACGGCCAATCTTTTCG
>CAYGQW010000283.1:0-3384 GCA_964352175.1 uncultured Halobacteriovorax sp.
CATCGTAGTTTTAAAGACATATCCATGCCGAGAAATCATTTTTATGAATGACAACTCAAGCATATCGGGCCATTTTCATCACTGTCAATCAAAGCCATTCTTTGTTGAGCGCATGTAAGATTTTATTAGAACTTATGGTAAATTCAATATAACCTATTGATCTTCAAGGATTCTACAGAACCACTGATAAAGTGCCTAAGGAGTTAGATTTATGAAAAAGCTACTTAATGGAATACTTGATTTTAGGAAAACAAGACGTAAAGAATACGCAAAGCTTTTCTCTGATCTTTCATCGTTTCAAAGTCCAGATACACTTCTTGTTGCTTGTTCAGACAGTCGCGTTGTTCCTAATCTATTCGCTTCAACTGATCCGGGCGATATGTTTGTTCTTAGAAATGTTGGAAATATAGTTCCAGAATACGGTACCTTTCGTGGCAGCGTTGGAGCGGCCGTAGAGTTCGCTGTTAACCAATTGCAAGTAAAAGACGTTGTCGTTTGCGGTCATTCTAATTGCGGTGCTGTGGCGGCGATTATGGATGATATGAAGTTTGAAGGTGACTTGGCTTCTTGGCTTGGAATCGGAGCTGAGATGAAGCAAATCAAGCCACCTAAAGGTGAATGGAGTAGACTTGATCTAGCCTCACAGGCTAATGCCATTTTACAAATAAGACGACTTTCAAACTATCCAGCTATTGCGACAGCAATAAAAGAGCGCGGACTAAGACTTCATGCTTGGTGGTTTAATATCACTGAAGCAGAAGTGCTTCGTTACGATGAAGATCAGGGGCAATTTGTTGTGCTTGATGAAGAAGAGATTCCAAAGCTTTTAGCTAAGCTTTAGTTAAAATATCTTCGATACTTTTAAGCTTGGAGTTTAGCTCACTCCATTCATCTTCGGCAGTGCTTTGAACGGTCACTCCCCCTCCAGCATGAAGTCTTAACTTGTTTTTATTCCAATCAACAACACCACTTCTAATATTGATCGAACAACTTAGACCGCTTCCATCCCAAAACAATGTTGAGCCACAGTAAAATCCTCGAGGAGATTTTTCTATCTCATCGATAAGCTGTCCTACTCTCTTTTTTGGTGCACCGGTAATGCTTCCACCAGGAAAAAGGCTACTCATAATATCGCCAATGCTCGTTTGATCTGACACTTCAGCAGAAACCTCACTAAACTGATGAACTAAACCATGAACTTCAAGTTTCTCTTTAAGTGCATCAACTTGAGCGCTCCCATCTGACAATCGGTTTAGATCATTTCTAACTAGATCGGTAATCATTAGTAGCTCAGCTTCATCTTTTTTTGAATTAACCAGCTTATCCCATTCGCCGGAACTAGCAGTTCCTTTGATTGGCATCGAAGCGATTCGCCACATTTCATTTTTTTTAAGGCGGGCTGTCCATAATGTTTCAGGGGAATTTGAAACAAAGGACATGTTTTCATCTGGCCAGTAGATCGACTGAGCAAAGCTGCCAGTTGAAGGCTGGTTCATAAAAGAATTAAAATAAGCAGGATCATCTTTATATGAAACTTGATAATCAAAAGGACAAGTAAGATTAATTTGATAGGCATTACCAGCATACAAATGCTTTTGTACCTGTTCGTAGAGCTTTTGATAATCATCAAAGTTTGGACCATCTATTTTTTTTAACTCTAAGTCAGACTTACTAATCACTGCAGCTTCAACCGATTCAAAAGTCGTATCAACGGCATAAAAAGGCATTGAGCGGGGACTATTACCCAGAATAAAGGCTCCGGCCTCATACAAAAAATGAATAAGCCGAGGCTGATCTGGCTTTAGATTTATGGAATATTGGTTAAGTTTTTCAAACCAAGCGGGAAAATTTTCAGCACTAATAAAAGACGAGCTGCCATTTTTTAAATGAAGGACTCGATCTTCACGACAAATAAAAGCTTGGATATTAGCGTCTTTCATCTCTCTCAAACGCTAAGTTTTCAAAGCTAGTGTATGCACCGACCCAAGCAAGCTTAGCTGTCCCTGTTTCACCGGCACGGTTTTTACCAATGATAACTTCGGCCACACCAGGCTCTTTGGTTGTATCAGGATTGTAATACTCATCACGATAAACAAACATCACAATATCGGCATCCTGCTCAATCGCTCCAGATTCACGTAGATCTGACATATTAGGACGTTTATTAGGACGTGACTCTACCGAGCGGTTAAGCTGAGACAGAGCGATAACAGGGCACTCTAATTCTTTTGCAATTGCTTTCAAACCTCGAGACATTTCTGAAATTTGTTGTTCACGAGGAAGTCTTTTATCTGTTGGACTCATCAGCTGAAGGTAGTCGATCACAATGAGGCCAATCCCCTGCTCAGCTTTAATTTTACGACATTGACTCTGAATATCGAGAATCGTCGTTCCGCCAGAATCATTGATATAGATTGGAAATGATGATAGCTCTTGAACTGCGTTACCAATTGAGCGCAGATCAGTCGCTAGAAATTCCTTTTTACGCACTCGCTTACTATCAACTTTTGCCCTTGAAGTAAGCAGACGCATAGAAAGCTCGTTGGCTAACATCTCCAAAGAAAAGACTGCAACAGGAAGCCCTGTTGCTGCACAGGAATTCGATGCAATATTAAGCGCCAAAGATGTTTTTCCCATGGCAGGACGGGCAGCCAGGATGATCAGCTGACCAGGTTGCATGCCCAAAAGAAGACCGTCGAGTTGATTATATCCCGTTGGCAATCCCTGGATTTCCCCCGCAGGTCTTGATGTATCTTCTAATTCAATTAAATTGTTTTTTAAGAAGGCATTCAGTTTACCCATGCCGCCTGACTTGGCTTCGTTTGTAAGTTGAAAGAACTTGCCCTCAACTTCCTGAAGGTATTCACTAACATCTCCAGTATGACTCATACCTTGTTCATAAACTTGCATTGCGGTCTTTAAAATTCTTCTTAAAGAGCTCTTTTCTCTAACCGTTTTAGCATAGTGATAAATATTAGCCGATGAAGCCATGTCTTCAAGAATACCAGTGACAAATTGCTGACCACCAACAGGCTCCAAGAAGCCCTTCTCAGTTAGTCTTGAGCAAACTGTGACGTAATCTACTGGCTTATTACTAGACGCTAAATCAGCAATTGCATCAAAAACCATCCCATATCGACTATCATAGAAATCTTCGCGCATAATTTTAAGATCTGAGATCTCATCAAAAGCAGTTCCTTCGATAATGAGACATCCAACAAGGGATTTTTCAGCTAACAAATCATGAGGAAATTCTTTTTGCACGAAAACTCCAGGCAGGTAAAAAAGAGGGGGCTAATAAAGCCCCCCACTCTTTAAAATCTATATTCGTATTATAGACTTAGCTTCTAAGAATCGCATTAGCCTGAGCAGCAAGTCTTTGAT
>CAYGQW010000284.1:0-3339 GCA_964352175.1 uncultured Halobacteriovorax sp.
CATATGATCGGGTTTACGCTTAAGCAAGAAGGTAAAAACGTATTTATAGGCGGCACAAATGATTCTGCCTTTATAGAATTTGCCATGCTCCCAAACCGCGATGAAATTGACTATGTTGTTGTTGAAGTTTCTGCCAACCAGCTAAGGCGCCTTGAAAACTTTCATCCAAGAATGGTTGTCTTTACGGGCTTGTCAGAATCATACCCAGACAAAACATTTAATTCAGCTAGTGAATATATTGAGACAAAACTTGGTATTGTAAAATCACTATCTCCAGATGATTTATTAATTGTTAACTTTGATCGCTTGGCCAATAATGCATTCTTTAGAAATGCAAACTGCCAAACTTATTGGTACTCGAGACGCTCATTCGTTCAACTTGGTGTGATGAATGAAGTACAAGGGACTCACTTCCATAATAGAAGGGTTCATAGCAATATCAATCATCATTCTGAATTTGTTGTGACCAAGATGAGAATTATTGGCCAAAACAATCGTGAAAACCTTCTAGCCGCAATTACAGCATGTAAGGCGCTAGATGTTTCAGATAAAGCGATTCAAACTTGTATTGAAAAATTCCCAGGAATCCCTCATCGCCTTGAATTTGTGATGGAGAAAAATGGAGTAAGTTTCTACAATGACTCTAAAGCTGAAACGATGGAAGAGATGATCTCTAGTCTTGAAAGTTTCAAGCAGCCAGTTATTTTAATTGCTGGCGGAAAAGATATTGAAGAGATGGAGTTTGAATCTTACGTTGATGATATTATTAAGCACGGCCGTGTTTTGGTTTTAGTTGGGGAGTGTAAAGAGCGTCTTAATAGAGCTCTTGGTGAGCACCCACAAACTTATATTGTTGGATCGTTTGAAGAATCAATTCTGTTTGCTTATCAAAAGTCGAGAACTGGTGATACGATCTTGCTTTCTCCAGGTAATCCATCGACCGACTTCTTTAGAGATTATGAAGAGCGCGGTAATTACTATAAAAAATTAATTTATCAACTCTAGTGTCCCCCACGCCCCAAGACTTCTTGGGGCTTTTTTGGGCGGCATCTTTTGCCTAACCATCTGAAACTCTTTGTTTTTCCGCACCACGCAAGCTAGAATTAACTATGGAGTTATTTTCTCGGGATAGTGACCGTTTTAGGACACCTTTTATTTTAGTTTTAACCATCTTGGTCGTCATTGGTGCGATTATGGTTTATTCGTCTAGCTACATCTATGCCAAAGAAGTTTACGGGAACTCAGCCTACTATTTTACCAGACAACTTATTTATCTTGGCATCTCTTTAGTTGGTGCCATTATTGTTTCAAAAACAAAGTTTCGTTTTTGGGTAAAGTACGGCCCTGTTTTTAACTGGATGGTCACAGCATTAATAATTTGTACTTTTATTCCTGGCTTATCTTTAGAAATTAAGGGAGCTCATCGCTGGATCGCACTTGGACAGTTTTCTTTTCAACCTGGGGAATTGCTAAAATACACCATTGGTTTAGCTGCTATTGGATTTTTTCAAAAGTTTGATCGACCACTAAATTCTTTTAATCGCAAAGAATTAGCTTGGGATATTACAAATTTAATTCTTCCGCTTGTTCTCGTTGTTATTCAGCCAGACTTTGGGACTTTTACAATATGCTTAGTTATTATTGGTTTTGTCTGCTTCTTAAGCCCTTTCCCACGTCTACTCTTTTGGGCCACAGGCTTGTCTTCAATTGCTGTTGTTATCCCTGTTTTATTAGCTCAACCGTATAGAGTTCAGCGACTCTTTACCTATTTAGATCCATGGAAAAACGCCCAAGGTTCTGGATTCCAAATAATTCAGTCTTACTTGGCTTTTGCTAACGGTTCTATTTTTGGACTTGGACTTGGAAATTCAAATGAAAAACTATTTTATTTACCAGAAGCTCATAATGACTTCATTTTTAGCGTTCTTGGTGAAGAAGTTGGATTTATCGGAGTATTCTTAGTTATTTCACTGTTTCTTGCTCTAATGTATCTCGGTTTTAGAATGGCGCTGCAACGAAAAGAAGAAAAGGCAATTTTGTTAGCATCTACAATCATTTTTATTCTAAGTCTTCAGGTGGTCCTTAATATGGGTGTTGTTCTGGGACTTTTACCAACAAAGGGACTCAATCTTCCTCTTATCAGTTACGGGGGCTCATCTATGCTATCAAACTTTTTTGGCCTTGGACTCTTCTTTTCGGTGCTAAATACTCGAGCCAAAGAAGAATATGATCAGAATCAAGATCAATTTTCATACCCAAATCAGTCCCCATTAACTGAATCACCTTTTTCACGTCAAAACTTTTCTGATACAACTACACAAGGAAGTTTATTTTAAAAGCTTCCCTTGGAGCTTTTAGTGAATAAACAACTTAATACAAACTCTACAATTCACTTTATAGGAATCGGTGGCATTGGCATGAGTGGCATTGCTGAAATATTGCTGTCTCTTGGGTATAAAGTTACTGGCTCAGATCTTAACACTTCATCAACAACTGAGAAGCTTGCTTCGTTAGGCGCTAAAATCTTTATCGGTCATCATGAATCAAACATCACAAATCAAAATGTTATTGTTCATACTTCGGCGGCGAAATCTGATAACCCTGAAATGCTTAGGGCTAAGGAATTAGCGTTACCAGTAATGAGAAGAGCAGAGATGTTGGCAGAGTTGATGCGATTAAAACAAGGAATAGCAATCGCTGGAACTCATGGAAAAACGACAACAACCAGTATGTTGGCGACAATATTAGAAGAAAGTCGTTATAACCCTACATATATAATTGGTGGAATCGTCAGAAACCTTGGTGGTCATGCCAAGGTGGGTGAGGGAAATTTTTTGGTTGCTGAGGCAGATGAAAGCGATGGTTCCTTTTTGCTTTATCAGCCCTACATGTCTGTCATAACAAATATTGACGAAGATCATCTAGATCATTATGGAACAAAAGAAAACTTAATTGATTCTTTTGAAAGGTTTGCTAACAAAATTCCATTCTATGGAGTTTGCGCCATCAATATTCACGACGAAGAATTAAAAAAAATTAGATCTAAAATGAAAAAGCCATGTGTAACCTTTGGTCTGGAAGATAGCGGTGCAGACTATCAAGCACATAATATTGTATCACAAAATAACGATACTTTTTTTGATCTCTATTTTGGTGAAGAAAAATTAGGTGCGACAAAAATAGCCTTACCCGGAAAACATAATGTTTTAAATGCTCTCGGAGCATTGTCGGTGGCGCATCAGCTTGGAGTGAGTGTTGATGTAATGTTAAAGGCAATTTCAAGCTTCTCTGGCGTTGGGAGACGTCTTGAAAAACTCAAAACAAAAGACAAGTTTGAGT
>CAYGQW010000285.1:0-3267 GCA_964352175.1 uncultured Halobacteriovorax sp.
GCTCCATCTGAAGCGAATGCGCTCGTAACACTAGAAAGTCTTATTCTTGGTGATCTTTCTGCGACTAATTTAAACCGTGAGACTGACCCACTTTTTAACGTCTTCCAGTCATCAAGAACGAAGTCAGGTAAGGCCGGGGATTTAGAAAGAGTAGCTCTTTATAGAGGCTTCATTGATGAAGGTGAAAATCTTCAACTCTTTTGTAAAAATGATCGAAATCAAAAACTTCGCTATCCTTCAACTGAGCAATATGAGCAGGCAACTAGAACAATGGCTTCAACTCTGCAATATATCGGAATAGATATGCTCGTTCGTGCTATTCCAGAGTATGCCAAAAAGCTGAAGTTCAGCGATGAAGATTTTGAAAAGTATAGTCAACATCTCGTCGGTAATTGGTGTTCACAAAATCTAACAATTGCTTCGCAAAAGACGTTGAAGAGAAACTTTATTGAGAGATGGAAATCGAGTGAGCGTTTTGTTCTACCTGATATTGAAGGTAATAGTCTCTTTTCACAAAAACTCTTAAGCATTGCGAATAAAGATGACAAGTTAGCACGTGAGTTTTTTTGGTCGGGCGAGCTTTTTAAAGCTTTTTGCTCATGGTCGAATACAACCGATAATTTTAGATTACTTGTTCCTCTTCTTAAAGATCCGATCATTATGTCTTTTATCGCAAGACAAATGGATAATAAAAAACTCGAGTTTAATCCACGTAGCCAAAATCTAAGCCTTGTAACAGAAAATCAAACTAACCGTGTCGCTTGCAAGGGTCTTATCTGCAGAAAAGCGGACGAAGGTCAATTTCGAAGATTGCTTCCAAGAGCGATTGGTTCTCCGAGTATCAGTTCGGATGTGAAGCGAATTTACTGCGATCGATTTACTGAACTTGGAGTTAATTATAATGACCCCGATCCTAATATTAGAAAAATATTAGATGATAGAACACTTGAAGAAAGCTTGTTATTAACAGGTCAATTCAAGGCACTGATAACAGGTATCCCCAATTTCTTTATATGGAGTGAATCTTATGATCAAGCACAGGGGATTCTTCGTTCGAGCTTTGATCAGTCTTGGTCAGACTGGGCAAGCGATTCATTAAAGAATTTGCAAGGTAAACTTAGCTATGAAGAGCCACTGACTGTTGAACTAATTGAACGTGATTATTTTTTTAATAAGTATATCAAAAAATTTGAAGTTCATTTTGATGTCAATCAAGGTGAATTCGATCGGGTCAATAAAATTGCAGGAAAGCTTGCTGTTAACTTTGATCTTAAAATATCTCATAAAATGATTAAATGGATTCGTAGAAATTGGATTACCTATGATCCAACTATGAAATTAGAGCGAAGAGATCTGATTGATAAATTTAAGGCTTATATAAAAAAAGACGTAGAAAAAGCTCGCTCAAAACTAATTATTCCTCCTTGGAAAGGTGATATTGAAGAGATCATAACAGTTGAGCTTTTAGAGCAGTTTTCAAAATTTATAGGAGATTGGGTCTATCCTGATGAAGGGTTTACGACCATACCTGTTTATCTACATTATGGACCCTTTGCTCTGCGTTTGATGCGCTATCGCTATTTGGTTAATAAAAAGGGGCAAACTTTAACAAAACATGACGAGAAAGAAGCTAACTAGGCTTGCTTTTGTGTCAAAAACTCTTATCTTGTGCACATGGTGAAGAAACTCGACGACAAAAACAAAAAAGATAGACCTGATGTTGTAGAAATTCAGGGTGAAAGTTTTGTTTTAAAACGAGACACTCAAGACAGAAATGATGAACAAAATCATGACGATTCAGAGCTAGACGATTGGGAGGGAGAAACCCTACCTGAGCCGGTTCTACCTAATTCAAAGGAACTAGCGCTCTATTCAGATAAGTTATCAACGACAGACCCATTGACGACTTATATTCGACAAATTTCTCGCTATGAGCTCTTATCCTTAGAACAAGAACAAGAGCTTCTAAAAGCTTTAGAAGAAACCGGTGATATTGATGTCGCCAAAAAGCTTGTCGTCTCTAATCTTCGCTTAGTTGTTAAAATTGCCATGGAGTACCGCTCCGCTTGGCAAAATATGATGGACCTAATTCAAGAGGGGAATATTGGTCTGATGAAGGCCGTCTCAAAGTATGATGCTAGTAAAGGAGCTAAGCTTTCTTATTATGCTTCATGGTGGATTCGCTCTTATATTTTGAAATATATCCTTGATAACTTTCGCTTGGTCAAAATTGGATCCGGTAATGAGCAAAAGAAATTGTTCTTTAATTTAATGAAAGAAAAGCAACGTTTGCTCGGAATGGGAATTAATCCTGATGTTAAAACTATCTCGGAAAATCTTGGTGTTTCTGAAAAAGCTGTACTTACCATGGGTCAAAGACTCGAGCAGGGTGGGGAAATTAGCTTAGATAAGCCAGCCTCACCAAGTAGTGATGCACCACTAAGTAGTGTCCTTCCGGGTTTGTCGCGACCATCATTTGAAGACGATATAGCCGATGCGCAGGGCGTTGAGCTTCTAAAGCAACATCTACAAGACTTCCTGAAGGATCTTAAGCCACGTGATCAGGACATTTTCAAGCGTAGACTGCTTGAAGAGGTCCCACCCTCACTTCAAGACATCGCCGATGAGTATGGAGTTTCCAGAGAGAGAATTCGCCAAATCGAAGAGCGGCTTCTAAAGAATCTAAAAGTTTACATGTCTGAGTTTATCCGTTAGATTGCCGTCATTATTAATATCGCCTTTGACTTGGTTTGAGTTGGACTTGATGCGTTAACTTGAGCTCGGTTATAGGTTTGTAGGAGGCATCCATGCGTTTAACAACAGAACAAAGAGCAGACATCGTAAAAACTTACGGTGCAAAATTCGGTAAGGGCCCAACTGATGCAGGTTCAGCACCAGTACAAGTTGCACTTCTTACTCATAGAATTAACGGTCTTGCGACTCACTTTGCAGCTAACAAGCACGACTATCATTCAAACCGTGGTCTTTTGAAGATGATTGGTCAGCGTAAATCGCTACTAAAATATGTTCAAAACAAAGATGAAACAAAGTATCAATCTTTGATTCAAGATTTAGGGCTACGTAAATAAAAAATAGAAATAGGGAGGCATCGCCTCCCTTTTCATTTTAAAGCGGTCTTTTTATAGTAATAGGGTGTTGAGATTTTGGTTTTAAGGGAAGTGGTTTCCAGGGATAATTAAGTAGATTTTAAGAAGTTTATTTAATTATCTCGTGAATCCCACCTCATCATCATCATCAAAACATATT
>CAYGQW010000286.1:0-3239 GCA_964352175.1 uncultured Halobacteriovorax sp.
TCTCTAACCATTTCATTGTTGATACCGGTCAGACGTGTAATGCCATAAGGGATGCTGATTTCGGGATTAATGAGGGTCGAGAACTGACCAACAACCTCGCTGCCATTAAAGTTAATAATGGCAATCTCGGTTATCTTATTACCACTGCGGTAGCCGCCAGTGGTTTCAATATCTATGATCGAATAGGTTTTTTCCATTGAAGGAAAAGTACTTACTCAGCAATAACTTGTAAATCGCTGTGGAACTAAAGTCTTGCACTAACCTCTCTTACGCTTACTTTATCCCCCGTATCCCGCAAACTGAATACTGAATACCGCTCTTATTTTAGTCCGATCTTCTTTCTGTGTTTAGGAATTAGGGGAGTCGTCTTTTCATCTAGATCATCGAGTCTTTCAAAGACTGTTTTAAAAAGTGCATTGGTTCCACGCTCGAGCTCATCAATCCGCCCACTTGGATCAATAGCGTGAAAGCTTCGAAGCTTCACAAAGATGCGCATGATTTCAATGTTGACCGCGATGGCCTGTTTAGAATTTAGAACACTGGAGAGCATAGCTACTCCTAATTCAGTAAAGAGCATCGGAGAGCTTCTTCTCATGTAATTCCATGGCCTTAGGGGATTTGCGGTCGCAAATTGCGACCTCAAATCTTCTAACTCACTTAAATTACATTCAAACATGAAATCTATAGGGAACCTTTCAATATTTCTTCTAACCTGCTCATTCAATCGCTTGAGTTCAACTCCATACATTTTAGCCAAATCAGAATCTAACATCACTCGCTGTCCACGAATAAGAAAAACCATATTTTCAATTTGTGAGATCAACTTAAGTTCTTCGCCCATAAAACACCTCTAATGGTGCTCTCGCAAAGAGACTGCTCATAAGGTTGAATCTAAGTTTTTGAAATTAATCGATCATAAGATAAGTGCTTTGCAATAATGATTCGTGATAAATTCACGCACCAAAAACACGTTTTTCAAGTCGATCTAGTCGCTTCTTAAGATCTTGATCATTGTTTTGATCGAAGTAATCGCGAACAATTTCACGAAGAAGCTGTTGATAATTCATTCCTCGTTTAACCGCTTCCTGCTTGAGATTTTCTCGCATGCTTTCTTCTAAAAAGATGGTTGTTCGAATTTTTGGTTCAAGCATTAGATCTTCGTCGACTTCAACTTTTCCGTAGCGGATAGCATTCTTTTTAGTCTTCACCTTCAAACTCCTTCCAAGCTTGCATCAACTCTTTACGATGCTCTAAGACTTTTACTGAAAGCTTTGTTAAGGCCTTACTTGAAAAGCCAACGCTTGAAATACATTGCCCTGTTATGATTTCAAACTTTGCATGAGCTTCACCTGCAATGACATGAACATGGGCCGGTCTGTGATCTTTTGGGTAGATACAAAAGCGCACTCTGCCATAAATGATAATCGTCGGCACACTCTCTCCATACATTATATACACTTAATGAATATCAATCAAGATAATCGTCTTAATGTACTAGATGCATGGATATGCTTGGTTGAAGGATGTGGAAGTAATTGAAAATAAAAGACCAGTTGAACAGCCTACTCAATCTTTCTTGATTCCTATCTTTGTACGCTTACTAGGAAAGACCAGACTTCTCTTTTCATCAAGATCATCGAGGCGTTCAAAGACTGTTTTAAAAAGTGCATTGGTTCCACGCTCGAGCTCATCAATCCGCCCACTTGGATCAATAGCGTGAAAGCTTCGAAGCTTCACAAAGATGCGCATGATTTCAATGTTGACCGCGATGGCCTGTTTAGAATTTAGAACACTGGAGAGCATAGCTACTCCTAATTCAGTAAAGAGCATCGGAGAGCTTCTTCTCATGTAATTCCATGGCCTTAGGGGATTTGCGGTCGCAAATTGCGACCTCAAATCTTCTAACTCACTTAAATTACATTCAAACATGAAATCTATAGGGAACCTTTCAATATTTCTTCTAACCTGCTCATTCAATCGCTTGAGTTCAACTCCATACATTTTAGCCAAATCAGAATCTAACATCACTCGCTGTCCACGAATAAGAAAAACCATATTTTCAATTTGTGAGATCAACTTAAGTTCTTCGCCCATAAAACACCTCTAATGGTGCTCTCGCAAAGAGACTGCTCATAAGGTTGAATCTAAGTTTTTGAAATTAATCGATCATAAGATAAGTGCTTTGCAATAATGATTCGTGATAAATTCACGCACCAAAAACACGTTTTTCAAGTCGATCTAGTCGCTTCTTAAGATCTTGATCATTGTTTTGATCGAAGTAATCGCGAACAATTTCACGAAGAAGCTGTTGATAATTCATTCCTCGTTTAACCGCTTCCTGCTTGAGATTTTCTCGCATGCTTTCTTCTAAAAAGATGGTTGTTCGAATTTTTGGTTCAAGCATTAGATCTTCGTCGACTTCAACTTTTCCGTAGCGGATAGCATTCTTTTTAGTCTTCACCTTCAAACTCCTTCCAAGCTTGCATCAACTCTTTACGATGCTCTAAGACTTTTACTGAAAGCTTTGTTAAGGCCTTACTTGAAAAGCCAACGCTTGAAATACATTGCCCTGTTATGATTTCAAACTTTGCATGAGCTTCACCTGCAATGACATGAACATGGGCCGGTCTGTGATCTTTTGGATAGATACAAAAGCGCACTCTGCCATAAATGATAATCGTCGGCACACACTCTCCATACATTATATACACTTTGTGAATATCAATCAAGATAGTCGTCTTAACGTACAAGATGCATGGATATACTTGGTTCAAGGCTGTGGAAGTAGTTGAAAATAAATGACCAGTTGCAAAGCCTATTCAATCTTTAAGGTCGCAATTTGCGACCTCAAAGATTGTAGCTCTTCATCATTCCCCTGAATTCCGAAAACCTAATACTGAAAAAGCCCCCGTCAGGAGGCCTTAACCAGCTTATAAGAATGAGCGCAAACACTGTCACAAAGACGAATAAGTTCTTCGTCTACAGTCTTGGCCAAGAATAAACAAGCTTGCACATCTTTTGCTGAAGCATAGGCGTAGTTATACATTCTGCGCTTATCAAGTCTCGTTCTTCTAGCATTACCTTCAACCAGGTTTAAGACTACTGAAGAGCTAGCACGGCGAAGCTGGTCTTTTAAGTAGTAAGGAAGCTTTAAATCGATAATCTGATTGTAGAGAAGATCAACGAGATGCAAGGTGCGAAAGTTTGAGTCAGTTTGTTTAGATGATTTTTGAAACATG
>CAYGQW010000287.1:0-3235 GCA_964352175.1 uncultured Halobacteriovorax sp.
ACTTTATAGTATAAATTCAATTTGTTTTTAAAATGGTAGTTTACTGCGGCCAGGTTAACACCGGCTTCTTTAGCGATTTCTCGAATTGAAGCGCCTTCATAGCCATGACGAGCGAATAGCTCAGTCGCTACTTCAAGAATCTTTTTTTGTGTTTCGTTTTCGCTCACTATGCTTTCTCCGCTTGAGAAGAATCTTCATTTTGACCGATTGTCGACTTAACGGCTTTATTTTTAAGTCTTGTAAGAAGGTTAACCCAATCTTCTAAAATTGCATAGGCCGGTGGAATCCAAATTAATGTTAAGATTGTACCGCTGGTTAGTCCCCAAGCCATGGCAAGAGTCATTGGAATAAGCATAGCATCAGCTCCACCAATTCCATAAGCAGTTGGAATAAGGCCAGAAATAGTTGTTAGAGAAGTCACCATGACGGCTCTAAGACGCAATCTTGAGGCTTTAGCTAAAATTTCATCAAGTGGCAGTTTACCTTCGGCTCTCATTTCATCAATAAACGAAATAAGTACAATCCCTGAGTTAACGATAATTCCACCAAGACCGATGATTCCGATTAGGGCAAGGAAGCTGACCGGTCTGCCATGGAGATAAAAGGCGATGGCAAAACCAAGAAGTCCAAGTGGGATCGTTGTCATGATGATAAATGGACGAAGATAACTTCTAAACAAGAAAACCATCAAGGCAAAAATACCAATTAATGAAAGAATTAAAGCGTTAAAGAGTGACGTTAGAGAATCATTGGTACTTTCAGCTACACCACCGAACTTAATTGAGACTGATGGGTGAGTGTCTTCAATCTTCTTCCACTCTTCAAGTAGAACAGCATTAGCTTTTACAGATGTGATTTTATTTTCATCAACACTACCTAAAAGAGTCTTAGATCTTTTGAAGTCGTATCGTTTAATAAAGGGTGTTCCATTATCTTGTCTAAAGCTAGCAACAGTCGTTAATGGAACCAAGTTACCTTGGTTATCCATAATTTGAACTTTACTTAAGTCCATCACATCTTTTCTATCTTGTGGCCTAAAACGAAGTAGGAGATCAACTTCTTTGTTATCAAGAGTAACGTCAGAAACAATCACACCAGCACCTGCGATTTTTACAGCGTCGCCAATAGACTTTACGGTTAAACCAAGGCGGTTGGCTTCAGCGTAATTAACATCGACCCAGATTTCATCATCAGAGATGACATCATCAGTTTTGATGTCCAGTACGCCATCAACTTCGGCCATCTTTATCTTAAGTTTTTGAATGGCATCGTTGAGCTCTTCATTACTATTCGATCTAAAAGTCGCCTCAATTGGATTACCAACAGGAGGTCCATTGATTTGTTCTTCAAAAGTTAGTTTAGCTTCGACTCCATAGTCATGACTCCTAAGGCGCTCAAGAATTTCAGTATAATAAATATTATTTTTGGCATAATCAGAGACATAGATCATCAACATACCGACGTTATCTGAGTCTTGTGCTTTTGGATCATCTGGTCTGACTTTAGAAGTACCAGCGCGACCAACAATATGATCGACATCTTTACCAAGAACTTCTTTGACTTGTTTAGCGACAGAGTCGATTTCATCTTGAGTAGTCTCAAGCTTATTGCCAATTGGAGCTTGTAGTCTCGCGATATACAGCTCAGTTTGTTCAGCAGGAAAGAGAATAAATTTATTGGCCACACCAATTAAGTAGACTGAAGTAAAGAGGATGGCGAAGAACCCAATCATAACAAAGTAGCGTCTTTTAACAACGACACTCATGAAGCGCTCAAACTTCTCTTCCAACTTATTAAACCAGTCTTGCTTTACTTCTTTACCGTCAGAACTTCCGATTTTAGCGTTAACTAAAACCAAGCGCATTGGAAGAAAGAGGAATGATTCAAATAGTGAAAGAACTAGTGATGCGGTCACAATAACAGGGATGTATTTAATGAATTGTCCCATTACACCAGTAGTCACAAGCATTGGAAGAAAGGCTGCAATTGTTGTGAAAGCCGTGGCCGTGATTGGAAGCCATAGAGACTTAATCGACTCAGATGCTGCATCCTGAGCATTCATGCCATCTTTTCTCAGGCGGGTGAAGTTTTCAGCGATAACAACAGCGTTATCAACAAGCATACCGAGAGCGATAATTAAGGCAAGGATGGTAATCGAGTTAAGCGTATATCCAAGCGCATTCATGACCGCAAGTGTTCCAAGGATCGCAATCGGCAGTGACATTGATGCCATTAGACCAATTTTTCCTGGTAAGAAAATAAAGAGAAAGACCACAACAAGTAATAAGCCTTGGACAGCATTACTTTCAAGAACATCTAGTTTGTCTTGAACTTTTTCAGCTTCATCGTGATAGGCATAAAATTGGTGAGTTTCACCGTAGCGTTTTTTAAAGTTTTCGACCTTCAACTTAAGGTCGTTCACCATCTTAAGCGTATCAGTACCACCTTTTTTATTGGCGATAACTAGCGTTGCAGGTTGACCGGCATACTGAGCTAAGGTGTTAATTTCTTCAGCTCCATCTTCAACGCGGGCAACATCCTTAACTTGAATTTTCTTACCATTAAAGTTTGTACGTATAATGATGTCTTCAATATCTTTAGTGTTTTGAACCTTACCTTCAAGTCTGATAAGAGTTTGGCTCTTATCTTTTTGCAGTTCTCCACCTGGGATATTTAAGTTTCTCGCTTGAACCTTTCCTAATACTTCATTTGTGCCAATATGGTAAAAGTCGAGCTTTTGTTGGTCGAGATGAATAATAAATCGTCTATTGGTAAAACCAGTTAACCTGGCTTCCTTAACTGAGCTATTATCTTCCATCTCCTCTTTTAAAAGATCGGCGATAATATCTCTTTGTCTTTGATCATTTGGACCTGTAATCGCAATTTCATAGACTGGAAACTCTTCACTTTTAACTTCAGTAAAGTTTGGCTTTTCTTCAAGATCAGTAGGAAGTCCTTGGGCGCGATCGACGGCTTTTTGCAGATCGTTCATCGCCTTAGGAACATCAGCATTATCAATATCAACTTTGATATAAATTGTAGAGATGCCAGGCTGTGAAACAGACTTAACATCTTTAAGCCCAATGACTCCACGAATTTCATCTTCGATAGGCTTAGTGATCTTGGCTTCGATATCTTCTGCCGATGCGCCACGATAAACTGTCGTTACAATTGCTTGAGCAAAGTCTACCGTTGGATAACTTTCAGCGTTCATTCCCTTGAGTCCTTGTAGACC
>CAYGQW010000288.1:0-3223 GCA_964352175.1 uncultured Halobacteriovorax sp.
CTTGGGCCTACGGTACTAAGTTGCAATATTACTCTCTTGGTTATTTTTCCTGGGCATGGCCTGCCAAGCTTTCAATGATGGGGCTTGAACAAGCTTATGTTTATGCCATTGCAGGGGTTGCAGCAATGACAGGTTTGGCCGCCAGAGAATTCTATGGATACTTCTCAAAACGGTATTCAAGTTTATTATCTATTACATTCATTTTTATCGGCAGTTTAGGGGTTTTAAACTCGCTGTCTAAGGAAAACATATTCGGCACTTTAAGTGCTTTTTGGGCTGCAACTAGAGTTTTTAATTTTAATCATTTCGCTGAGTTTCCTCTATGGTCTTTTATCTTTTCTGACCTTCATCCACATATGATGGCCTATCCTGTTCTGATCCTCGTTCTTTCAACCATCGTTAGAGCTATTGATATTAGACCAGTTAAAGAACAACTTCTTGTGGCCACTTTTTCATTATCACTGCTACCTTGGCTTAATGCCTGGGATTATTTGATGCTGGTAGGCTTAGCCTGCTTGGTGTTAGTGAGTTATGGTCGCTCTATATTAAATAAGGAATACTTACTTAGTGCACTTGTTATTTCTATTAGTGGACTAGCTGCTTTTAACTTTTTAAGTTCAACAAGCAGGGTCAGTACTTATGGTTTAGCCGATAGCGCAGGTCTCGCTGGTCTTATACTGCATTTTCTTGTGCCTATGATTGCTATCACTGTGGTTGCAGTAAAACTAAATACGAAACGGATGTGGTTACTATTCGGTTATCTTTTTGTCATGGTTTTTGTCGTTGATAATATTATCTTCATGGATAGGATCAATACAGTTTTTAAATTCATGACAACCCTTGGGATATGCTTAAGTTTATTTATTCCTATTGTTCCACTATACTTAAGGCATAAGACAAAATTTTTTAGTATATGTATCGTTGGCGTCTTGGTGTTGTTGAATTTGACATTGATACCGATGATTGTTTCCGCCAAGCCATTTCCTGTTAAAATACCAAGTCTGCGCGGCTTTAGCTTCCTGAGTTACTCTCTACCTTCTGATTCAAAAATCATTGAGTTTCTTAATAAGCAAGATGAGCTTAGTTTAACCTTAGAATATCCCGGAAATAGTTTTGATTACCAAGCTTCTAGGATCAGTGCTTTTACAGGCAATCCCATTTGGTTAGGCTGGGATAATCATGTAGTTCTAAGAGGAAAGACATGGAAGACAGTTTTAGAACGAAAGAAGTGGATTGATAGAATGTTCAATAGTCCAGATGCGGTTAAAGTTCATAGTCAGCTAGTTTCTAAGGGAGTTCGCTATGTTATCGTTGGACCGACTGAGAAAGCTCATTATGATTACAATGGTTTAGATAAGTTTTACCATTATCCTGACTTTTATAAACCAGTCATTTCTCATCTCTCAAGTACGTTATTTGAGATCATCTCAAAGTAATTTCTTCACTGTCGTAGGGGATGGATTGAATCTGTGGCATAACCTGCCTTAATGAAAATACTACTTCTATGTCTAATGAGCCTTTTTAATATTGCATCCTTTGCTAAGGACAGTTCAAAGTATTTCGGTGCAACGAACACAGAAGCCAATTTAGAGTTTATTTCTAAGATCGAAATTAAAACAAATAAGAAGCTTCAGCTTAAAGTATTAAAAACAGAGACGGATAAAAATACTGAGATCTTTGAACAAGTCAGAGCTCAAATCTCATTTCTTATTGGTCACTTTTCATCCGAGTCTTTTAAGGATGAAGTTGGTGTACCTGGAGTTCTGGGCGAGAATATGTCCTTTAAATTTACCTCAGTCGAGAACTTTAACGGCCATGCTCTTTTATCTTTCAACGTTTCAGGCAAAGTTGTTTTTCATAAAGACGTATTTAAAGGTAAGAAACAAGTATTAATACCACTTCGCTTGCCTCTTTCAATGGAGCGTACCTTTGATCTGGGTCTAGTTGATGGAGTTAATCAGTGTACTGATGAACATTATAATAGCTTTGGTGACTTCTTTTATTTTTGGGATATTGAAAAAGAAGGCTGCCCGCTTAAGGGAAATACTAAAGAAATAGTTCGAGTTGATGGAGAGCTCTCAGTTATCGGTAATACAAAAAAGACCTATCCCGAGTACGATCAACTGTATTTTAAAGACGTTTTAGATATTCGTATTTTAATGGGTTATATTGGCGATAATGTAAGTCTGACTGAAGTTGATTATAATGATGATGGATATACAAGTTTTAAGGCAACAGTTGCAGAGCTGGAATCAATTGGCTTTAAAATCGTTGATCGCAAGACTAAGTTTCGACTAGCTAAGAGTGATAATGTCGTCAAGGGCTCAAACTATCTTTATGTGCTTGAAAAGGTCGTTAAGAATTCTCTGGGGAAGATACAAACTATTCGTATCTCTGCTTTTTTAGGTCACACAGATATTAGTTCCAGTGATCTTACTTTCCATAAAGTTCTTATCCCTGCATACCAAGAAGCTGATCTTCTCGTTTATGATGGTCACTCTGGTCTCGGAGCTAATTTGAGCTTCGATTATCTTCCCGATTTTATTTTTGATACGACTGGGAAATATCAATTGTTTTTTATCAACGGTTGTTCAAGCTATCCTTATTTCAATGGACAATTCTTTAGAAATAAAGAAGGTGGAAGTCAAAATATCGATATTATCACTTCTGGTCTATCGACTTATACCTCAACATCAGTTTCAAACACGATGGCGTTTTTGGCGCCATTCATTCACGGAAAGACTTGGTCTTATCAAACTCTGCTTAGGCATATGGAAGTCAGTAATGGAGACGCCGGAACATATTTAACCGGCGTCAATGGCGATGAAGATAATCTTTTTCTTCCTTAGAACTTAATTTTATCCATGATAGAATCAACGATTCCGTACTCTTTAGATTCAGCAGCATTCATCCAATAATCGCGATCAAAATCAGTCATCACCTGATCAAGTGATTTTCCACAATTATCAGCTAGGATTCTTGCTCCAAGCTCTTTCGTTTTTAAAATCTGTTTGGCTTGAATTTGGATATCTGAAGATTGACCGTACATTCCATGTCCACCAATTGAAGGTTGGTGAATCATCACACGACCACTTGGAAAGATACTACGCTTTCCTTTTTCGCCGCCGGATAAAAGGAGTGAACCCATACTTGCAGCAAGTCCCATACAAACTGTATGAACTGGTGAGCTAATCATTTGCATTGTATCGTAAACAACCATCCC
>CAYGQW010000289.1:0-3207 GCA_964352175.1 uncultured Halobacteriovorax sp.
AGTCTTAGAAGGTTTAGTTGAGGGAGATAAGATCGTTGAGAAAGGAAACTTCCTTTTAGATGCTCAGGCTCAATTATTCGGTGGTTATCTTGAATAATCTGATCCAAAATCTTGTTGAAGGCGCCATAAGGAGACGAGTTTTCGTTTTTCTTATTTTTTTTTTGGTTGCTGTTTTTTCAATTTTTTCATTTAATAGAGCAAGAATTGATGCCATCCCAGATATTGGTGAAAACCAACAAATCGTTTTTAGTGAATGGGCAGGACGTTCTCCTAAGGATATTGAAGAACAACTAACATATCCTTTATCAAGTGCTCTTCAAGGCCTTCCTGGTGTTAAGCGTATCAGAGGGACTTCAGCATTTGGTTTCTCCACGATCTATATTATTTTTAATGATGATATCGATTTTTACTGGGCGCGTTCTCGTATTTTAGAAAAGCTTTCAAGTGTTGATGCCATCGTCCCTGAAGGTGTGACACCTATGCTTGGTCCAGATGCAACTGGTCTTGGCCAAGTTTATATGTACACGGTTGAAAATGAGCCTGATGCCATTGATAAAAAATCACTTGATGAGCTGCGTGCTATTCAAGATTTTTACGCTAAATTACATTTACAATCTGTTAGTGGTGTTAGTGAAGTTGCTAGTGTTGGCGGCTTTATCCGTGAATATCAAATTGATATCGATCCAAGAAAATTATTAGCTTATGATATTCATTTTACCCAAGTTATTAAATCAATTCAAAATAGTAATCTCGATGTTGGCGCTGAAGTTATTGAGCAAGGTGAGCGCGAGATGGTGATTCGCGGAGTTGGTTTTCTTCGCTCGATTGAAGATATTGAAAATGTTGTTGTTGGGGTAAAAGACGGAACTCCTATTCGCGTTAGAGACATTTCAAGCGTAGGTACAGGCCCTGGATTTAGGCGTGGAGCGCTTGATAAAGATGGACAAGAAGCCGTTGGTGGAATTGTTACCATGCGCTTTGGTGCTAATCCTCAAGAAGTAATTGATGGAGTTAAAAAACGACTTGAAGAAATTAAAGCCGGCCTTCCACCCGGTGTCGTCATTAAGGCTTTTTACGACAGAACAGAGCTTATTCAAAAAACACTTGGCACTGTCTATAGTGCTCTCACTCAAGAAATTATCATTACTGTTTTTGTCGTTATGTTTTTCCTCTTGCACTTAAGAGCTTCACTTCTTGTGACCATGACGCTTCCGTTTGGTGTAGGTATTAGTTTTATTTTTATGGATCAACTTGGAATTGACTCGAATATCATGAGTCTTTCAGGTTTAGTCATAGCTATCGGTACGATGGTGGATATGGGTATTATTATCACCGAAAATATATACTCAGCGCTGGCCAAAAATACTGATCCTAAAAAACGAATAGATGTCATCGTAGAAGCTGCAAGGGAAGTGGCTGGTCCAATTTTAACGGCTGTTCTAACAACGATTGTGACATTCTTACCAGTATTCGCTCTTCAAGGAGCCGAAGGTAAGCTTTTTGGGCCACTTGCATGGGCCAAAACACTGGCTATGTTTGGCGCCGTCATTGTATCGATTATACTAGTTCCAGCTTTATCATCATTCTTTCTTAAGGGGCGACTAAAGCCTATTGAAGAAAATAAAGTTTCCGTTTTTATTCTTAAATACTATCAACCATTGCTGCGTCTCATTTTAAAAAATCGAGGCAAGTTTTTATTGATTCCCGCAGCTCTTATATTGATTAGTGGCTTTGCTAGTACCAGACTAGGTAAAGAGTTTATGCCTTCACTTAATGAAGGAAGTATTCTTTATATGCCTGTAACCACCCCTGATGTATCAATGACAAGGGCCAGAGAACTACTCGCGCATACAGATCAAGTGATATCGACTCATCCACTTGTTCGTGAAGTTGTGGGTAAGCTTGGTCGTGCTAAGAGTGCTCTCGATCCAGCGCCAATTGGTATGTTTGAAACAGTGATTAATCTTGTGCCAGAATATGAATGGCCTTCAGATACGACAATTTACTCTATTATGGAAGAGCTTGATCAAATGGTTCAGGTTCCAGGGCTCGTCAACGCTTGGCTCTTTCCTATTGAAAACCGTGTGGCCATGATTTCAACCGGAATTAAAACACCTATTGGGATAAAAATTTTTGGACCCGATCTTGAAAAACTTGAAAGTTTAGCCACTGATATTGCCAAGCAAATTGAAACGATTGATGGCGCCTACGGTGTTTATGCTGAAAAAATTGTCGGTAAACCCTATGTTGAATTTCATATTGATCGTATGGCGGCTTCTCGCTTTGGTATCAATTCTGCCGATGTGAATAAAATCCTACAAACTGCTGTGGGCGGAATGTCGATTGGTCAGTTTTATGACGGACGTGAACGCTATCCGATTCGTATGCGCTATAAAAAAGAGTTTAGAGAAGATATTGAAGAGTTAAAACGTGTATTAGTTCCAAGTCCTTTAGGTCCACATATTCCAATTTCCCAACTAGCACAGATTAAAGTTATCACTGGACCAGCCATGATTCAGTCAGAAAATGGTCTGCAACGCGCGACTGTCTTAGTGAATATTCGTGATCGTGACTCGATAGGCTTTGTTGAAGAAGGGATAGAGAAGATATCTAAAAATATTAAACTTCCTGCAGGCTATTCAATTGCTTGGGCTGGTGAATGGGAAAATCAAGAAAGAGCTAACACAAGATTAATGTGGTTGATTCCTTTATCTTTGTTTATCAACCTCATCTTAATATATCTTGGTATTGGTAAACTTAGAGATGCTGCCATTGTCTTTTTAGCAATCCCTGTTGCTGCTTCTGGTGGAATCATTTTGCTTTGGATTCTAGGAGTGAATACCTCCGTTGCTGTTTGGGTCGGATTTATCGCGCTCTTTGGTATCGCAGTTGATGATGGTGTCGTTTTAATGAGTTTTATTAAATCTGAGCATGCTCGCAGTAAACCTCAAAGTACGTCTGAGCTTTTTGATATCATTGTCGAAGCAGGGTCTAGGCGTATTAGACCACTTCTTATGACTACGGCTACGACAATTATAGCGTTACTACCGGTGATGTGGTCTAGTGGGACTGGCGCAGAGGTCATGCGGCCTATGGCCATACCTATTCTTGGCGGAATGACTATTGAGCTTATTACATTATTTATTGTCCCGGTTATTTATAGTTATGTTGAACAAAATAGAATTCAAAAGGAGATTATCGATGTTT
>CAYGQW010000290.1:0-3201 GCA_964352175.1 uncultured Halobacteriovorax sp.
TCCTTGTCGACCAAAAAGTTTGATCATCTCTTTGGACAACAACCATGAGAACCAGAAGCAGAGCTCACACAATTTCATATGGTTATTGCTAAGTCGATTCAAGTTGTTACAGAAGAGATTTTACTTAAAATGACTCGCGCCATCCGCAAAGAATACAATATCAAAAATTTATCTCTGGCTGGCGGTGTTGCTCTCAACTGCGTGGCTAATGGAAAGATCATAAGCGAGAAAATCTTTGATAAAGTTTGGATTCAACCTGCAGCAGGTGATGCCGGCGGTTCTTTAGGTGCTGCTCTTGGATATTGGTTCCAAGGTCTTGATCAAAAACGTATCCCTGATGAAAAGGATTCGATGCAAGGAAGTTATCTAGGACCAAGGTTTGGATCAACTGAAGTTCAACGAGTTATTCAAGAAAAGAACATGAAGTACCATCACATCGAAGATCGAGACCAGCTTATCAAGAAAATGATTGAACTGTTATCCAATGAGATGGTCGGTGGACTTTTTCAAGGAAGAATGGAATTTGGTCCAAGATCTCTTGGTGCTAGATCTATTATTGCCGATCCTCGCTCCAGGAAAATGCAATCTGTCCTGAACTTAAAAATCAAATATCGAGAGAGTTTTAGACCATTTGCTCCAGCAGTACTAGCAGAAAAAGCCATGGATTGGTTTGAACTCAATGATGAAAGTCCATATATGCTCAATGTTGCTCAAGTGAAACCGAAGCACCACAGTCCACTACCTGAAAACTATAATGAACTCTTTGGAATAGAAAAACTTAAAATAAATCGATCCTCTGTACCGGCTATTACTCACTTGGATTTCTCTGCCCGAATTCAAACTGTTCATGAGAAAACCAACCCATTTTTTCATAACCTCATCAAATCTTTTGATGAATTAACAGGTTTCCCAATTCTAGTGAATACTTCCTTTAACGTGCGTGGGGAACCTATCGTTGGACAACCCATTGATGCATTAAGATGTTTTCTGAATACTGAAATGGATTTTCTCGTTATTGAAGATTGTCTTCTTTTAAAGTCTGATCAACCAAAAGGTATTGATCTAGGTGAGATTTCTCACTTCGAATTGGATTAGTCTATGAATACTAGTCGTTTATTTTTTATACTTGGCTCAATTTTCATCCCATTGTTCTTTGGAATCGTCATTCCACTACTTTTAAAAACTAACTTTAAAGTTAATGCCTTTTGGGTTGGACTAGCTTTTTTAGTCTGCGCTGCTATGCCAAGAGTTATAAGGGATGCTCTTTTTTATCCCATCAATAAAATTGCGATGTTCATCGGCCATATTAATCAGACGATCATTATGGGATTTATTTTTTATGGCATGTTTGCACCAATATCAATATTTAGGAAAATGAAAGGCAGCGATCCCATGGGGCTTAAACAAAAAGGAAAAACATCCTTTTGGCGCGAACCTGATGAAAAATGGATTAACTTCGACCGACCGTATTAAAAAATCGTATAAATGAATGGGGCAACAGCGGCGTTTTGCGAAAGAACGATCAACACGCCTAAAATCAGCATCGTAAGAATGATTGGTGCCAGCCAAAACTTTTTTCTGACTTTCAAAAATCCCCATAAATCTTGTAAAAATTCTTTCATTTAGAAATGATCAACCAATAATCTATATTTGTCCATTGCTGCGCTTATTTTCCACGTGCTATGTTAGATAAAATCTTGAATTCTTTGGAGTCTTCATGGCTGTACCTTTTTATAATTTTACCGACCTTCACCATAAGTCTTTTCGCGATGAAATTAAGTCAAGAATCTCAAAGATTATTGATGACGGCTCATTTGTTGAAGGTGAATTCAACGGTAAATTTGAGAAGGAATTCGCAGCTAAACAGGGAGCTAAACACTGCCTGCTAGTAGCAAATGGTACTGATGCATTAGAAATTGCACTTCAAGTCCATGGAATTGGTCCAGGTCATAAAGTCGGTGTACCTGGAATTACTTTTTATGCCACTGCTGAAGCCGTCATTAATATTGGGGCTGAGCCCGTTTTTATTGATGTCGATCCTGTAAGCGCTTGTATGTGCCCAGAGTCCCTAAAGCGCGTTATGGAAGATCATAAAATTGACGCCATCATGCCCGTACATATCTATGGCATTCCTGCTCCAATCAAAGCGCTTGAAGAAGTATGCGAGCCAGCGGGTATTCCTATAGTTGAAGACGCTGCTCAAGCCCAAGGAACATTCGTAGATGGAAAACCAGTTGGTAGTACAAAAAATATTGTAACTTTCTCCTTTTATCCAACTAAAAACCTTTCAGCCTTTGGTGATGCTGGGGCAATTCTTTGCCAAGACGACGAACAAGCTTCAATTATTAAGACCATCAGAAACCATGGCCGCGGTGACGCTAACAGACTAGGTCGAAATTCTCGTTGTGATCATATTCAAGCAAGTGTTCTTGATCTCAAAATGAAAGAGATCGACGGCTATAATCAAAACCGCAAAAAGATTGCAGCCATGTACAACCAGGAGCTAAAAGATCTAGCAGTTGAAATTATGCCAGCTCATTTCGTCGAGAGTTCTTCATGGCATTTGTATCCAATTAAGCTGGCAAATACTGAGCAAAGAGTTGGACTGCAAGAGCATTTAAAGACTAAATCAATAGGTACAACACCATTCTACGAACGCGCCATGTCACAGGAAAAAGCTCTCGGTCACTACAAAGGTGAAGATAAGGTATCGAAAGATCTAGCTGGTCGAATGCTGTGTCTTCCCATGAATCCTTTCCTAACCAAGGACCATGTAAAAGAAGTAGCAAAAGAGATCGCAAACTTCCTTAACTAATTGCATTAGATGGGCTTCTTTGATAAGAAGTCCAGCAATGGATCATACATTTCAAGAACACTTCAAGTACACCCATAATAACCCTTATCACGATAAGCTCGATGAGTTTAGAGACTTCCTACTTCGAGACGAAGACAGCGAAGCTAATAAAGGTTTGTGGAACGAAAAGGTCTTTGGCCGCGAAGGAACTCTTTGCGCTGAGATCGGAAGTGGCTACGGTCACTTTATGATGGATTATTGTGAAAAAAATCCTGACGTTAATTTTGTTGGTCTCGACTTTAGATTCAAAAGAACTTTTTATCTGGCTAAAAAATTAGCGGCTCACCCAAGTAAAAACTTTCGCTATCTGAGAGCTCGTGGGGAAAGAATTAAGTTCATCTTTGGTG
>CAYGQW010000291.1:0-3182 GCA_964352175.1 uncultured Halobacteriovorax sp.
AACTTGATGAATCTTGTATTAATAAAGAACTAATTATTGATGGTGATAGCTTTAAACATATCAAAGTGGTGCGTCTCAAGACTAACGAAGTGGTTATGCTGCTAAATGGTAGAGGGACTAAGGTCTTGGCCAAGTTAGTTGATATGGGTAAAAAGAATGCGACTTTCTTTGTTGAAAAGCTGCAACCGCCAAGCCCAAAACCTATTTGGGACCTTGCAATCGGTTTGGTAAAAAAAGACGCCTTTGATCTTTGTTTAAAAATGGCAACTGAGCTTGGAGTTGGAACTATATATCCACTTCTCACAGAATATTCACAAAGATATGAGCTAAATATGCAAAGAGCAGAAAGATTAGTTGTTCAAGCTCTTGAACAATCTAATTCATCTTGGATGCCAGAGATTAGCCAGCCCATTGATATCGATGACTTTGTCGATAAGAATGTTGATAATAATAAAAATTACTCACGCTTAATCTGCATGGGCATGACTAGCAAAGAGACAGCTTCAAGTATGAGCAGTTTTAACGGAAGAACTCTTGGATTTATTGGGCCAGAGGGTGGGTTTTCTCCTGCTGAGGAGGAGAAGCTATCCACTTTAAGTTCTGCTTGTTCAATACATTTACCCACACCAATTTTACGGGCACCAACAGCTTTGGCCGCTTTAGCGGGTGTGATTTTTACCAAACAAAACCTTTTAGATTGAGACTTCGTGCAATACATGCCAAACTATATGTAAGTAGCTGAAAAGTTTACTGTTTGCGGAGGCACTATGCATACTGAACCAGGTTCAATTAAGACTCAAAATAAACAAATTATTATGCCAGATCTTGAAGAGTTTGAGTTTAAGGCCATCGGTGAAGGACTGGGTTTTCATCAAAAAGAAGAAAAACCAAAATGGAATAAGCCTGTAACAAACTTCCAAACTTCGAATCAACATGTAAGCACAAGATCGTCTACACGTCAGTTAAATGATAGTTCAATCTCAAGAGAGCAATTGGGTTTTCTTTATCAAAACCAAGACAATAATGCTGGAATTCAAAAAGAAAAAGTCGCGGTTAAGAATAAGGCTGTTAAAGAAAAGCTTGCAGGAATGCCAGAAAGATTTACAGCTCAACTGATCGATACAGTGCTGATAACAAGTGCGGTTGCCGTGATGATAATATCCATGCTTGCACTAGCTGGCGTACCGTTGAATGAGTCAGCTTCAATATTAATGTCTTTTGACATCGCTCCAGTCGTAATAATACTTTGGAGCTTCTCGTATATTGCATACTTCACTATTTTAGAAACAAGACAAACTCCAGGCAAATCAATCATGAGATTAAAGGTTGTATCTGTAAACGGACAGCAGCTTGGCCTTGCTAAATCATTAGAAAGAACGATCTTTAGAAGTCTTTCTTGGCTTGCATTGGGCTTTCCACTCTTAATGAATTTTCACGGTAGACTCTCGGGTTCAAAAGTTATTAAGCAATAAATTATGTTCGATTTAAGCTCAATTGATAAAAATAAAAAGCTAGTTTTCACAAACGGTTGTTTTGATATTTTACACCCTGGGCATGTTGCCTATTTAAATGAAGCAAAAGCTCTTGGTGAAAAATTGGTAGTGGGTTTAAATAGTGATGATAGTGTTAAGCGACTTAAAGGTGCTGATAGGCCTGTTAATAATCAAAATGATAGAATGTTTATGTTGATGAATTTGAAGTCAGTTGATTACGTTGTTATTTTTAATGAAGATACGCCTTTTGAATTAATTCAGGAACTGAAGCCAGATATTTTAGTTAAGGGTGGAGACTGGAAGCCAGAGCAAATTGTTGGAAGTGATCTCGTGTTAGCCAATGGCGGTGAAGTGAAAAGTTTAAAGTTCATTGATGGCCACTCTACCTCAACATTAATTTCCAAAGTTCAAGGCCGATCTTAGGCATCAACTAATACCGTTAAACCATTAAGATTAATACAAAACCGAGTGTCGCACTCGGGTAAGGGTTTAATTTTATTCAACTTTTAAAAGACAAATACTCAAGAAAATTTTTCCGGACCCGAAAGGACAGGTACAGCATTGGGGTGCTGTAAAGTGCAATCAGACGGTATTGATTCACTCTTAAACAACACAAGGAGGTTTTATTTGTTAACCGGAGATTAGATTATGGGTATTCGTATCAACACAAACGTTCAGTCACTAGCGGCTCAAAGAGCTTTAGGTGAAGTCAAAAAAGGTCAAGATGCTGCACTCGAAAAACTAGCGTCAGGTTCTCGCATCAATAGAGCGAGTGACGATGCAGCGGGATTAGCCATCAGTGAAAATTTAAAAGCAGATATTCGTGGATCACAACAGGCAAAGCGGAATGCTAGCGATGGTATTTCGATGATTCAAGTAGCAGAAGGTGGCATGAGTGAAATCACAAATATCTTAGTTAGACTCAGAGAGCTTTCGGTTCAGGCGGCGTCAGATACAGTCGGCGATAAGGAAAGAAAGTTTACCGACTTAGAATTTCAACAGCTGACCAATGAAATTGAAAGAATATCATTATCAACCGATTTCAATGGTACAAAGTTGTTAAACGGAGAAGGTTCGTTAAAAGAATTTCAAGTTGGTGTCGGCAACGATGAATTTGCGGACAGAATATCATTTGATCCAGCTCAAATTAATGTTTTGGGATCTGAATTAGGAGTTGCTGGACTAGCTGTTTCTTCAAAAGAAGCAGCCCAGGAAAACCTATCTGCAATTGATACCGCTCTTGATAAAGTGAGTGGCAATAGAGCTGTCTTGGGAGCACTTCAAAATAGGTTGAATTCAACAGTAACTAATTTAGAAGTAAAAACAGAAAACCTCTCTGCGGCCAATTCGCGCATTAGAGATACAGATGTAGCTTCAGTTTCAGCAGATTTAGCCAAGTCTAATATTATGAGTGCAGCGGGAACATCAGTGTTAGCGCAGTCGAATAACTCAAATATGTCCGCTTTAAAGCTTATTGGTTAATCATTAAGTCACTAATAAGAATCAAAGCTCCCTACGGGGAGCTTTTTTTTGCCTAAAAAAGCCATCTAAGTCATTGAATAAAAATAAAATATTGAAAAAATAAAATAATGGTTGACAAAAATACTTAAGAAAAAGGCTGAGTGTTACGATCGGGTATATGTCTGGCAGTGAGAAAGCCAGCATTAACTTTTAAGGAGAATATCATGG
>CAYGQW010000292.1:0-3164 GCA_964352175.1 uncultured Halobacteriovorax sp.
ATGGTAGCTTGAAAATTCTAGGAATGCGAACAGACAATTGACAAAAGACTTCGTAGGGAATGGTTTTCGCATTTATGCAAAACTGCTTAAATGTATGCGGATCGTCATCCCAAAAAGTTAAAATCTCCGATGGTTTTATTGCACAATCCGGTGGGGCTAGCAACTGAACCATGTCCATATTCACTCTACCGACCACATCGAGATCAATCTGCTCGCCTCTTGAAGTTTTGACTCTCATTGCGACTTTTTGATAGCGATTGTTAAAACCATCACCATAACCAGCAGCGGCGATTATAAGTAATCCATCACGACTGACTGGTGTTAAGCCATAGCCAACAGGATCGCCCTTTTTGACCATTCGAGTTTGTAAGACTCTAATTTTCAAACTGGAAATGATCCGGCCATCCCAAGCAGTTTCAAGTTCGGGAACCAATGAACTAGGCCCATAAAGCATGAGTCCTGGTCTGACGTGGGAATAATCTAAACCAGTTTTTTGCTCGATAGCTCCAGAGTTAGCCAAGGAAGTGGCATTAACCTGAAGCCCACTTGATTGAATCTCTTTTAATAAATTCGAAAAGCTTTCGATTTGTCTTTGATTGTGACCTATCTTGATATCTTGTGAGGCGCAGGCGAAATGTGACATGACGTGATCGATACTTATTCTTCCACTTGCCTTAATTTTTCTACAAATCTCATCGATATTCTTGGCATCAAGACCAAGGCGATTCATTCCAGTATTAAACTTAAGATAAAGTGGTAAATGCTTAAAGCATCTATTTTTTAAAAAGAATGAAAGATCTTCTTCGTTAGAAATGACTGGAGTAATTCTGAAATCTTGATAAAAATTCAAACTTTCTGGATTTCTTAATTGAGTGTCGGAAAAAACTATAACTTCAAATCGTCCTTGAAGATTGCACCGAAGCTCTATCGCCTCACTAAGGCTAGCAACACCTAAATAATTAATCTTACTTTCAAGCAAGATACGGGAAATATCGACAGCACCATGGCCGTAACCCTGTGCTTTAACCATCGGAATTATTTCGTTTGAACCTACTATTTTTCTTAGCTTGCTAATATTCTCATGCAAAAGATTACTATCGACATAAAGACTGGCGCGCTCAAGCATGAATTACATATCTTGCGAAGGTGCAGATCTCCAAGGGCGACTTTGCGCAGGGATAACAACTTCGTTTTCTTTAACTTCGACTTGTTGTTGTTTTCTAGCAGCATTTTCCAAAATAGAAGTTTCAAGTCTGGCTTGATCAATTTGATTTAAATAACCAATTGAAGAAAGTGGAACCATCTTAACTCTTGGCTTCAGGCTTTGACCCAAGACCAGATCAACATTTTCAAAGTATTTCCAATATGGAAAGCGGCCAGCGAAAGCTTGCAGCGTTTTTAAAGTTCCATCAAGTCCATCGTGGTCAACTAGTAAGCCAATATGAGAAACACCCATCGGCGTTACTGTGAAATTATTCACTTTTGTTTGTTTAAGCTTAGCAAAAAAGTCGCGGTAAAAATTTGGCCACTGAAAACGAACAGTCTTATAGCGACGAATAGTTTGAACAAGGTCACCAAAGTCTAAATCGATAAGAGCAAGCTTTTCTTTATTATTATTTCCACGAGCAGCCTGGGCCGGATTAACACCAAACAGATAATCATCAAGCTTGCCAAGAAGATCCCAAGGAGAAATCACACCATCTTCGCGCAGAGATTCTCCACGGTCACGTTGCTCGAAATAAAGATGAAGACCTGAAAGAGCACGCTCAAGTGAATCCCAAGCAAACATATTCATAAATTCATCATTTTTAACTTTAAAGAAAACTAAACGGTCTGGATTTTCACTAACTCCACGAACTGAAAGCGCCATGATATCGCCGCCCATTAGATCGAGAGTTACTTGTGAAGCCATATTTTGTGCGAAGAACTCAATTCCTCGAGCACAAGTTTTACCAAGCCATAAAGATGGAATTTCTCTAAATTTCCTTCCACCAAGTTTTGGTGAAACGAGTTTTTGACCGGTGCTTGAAAGTTCAAAAGTTGCGAATTCTTTAACGTCTTCCCAAGAGTCAGCTAAAGCTTCAATCGCTGAATTAAAATCAACTGACTTTTTTAAAGAATCAATATGTTCTTCAAGCTTAATAAGCTTTTCATGGTAAGCATTAATCTGTTTGTCTTGTTCAACTCTTTCAATCAGCTGATCAACTTGACGATCAAAGCGCTCACTTTCAATTTTAAGATTTTTATTTTCTGTACGAAGCGTATTTTGCTCGTTGAAAATTCTAAGCACTGTCTTTATCTGACCCTTAAGACTAACGCCTTTTCTGATCAAACCAAGGTTTGGAATATCAAAAGTACTATATGTCAGTGCTTGAGTAGATTCAGTGTACCAAAAAGCAGCAGAAATTTTGCCAGAACGAACCATTGGATGATCTTTCAATAAAAGATTACCTTGATTCATCGCTTTTACATCAACAACAGCAAGGGATGATGTTCCATCCATGACGCCTTTCCAAAACTCTTCAAGGCTTTGGAAAAGATGAGGAATCACACCAACAAGTCTAAAAACCTGTGAAACTTCACGAGCAGCTTCTAGATCATCCATTAAAAGAGCAACTGAGAGTTCATTTGTATTGTTCATATTCCTATCCCTTAACTAAATGATGCCATGTATGAGAACAACTCGTCCACAGCCTGATCCCCAGAAACGCTTATATCTGCACTTTCGTAGAGACTAACTCGCTCATCATAGAGCTTTTGTAATTCCAATTTACCTTTTGCCGTCAAAGGACGACTTTTATCACCTTCAATTCTGGCCCAACATTCCTCAAAGGGAGTGTTTAACCAAGCAAGCTTGCAACCTTTAGAGCGACAAGCCCTACTCGTTTCCTTATTCAATGCGCCTCCACCGAGAGAGACAACGATCGAATCGCCCTTTAGACCACCACTTAGGCGCATCACAAGTTCACTTTCCTTGCGCCGAAACTCACTCCAGCCCCATTTTTCAATTTGTTGAGCCAGGGGTTTACCTTCTGCTAATGCTTGATCAGTATCTATAAAGGTTTGGTTTAAACGCGACGCAATCTCCCTACCTAGGGTGCTTTTACCGGCGCCAGAAAAACCACAAATAAAAAGTCGCACAACGACCTCCAAGCGTCATATTA
>CAYGQW010000293.1:0-3158 GCA_964352175.1 uncultured Halobacteriovorax sp.
CGACTGGAATGTTAGTCCTTTTTGGGCTTTTTAATGTGTTTATTTGGTACTTTATGGTTCTGATAATCATGATGTCACTATGATTGGAGTACCGAAACACAACTACTTGTGGTTTATGTCTAAAACTCCTGAGTTAGACTCTGTCGAGCGTGCCAAGATGGAAGAAATGGCCGAAGCGCTTGGCTATGATCTAAATGAGCTTATCGAAATTCCACAAAAATGGGATTAATGTAAAATTATTAATCGATCGTTATGAGTAAGTTCATATTCAGTTGAACTATGCGGAGCTAAATCTACTTTTCTTTTGTGCTTATCTTCATCAAGTGCAATACGAATTCCGATTAATACATGTCCATAAGATCTTACGATCAGTTTCAGCTGTGAAAAAGTATATTTAGCTGGAATTGCTATATTGTAGACACTGGCGTGATAGAGGGTCATATCGCAGCCACTTGGCCCCAGAACTTCTTCAAAAACATGACTTAGTTCTCTTCTTAGTCCCACATGAGCGGTTAGGTGTGCACTGATATAGGCTGGAACGATTACGTCACATCGGCCTTCGTCTGCGAAAGCCTCAGCCGCAGTGGTCGAAGCTAACTCAACAAGAATATCAGGATGATGATCAATTTTCATCAACACTGATCTGAGCATAAAGAACTTATGAATCGTTAATTGGTCGAGTTCATGGGCCTTTAGTTTAGGTTCGCTCAATGGAAGAATGACAATTTTATTATAGTTCTTAAGATCAATATTTTTAAAGTCTTGGACAACATCAACTTTCGCTAGAAAGTCATTATAAGATGCGAGTTCAGTTTGTAGGCTTCTTGCACTTGATTGCTCGCCAATAACTAGCACTGAGCGAGAGCGAACTTCTGGTAAATTTAATGGAAGTAGTTCTATTTTTGGAGATTGTTCTTGAATATTTGTTGATAGTTCAATGCTGTTGATGTCCTCTGCCATAAAAAGAGGCCTGTCAGTATCAAGGATAATAGTGCTTGGTTCAAGCATCAGTTCTACACCTTGAGTACTTTTTCTTAAAACACCAATTGGTAGTACATGCTCAAATTGTTGTTCAGCTTCTTTAATTGATTTACCGACGAGTGTTGGGAACTCTTTAATATAAATTTCATGTCCGTCTCGGTGGGAGAGAAGTTCCATGAAAATCTTTGCTAAACCAGCGTGCTTGATTGATTGAGCCAATATTTTGGTAATAATAGATTTTATATAAATCGGTTCACAGTTTATCGCCGGAAAAGCATGAATAATTTCTGATGATTCTTCTTGGTCAAACTCAGTGATAACAAGTGGTCCAGGAAGCTTATACTTTTTCAAAACATGATTGAGAGCCGCTAAAATGGTACTTGCTCTAGCATCTCCTTGTGTATCTTCTACCTGAGGGATAAGCATGACAGCAGCATTGGTGATATCGACACGTTCTAAATCATCAGGATCACTCGCTCGACCAAACCTTACGATGACTTGTCCGTGGCCCCATAAGTTTCCTAGCTCCGATTTTAATAACTGAACAGCTTCAATACCAGGTCTTGATGTTAGGACAACGACGGTAAGTTTTGATTGCCTAAACTTTCTTAAGAACATATTTAGACGATTATCTGATAGTAACATCTCTCTAATCATTTCCGGTGTTCGTTGATCAAGCCCGGCCAAGACAATATGACCTTTTAATGAAAGTGCAGTTCGGCCTTCTTCCAAGCTTCGGACTAATCGCCACATCCATTGAGTCATGAGGGCGACGAGTGTACCCATAAAAAGTACATACCCAACAACAGTTAATAAGGTTGAAATAGTTCGAAGAATTGTACCTTGATCATCACCTAGATAGCCGGGATCAGTTAGCCGTAGAAATGCCCACCATACGGCCTTTTCCCAAGACTCAAATCCATCAGCCAACCAGTAAGCACTTAATCCGCCAGAAAAACTAACGGCTACGATTGCAAAAATGATAATAAGAAGTTGCGACCAAGAGCCTTCAAGGACAGATCTTTCAAAAAAAAATTTAACCTTTCTAAAGACTGACTTCATTTTTACCAGCTAAATACATAGGCAACCATCGTTGTCCAAACGTTACCGGTTAAATCCTCAAAGCCAAAACCTGATGGATTTGTTGGAACAGGTCGATAGTTTTGGGTGAATTTATCGTGGAAGTTTACTGAGTGAAATAAGAATTCTACATTGATATAAGACTCACGAAGTTTGACTGGAAACTCTAACCCAAAGCCTGCTCCAAAGCCTAAACCACCACCATTATCGTTATCAAGTTGGGTCTGGTCTCTGAATTTATTTGTTGTATACCAATATTCTAATCTTCCGGTGAAGTAGGGGTTAGAATAAGTGATGGCTGTCCCGAGATTGGAAGTGTCTATATAGTAACGATAACTAAAATATACTCTTAGCATTGTAACGTCGACTAATCCGATGGGGTTTGGTTGACCAAAGTTAACTGGTTCATCGAGAAAAATATGGTGCTTCGAAATTTCAAATCCAAGACCATATGAAGACTGGAAGTCTAAAAAATAGTTAAAGCCTAAGCCAAAGGTTGGAGGATCGTTTTCGTAAGCTTCTCCGCGGTTTCCATCGAATGAAGTTATGCCCGCTCCGATTTGAAATGAAAAAAACCTGCCATAGCGATAAAATCTTTCATCTTCAAGAACTTGATTACTTTCCAAGTCTTCATTGAAGTCAGTGAAAATATCTCCGCCAATCCTTAGATCATCATCTTCAATACCAAAGTCGACAGGACTTTGAGCAAAGGCCAAGATGGGAAGCAATAGAAGGGTGGTGAGTAGGTAATTCAAATATTTATCACAAGTAGAAATGGACGGCCGCGACCACGACTCCGCCTGATGTTGTCTCGACAACAAAGTCATCAAGTTTATTCATGGATAATCCAAAGTCGATTGAAAAACCTAAACTTTGTAAGCCTACAAAACTAAATTCAGAGCCAAAAGTTAGATCAAATTGAAATCCACTGCGGTTAGCATTGATACCATTTTTGTCTTTAATATAGGCACCTAAAAATGAGGTATAGAAGTTAAGCTGGGGTTCATCAAAAAGTATTCTATAGAGTTTTATGCCTGCTCCAAGACCACCATCATTTGAGTCAGTTGAAACTCCAATCAATCCTCCAAACGCAAATG
>CAYGQW010000294.1:0-3119 GCA_964352175.1 uncultured Halobacteriovorax sp.
CGCTTTCGACCGCTCAGCCAATCCTCCATAGAATGAGGAAGATAATAAGAGCGAAGTCGGTTTATGACAACCTGAATTTGAACAAGATTACTGACTGGCCTTAATTAATGCTTCGATTTGGGATCGATCTGTGGCACTTGGCATTAAAGTTAGGTAAGTATTAAAAGATTCTACCGCCAAGCCCCCCTGGCCCACTGCGCGATAAACATATCCAAGCTCTCTGTGAATTATTGGGTTGTTTGGTTGCGACTTTTGGGCTCGAAGCAGGAGCTCGCGGGCTTGATCAAAGCGATTTTGACCTCTTTTTAACTTCCCAAGTGCAAGCAGGGCTTCAACATATCCATAGTTAATCGTAACCGCTCTTTCTAGTTGCTTGATGGCAGCTTTAAAATCTTCCTTTTTTGCTAATACTTCTCCGGCTATAAAGTAGCCTTCGGGAATTTTGGGGTTGTTTTTAATTTCTAGCTCAGCAAACTCATAGGCCTTATCAAGTTTGCCCATTTCTAAGTAAGATTTCGCAATCCTGTAGTTTATCTTTGGATAAGACTCAAGACGCTTCTTAACCAGTTCATAAGCATCGATCGATTGGGATAGTCTTCCTTGCTTTGCGAGATATTCGCCAATTTTGATATGAGTCGATAACTCGCCTGGATTAATTTTAATCAGCTCATTGGCATAATATAAAACCCTATCAACTTCCTGATTAAGCTCAGAGGCATAAATCATAAAGCGGTAAAAGCTCTCATCTTTATTCTCTAGTGATTCAATTTTCTTACGATAGATATTAAATTCCTTAATTTGTCCTGACTTATAATAATACTTTGCAATTTCTCCTTGAATTTGCGGACTGTCCTTGTTGGTTTTAAGGAGGTCTCTCAAATACCCTATCGCTGTGTCTGCACCATTTTGGTCGTATAATGTTTGAGCATATAGAACCTGGTACTGCAAGTTTACAGGATCAAGCGTCAGGGCCTTAGTCAACATTAACTTACCGTCATTGTACTTACCATTGGCAATATAGATTCGTGCCATCAAAAATATATCGTCGTCGGCGAGTGGGTCTCTATTAACAGCCTCGCTAAGCCACTTAATAGCCGTTATGTTATTTCCATTAGTGTAATAGTATTTACCAAGCATTGATGCGTATTCTGGTGAGTTTATCGCTTCCTCAATTTGTGCAAATTCATTTATTGCTGTAATCGCATCATTAAATCGATATGCTTCAATATATGTTTCAATTAGCTTTGTATTAATATCTTTGTCTGCTGGAAATTCTTTTTTCAACCTTTGCAGTGTCTTTAATGCTTCAGAAAAGAACCCTCGCTTTATTTGAATCTCGACTAAAAGCAAGTTGGATTTAATAAAAAATGGATTGAGGTCTGAAGCCTCGATTGCATAAACAAAGGCGCTTTCCCAATCATATTCCTTCATTGCGAACTTTGCTTTTTTCATCAATTCATAAATCTTACTTTCCTTAATGAGTGCCTGAGATGCCTTATCACCGCCAACACTAAGTGTTGCGAGTCGAGTTCTCAGCTCACTCGACTCTCTAATACCAAGAGATTTCTTATAAAAGTCTGTAGCAATATTGGATTTTCCATTGAGTACTGCCGCATTACCCATATGCTCAAGAAAAGAAGCATAAAAAACAGGACATTGTTCTGCCTTTAAGTCCTCAATGCTTCTTAGTACTTTCTCATAGGCCTTAATATCACCACTCCTTAAGACCAGGTCCGCCTTTTTCAGCAACAACTCGACGCTATTTGAATAAGTCATAAGGCCTTTATCTACGTACTCGTTTGCTTCCTCCAACTTTTCATCAAACTCAAAATATTCTGCAATATTTACAAAAGCTTCTATGGGTAATTTATTTAAGTTTTTAAGTTTCTCAAAGACTTCTTTCGAGTCCGAAAGTCTTCCGGACAAAACCAACGCCCTTAAGTATATTGACAGCATGGTTACCGTTGGCTTTTTGCTTACTCTTAGGTAGTTTTCGATTGTGTTTACTGATGTTAGATACTTTTTAGAATTAAGATAAAAATTAGCGGTCCCAATGGCAACACTTGCATCTGTCAGAACTTGATCTTGTGAGATCCTAATCAAATTAAATAGTGTTGTTGAAGCCTCCAGACGACTCTTGGCATTGGGGTAAAGATTTGCATATACCTGTATCAATTGCCCCATTGCTGGATTGTCTTGAAATTTATAGAAAAGGGAAGTTCTAAATAAGTTCGCCGCGCTGACCAGATTTAAATATGATTGCAATGCCGCTTGCTCTAAACCTTGTGCCAATGCTTGGTTCGCTTTCACCTCATCAAGATATTCACCTTGGGTCGGGAATGTAATTGATACTCTTTGTGGCGCAATTGGTGGGTCTACTTTTTTATCTTCATCAAAAAACAAAAAATAAAAGACAACTAAAAAAGCAATCAAAACGACAGGCTTCATTCCTTTTTTGGGTTCTTCGGTATCCTCATCTTCTTTTTCAATATCATCGCTAAACTCATCATCATTGAGCCTGTCTTCTTCATGCTTTTTCTGATTGGCAAGTGTTACTATTTCTTTTTCTGCAAGATCAGCATCCTTAGAGATGGCCGGCACAAGCGAACCAATGTTTATAAATTCAGTTGCTTCGTTTCCATCAAGCTCTGCTTCTGCTTCGGGCTCACTTGCTACCTTGTTGGCCTGCTCTTCAATTTTTTTCACCAGGATGCTTTCACTCTTTTTTTTCTCATCCTTCGGTCTTACAAGAACCCTCGTTTTATCAAGGTCATCATTCACTTCACTTGATTTTTTAATAACCCTTGTTTTGTCTAGCGACGGAATACCTTGATCCCCAGAGTCTACTTTTATAGAGGGGGGAGGCACTGGTGCTTTATCTAATTCGAGTGCACGTTGCTTTTCTTGATATTTTTTTTCTAACTCATCGTAATCAATTTCTGACTTTTGATCTTTTTCGTATTTAAATTCATTTAAAGGGCCCTCTTCGTTCTTTTGGGCTTTCGTTTCCTCTGAATCAGTAACAGAAAGTTTCTCTTGTAGTTGCTTATTGGATTTCTTTTTGGGAAGCATCATGTTGACAACAGTCGCCTCAGCTGCTGTTTGGGTATTCTCTGTAG
>CAYGQW010000295.1:0-3082 GCA_964352175.1 uncultured Halobacteriovorax sp.
GTGTTAATCCAATTGGCCCACGCTCTTGTTATGATGAGTCTAAGCGTTTTGCCGAAGCCATGACTATGAGTTTTCATCGCCGTTACGGACTTGATACAAGAATCATTCGTATCTTTAATACTTATGGTCCTCGTATGCGTCCGAATGACGGCAGAGTGATTCCAAACTTTATTAATCAGGCCATGGCGGGGGATGATATTACTGTTTATGGTGATGGAACCCAGACCAGATCTTTTTGTTATGTTACGGATCTAGTCAATGCCATTCATAATGTTATGTTCTCAAGCGTGCACACACCATTCAATTGCGGTAACCCAGATGAGTACTCGATCTTAGAATGTGCTAAAGAGATTATTAAAGTCTTAGGCTCAAATTCAAAAATCGTATATAAGTCGCTTCCAGAAGATGATCCAAAAAAACGCCGTCCTAATCTTAATAAGCTTCAGTCTATTTGTGACTACAAACCAGTAATTGGTTTCGAAGAAGGTATTAAAAAGACTGCAGAATACTTTAAGTCACTAAAATGAAAGTAGCTTTATCAACTGATTGGATTTACGGTCGCGACCATGGCATTGAAATGCTTGATATGTTGGCTGAACTCTATAGAGAAGCTCCTCTCTATGCATTAGCTTTCAAAGAAAACTCTATTTTAGGTCCAATCGTTGAAAGACCTATTCACTCAACATTTTTATCTCATAAAGCAGAGACAATTAATGACATCTTCAGATGGACCTTTAGCTTACCAAGTTTAGCGAGAGGATTGTTTATTCCGTGCTCTACCGATGTGATAGTCAATATCACTCGCGGTTTATCTCAAGGAATTAAAAAGTGCGATAAGACGCCTTTATACAGCTATGTATATGATCTATTTTGGTTGCACCAAAAGCCAAAGGGGATTAAACAGAAAGTCTTTTGGTCGCAAATGATTTCTTTCGGAATTAAAGAATTTAAAAAACCCAAAAAAATCTGGTCCGCTAATGCGATTATTCAGGCTGAACTTTTAAAACATGGAATCGAAAGCGAAATCTTAGAGCCATTTTTTAAAGTAGAAGAGTTTCCACTATTTCCGGAAAATGTCTTTAAGCGTGAAGTTGTCTTGATTCAACCAGCAACTCTAAGTGATGATGAACTAGAGCAGTTGCTTATCAATATGGAAGGCGAGAAGGTTAGACTTCTTGGAGAAGCAAGAGCAAGCTTTGATCCAGCTCTTTTTATCGGTAATCCTTGTGCCGGAGAGTTGGCACCAATTTTTGCTAGCTCAAAAGTTTTGTTTGATTTTGAAAAATCACTTTTTCCTAAAAACTCATTAGCGATGCTTTCTTGTGGCGGCCCGGTTATTAGTGATGACGAGTCAAAGAAAATTTATCTAGATTCTGAAGGCGTGCAGTTTAAATCACGCCAAGAAATATTAAAGATGAAAGACTTTGGTTTTAATGATTTGAAAAATGATCCGAAAAAACTACACGCTCATGCTAATCGCTTCCACGGTACTCGTTTTAAAAGAAAAATCGAAACGACGATACAATCAAAATGAAGAACAGCTTAGAAAATACACCAGTTCTTGCCAGCTTTAAGACCTTCTTTACAAGTATTTTTATTATTATTAAGAGTCCAACTTTTTTAATTTTATCTCTTGTTGGCAACCTCGCTATTTGTCTGATTAGTATCGTTTTTTATCAAGTTGAATTTGCAGCAAATCCTCAAATAACATCTTATATGGATGCTCTTTGGTGGGGGTTTGCGACGGCAACGACGACTGGTTATGGCGATATAACTCCAGTTACTACGATTGGTAAGTTTATAAGTATATTTCTTATGCTGACTGGTCTGGCTCTTTTTGGCATGTTTACAGCGCTTTTTGCTGAAGTTATTCTTACCAGAGAGCAAAAATAATTAGCGAACTTTTGCTTTAGCTACTATCTTTGCAAAAATAGTCGGTAGAAATCTCTTTAAATATATTCCAAAGACTTCCTTTCTTCCGATGTAGGCTTCATATTTTTTAGCAGCTATTGCTTGGTAAGCTTTCTTTGCAAAAACTTCAGCAGTTAAGCCATTAGCATTACTGTCATCAAACTTTTCAGTTTTATCACCAGTGCCAGCGAGAGCATTAAACGAGATATTTGTTTGCACAAAACCTGGGCAAAGAATCGTAACATTGATGTCTTTATTTTCTCTCATGAGTTCAGCTCGAAGTGAGTCAAAATGTCCGTGAAGAGCATGTTTACTGGCAGAGTAACCAGAGCGATAGGGTGTGCCGAATTTTCCTACAAGTGAAGTTACTACAATAAAGTGTCCTGAATTATTTTTATCAAAATACTTTAATAGCTCATGCGCCAATGCAATATTTCCGAAATAGTTAACTTCCATTAGATCTCTATAAACGCTCAGCTTGGTTTCACTTACTAATGATCTTTGGGAAATACCAGCATTAAGAATAAGTTTATCAATTCGCCCAAACTTTTTAATGGCATTATCAACAAGTTCTGAAGCATCTATGATGTTCGCTAGATCTAGTGGAAGAACTTCCACTTGATCTGGATCGTTTAATGAATTCTTAAGAGAGTTAAGTTTTTCTGTATTTCTAGCTGAAAGGATAAGTTTACAACCCTTTGCGGCATACTCTTTGGCCATAGCTTCTCCAATCCCAGAAGATGCTCCTGTAATCCATATTATTTCCATAACTTACGCTCTCTATTGTCGACGATGTGATAAAGACAAAAGGATAAGTTATTGTTAGCATTTTAGGAAATCAGGAGTTTATATGAAAAAGTTTTTAGCAACCTTCCTACTTCTTACGTTATCAACAACTAGTTTTGCTCAAGATGAAAAACTTAAGGTTAGCTGGTTTTCAAAAGATCAGATTAGAGAAATTATTGGTGATTATCCAGCGGCAGGTAGTGCTGAAGAAGCTTATGATTTTCAAGTTTTGCTTGATTATCAAAATACTAGAACTGAAGCTGAGTGCGAAGAAGCTGCGGCTGAAAAAACTCCAACGCTTAAGTCTATGTTCGTATCTCTTTTAACTACTAAAGATATGATAAGAGTTTGGGTTAATTTTATTGAAGCTTACGCGACTGTAGGA
>CAYGQW010000296.1:0-2768 GCA_964352175.1 uncultured Halobacteriovorax sp.
TAGTTGCCTACATCTATCAATCGATCCATACTCTTGGCATGATTACACGACGCTCTATTAAAGAATTAATGGTCTTCGCCCTTCCTATCATCGCCGGACAAATGGGCCAAATGATGTTTGGCGTCGGCGACATTATGGTGGCAGGTCGCTACTCAAACGACGTACTGGCCGCACTTGGCACGGCCAACGGGATCTTCGCGCCATTTTTAATGGTAGGCCTTGGAGTTAGTTACGCCATTGGTCCAATTGTTGCGAAATATCGCGGCGAAAACCTTGATCGTCCAGAAGCCGTTTTTACCGCCCAAGCTCTTGGCGCGATCATTAGTATTGTTCTTTACGGACTACTTTTAGTGGTTAGTGCCAATCTAGAAATCTTTGGTCTGAATCCGCAGATTGAACCCATGGTTGCTCAATATCTAAAAATAGCCGGAATCTCGACTCTGCCCATGCTTTTATTTCAAGTTTATAAAGAATATCTGCAAGCTTGGGATAAAACAGTTTATGCCAACGGCCTCATTCTCGTTTTTAATATTTTCAATGTCGCTCTTAATGCCGTCATGATGTTCGGCCTTCTGGGTGTTCCTGAAATGGGAATCGAAGGTGCGGCCTGGGCCACAGTCATCTCAAGAACATTGATGGCGATCGTTTTATTTGCTCACACAAAAAAGTTTAGAGAACACTCTTATAAAGTTGATAAAGGACTTCTGAGTGAATTTTTAAAGCTTGGACTTCCAATCGGCTTTTCAACTCTTTTAGAAGTTCTCTCTTTTTCAACCGTTACTGTTTTAATTGGTGGCATGGATATCATCACCTCGGCTTCACATAATGTAGTTTTAAACTTGGCTTCCCTCACCTTTATGATTCCGCTCGGCTTATCGAGTGCTGTTAGTGTCAAAGTCGGCCAATCCTATGGCGCAAAAGATAATACAGGGATCATGACATGGTCGCATTCAGCCCTTAGTTTTTCCGCCACGGTAATGTTTATTACCGCTATGACCTATACTCTGATTCCAGGGATTCTTCTGGCCTTTTTCACCGATGATCAAAGTGTGATTGCAGCTTCGGCCAAGCTTTTAATCTTTGTGGCTTTATTTCAAGTTCCTGACGGATTGCAAGTGACTTTATATGGAATTCTTCGAGGCGTCGGTATCACTAAGCTTCCAATGATCTTTGCCTTTGTGGCTAATTGGATGATTGGTATTCCTTGCGGCTATTGGCTAGCGAATTCTTATGGAATGGGTGCTGCTGGTTATTGGGCGGGTCTTGCGATCGGTCTTACGATTATGTGCTTATGTCTTGGTACACTTTTTTATAAAAAAGTTAAACACATATAAGAAAGCCCGCTTTCGCGGGCCCAATAATTATCTTAAAAACAACATTTCACGGTACTTAGGTAGAACCCAAAGATTATCAGGAATCAACTCTTCAAGATCATTTGAATAGCCTGCTAATGTCTCAGACACTGGCATCAACTTTTCAGCGATCTCTCTAGCGGCATCAACGTGATTATCTAAATCAACACCATCAAGAGAGCGTTTAAGGTTTGCATTTTCGGAGTAAACCTTTTGCAGGGCTTGATCAAGCAGTGTTAACAATTCTTTTTCAATGCTAAAATCAACTCCAGCCGACTTTGAGTTCATAACAGAATTTAGAAGTTCTTTTTTATACTCAAGGGCAGAAGGAATCACGTATTGAGAAATCATCTCTGTCATTGTTCTAATTTCGATTTCACGTGCTAAAACATACTTTTCAATCAAGACGTTATAGCGAGTTTCAAGCTCTTCCGCTTTAAACACACCCATTTCAGTTAAAAAAGACACGCGATCTTTCTTAGTCAAAACACCTAGGGCTTCTGGAGTATTTTTAAGGTTTGGAAGACCGCGAGCAGCCGCTTCTTTAACCCACTCCTCAGAGTAACCGTCACCGTTAAAGATAACAGGCTTAGCACTCTTAATCCATTTTAAGACTAATTCTTGCAAGGCCTGATCAACAGACTTGCCGCCAGCTAATTCAGCTTCTAACCAGTCGTTAGACTCATTGAAGACTTCTGTCACAGCGGCGTTTAGAACTGACGCAGGAAAGCCGATATTTTGGCTTGAACCGACTGCCCTAAACTCGAATTTATTACCAGTAAAGGCAAAGGGAGAAGTTCTGTTTCTATCGGTGTTGTCTCTCATCAGCTGAGCTAATTGATCGGCACCAACATCAACGAATTTCTTGTCGTCTGGAGTAAATGTTTTACCGGCAAGGATCGCTTCAACAATATGATTAAGCGTATCGCCTAGATAAACAGAGATAATGCTTGGAGGTGCTTCATGACCGCCAAGACGGTGATCATTACCATGACCTGAAATTGCCATACGAAGTGTATCGCCGTGGCGATAGACTGCTTCACAGACAATTGCCATGGTGGCCAAGAATCTTAGGTTTTGATGAGGCTCACTGCCTGGCTCAAGTAGGTTGTAACCATTATTATCACTCATAGACCAGTTAAGGTGTTTACCTGAACCGTTAATGCCGGCAAATGGTTTTTCATGCAAGATGGCTTCAAAATTATGTTTATGCGCCGTCTTTTTAATCGCTGCCATCATCATTTGGTTTTGGTCAGCTGAAACGTTAGCATCATTAAAAATTGGTGCCATTTCAAATTGAGAAGGAGCCACTTCGTTGTGACGAGTTTTGGCCGGCACCCCAAGTTTATAAAGCTCATGATCAAGCTCTTGCATAAATGAAATTACGCGCTCAGGAATTTCACCAAAGTAGTGATC
>CAYGQW010000296.1:2778-3074 GCA_964352175.1 uncultured Halobacteriovorax sp.
GAAGTGTTTTTCCAGTCATAATAAGATCAGGTCTTGCATTCATGAAGGCCTTATCAATTAAGAAATACTCTTGTTCTGCACCACAAGTCACCATGACGTGTTTGGCGTCTGATTTACCTGTTAAGTTTAAGAATTTAGTTGCGGCCGTATCAAGGCGATTAACGGATCTAAGCAGTGGTGTTTTTACGTCAAGCGCTTGGCCACTATAGCTTACGAAAGCGGTAGGAATACAAAGAGTTTTACCATTTTCGCTTTCAACTAAAAACATTGGAGAGGTGATATCCCAAGCTGTATAT
>CAYGQW010000297.1:0-3058 GCA_964352175.1 uncultured Halobacteriovorax sp.
CCATCGATGTCATAATTGGTGACCAATTCTTTAACTACAGAATTAATATGTTCTCGTACTGATTTAAGACCTGGTGAAAGAGTAATCGCTCCGGGCATCGGACGATTTAAATTATCGCGACTAATCCAATCTGGATGGTCGATGGCAGGTGTTCCTGGGATATTTTCTCTTGATTCGAAGGTATTGATCCAAGCATGAATTTCTAGATTTCTTTTATGAGCTTCAACAATGGCAAATTCAAGTGGATCAAAACCAGGTGATTGGTGCCTAAGCCACTTTCCCCATGGCTCAATGGAAGATTTAAAATAAGCGGCGCCGCCTTGTCTTGCTTGCCACAAAAGTGCATTAAGTCCGGCGTCTTTTGCATTATCTAAAATTTCAACAATGCGATTTTTTAAATCATCGTCTCTTAGAAACTCTCCATCTTTTTTATAAATTTCCCAAGTGATGACCCACATGCCGCGAAACTCTTTAAGAGGTGCCGCTAAAGTTAAAGAACTAAACAAGAACGTAAAGATGAGGATGATTTTTTGCATGAGCCCAACCTAGCTCGATGCATCCTTTTTGTGGAGCAGATTCTTGAGTAATCCGTTTTTTCCAGTCCTCTCCATAGGGGTAGACTTAAACAACCGCTTGAATTCTCGAACTCCTAACACTTGAAGCCTACTTAGCACTTGCGTCATACTTCCTTCTAAAAAGACTTCACGAATCCTTTCTAGACCAGACCAATCAAAGCTCTTTAAAGCCCCCTCTTTGAGTCTCTCGCGCAGCCAACGCTTATTCCAAGGACAAACATCCTGGCAAATATCACAACCGTAGATCTCACTCATCTCGGCGTATCCGGCCGGAGGCTTTTTGTCTTTAAAAACTTCTATCGTATAAGTCGCAACACATTGATCCGCTTTAAGCGTTCGTGTTTCAAGATCAATCGCAAGCGTCGGGCAAGCATCAGCACAAGCAGTGCATTGACCACAGTGATCAGTCTCCATAGCTTTTGTTGCAAATGATAATTTTTGGTTCAGTAAAAGCGCGCCGATCATGGTGAAGCTGCCTTCACTTCGATGAATCAACATGGAGTTTTTACCAAACCAGCCTAAGCCTGCTCTAAGCGCCAAGTCTCTTTCGAGAACAGGCAAAACATCGAGCGACGGTTTGACTTCAAGGCCTGGGTGAGTCTTTTTTAATTCACTAGTGATTTTTTCAAGTCGCTCTTTAATGACATAGTGATAATCAATACCACCAAAAGAAGTGACGTAGCTAGCAATTTTAGCTTCGCCTAATTTTTCTTGTTCTAACGAATACTTTTTCTCGGCATAACTAAAAAGAAAAACTAAGGCTGACTGGCAATCAGGGAAAACCTCTTTAAGATTCATACGCTTTTGTGCGCGCTCACCTTCTAAATAACTTAAAGGTTCATGCTTATTTTTTGCTAACCAATCACGATATTTTTCGTAAGACAGAGGTTCAAGTTGATCGGTATAACCCCAATCAACAATCCCTAAATCTTTAAGAAAAGTTTTTTCTAGCATTAAACCAGCGGCATGATTTCAATAGCACCAGTTGGACATGCTTCAACACAGGCCATATCAAGTGCACAGGCAGAAATATTATCTTTATTGATAGTTGTTTCATGCTCGTTGCCAGGTTTAAGCATCCAAATATCATGTGGGCATGTTGAAATACAGTTTTGGCATGAAGCACAGATAGAAACATCAAGTTGGATTTTCTTTTTATCATCGCTTGCGACTTCAACCACATCCGATGAACCAAGAACCTTTGGCATATCTTTAATGATTTCTACTTTTACAGAGTTAGAGCTTCCACGTGCAAAGAATTTGCCGTCACCTCTGGTAATAACGATCTTATCTCCATTTTGAAGATCCATGACTGACTTAACTTTATTAACGACATCTTTTTGAAAGTTAAAATCATCACGACCATAATCATGAATTTGAAAAGGACGAACTCCCCAATTCAAGCACATTCGCCTAGCAGTACTAAGATTATTAGTTACTCCAAGAACTGGTGTCTTAGGTCTGAACATTGAAATTTTTCGACAAGATGATCCTGATTCAGTCATAGAAAGAATATACTTACCATCAACTTTCTCTGAAATCATCGAAGCTGCCACCATAACTGAAGCATTAACGTTAGAAAGATCCATCTTTCGAAGAAATGGTCGCTCTTTAGGTGTGCGTTCAGCTTCAATAACAATTTCTTCCATCATCTTAATTGTTTGCACCGGCCACTTACCTGCAGCCGTTTCTCCTGAAAGCATCACTGCATCAGTACCATCCCAAATAGCATTAGCTACATCACTCGCTTCTGCTCTAGTAGGAGTTGGATTCTCAGTCATACTCTCGAGCATTTGAGTCGCGGTAATTACTGGAATCATCGCTTGGTTACATTTATTAATAATGAGTTTTTGTATTGAAGGAACCAAATGATTTCCAACCTCAACCCCCATATCGCCACGAGCAACCATGATAGCGTCACTAACTTTTATAATGTCATCAATGGCATCGATAGCTTGAGGTTTTTCGATTTTTGAAATGATTGGAATATTCATCTTAAGCTTATGTAGAAGTGACTTCACAAGCATCACATCATCACGCTTTCGAACAAAAGATAAAGCGATATAATCAATTTGTTGCTTAAGACCAAACATTAAATCATCGCGGTCTTTATCTGTGAAAGCTGGAGCTGAAACTTCACAGTCTGGAAGATTAATTCCTTTGTTACTTTTTAAAGTCCCACCAACTTCAATCTTAATTTTATAAACATCACGATCACGACTAACGGCTACTGCTTTCATCAAGCCATCATCAAATAGGATTCGAGCACCATCGTGACAGTCATCAACTAAATTTTCATAGATGGTTGGAATAAGTTTTCCAGCATACTCGGGATAGTTGGCTGCTTTTGAAGATGGAGCAATAACCCATTCCTCGTCTTCTTTTAACTCTAAAGGAGTCGGAAGTTTATCGACGCGGATTTTAGGTCCTTGAAGATCCAAAAGAATGGCAACTTCTTTACCGACATTGGTAGAAGCCTGGCG
>CAYGQW010000298.1:0-3055 GCA_964352175.1 uncultured Halobacteriovorax sp.
CAGCAAGTGGTTTCCCTATGACAATCTTAACTTTACGTCTAAAAGATTTAGGCATTTTAAAAATCACTTTACCGCCTTCATAAGAAAAGATACTTCCCCACAGACCAGAAAGACTAATAGGAACAACAGCAACACTATGCTCTTTTACAATTTTACTAACACCTGGTTGAAAACGCTTTAGCTGGCCATTTCTTGAAATAAAACCTTCAGGGAATAGACCGATGACATGACCACCCTTAACAGAGCTTGCTACACCATTAAATGCGTTCTTTAATAACTCTTCATTTTCTTTTCTTGTGGCGATAGGAATAAGTTTGGCCTGCTTAAACCAAAATGCAAGTCCTGGCTTATAATAATAGCTATGATCAATTACCCAACGAACAGGTCTTGGACTAGCCGCTGCAATAAAAGCCCAGTCTAAAAAAGAGACATGATTACTGGCTATTAAAAATGGACCTTTTAAAGGGATATTCTCAGCCCCTTCGACTTCAACTTTGTAGAAAATATTCATGACGATCATCTGCCAAAAACGCAACGTAAATTCTGAGTAAGAGATATAGGAAAGCAAAGAGACGACAATATTAACTAAAGCTAAGCATAAGAGAATCATGGGAACACCTAAAGGTCCCATCAGCATGACACTCACAGCAGCCACCACCATAAAAAGTGAATTCCAAATATTGTTGCCAGCGATGGTTCGAGAAAGTTCTTCGCGATCACTACCCTCTTGGACATAGGTGTATTGTGGAACAATATAACAACCACCACAAACAGAGATCATAAAGAGATCAAATAAAGCGCGAATTCCTGCAGGCATCGCCAAGAACTCTTCGACTGTAAACAATGTGACTGGTTGGATTTCCCAAGAATGACCGACCCAAAATAGATCGAGCATAAAAAGGCTCATGCCCAGACAAGCGATTGGCACCATGCCAACTTCAACTCTTTTACCTGAAAGTTTCTCTGTTATAAAAGACCCTAAACCCATGCCAATTGTGAACATGGCAAGAAACATCGTTCCCACTTTGCCATCACCATAAACAACATCTTTGCAGTAAGCAGGAAGCACCGAAAGAATAGCGGCACCAAAAAACCAAAACCAAGAAATTCCAAGAACAGATCTAAAAACTTCTTTTTTCTTTCTGGTTATTCCTAGAACTTGAAGAGTTGGCCTAAAGAATGTCCAATCAACTTTTAAGTCTTTAACTCGCTGACCTGTATGTTTAATGGGTAATGAAGTAAAAATACCGAGAATGGCAAAACCAATAATTCCAAATGCAATCAAAGTGACGTAGTTTTGCATATTCGCAACCACACCACCGGCAATAGTTCCAATGAGGATAGATAAAAAAGTTCCCATACTGACTGCAGCATTAGCTGGAACCAGTTCATCTTCATGAACTAAGGACGGAATAATTCCGTATTTTAAAGGACCAAAAAAAGCCGACTGGGTTCCCATTAAAAAGAGGACCACCATTAAAAGTTGAAAGCTGTCTTGCCAAAAACCAATAGCAGCAACTCCCATCACAATCAATTCTGTTATTTTAGTAATTCTAATGACATCGGCTTTTTCGTATTTATCTGCAAGCTGACCAGCTGTGGCCGAAAATAAAAAGAATGGCAAAATGAAAATACCGCCAGCAAAGGCGACGAGTGTACTAGAATTCATTCCCCATAAATCAATTGCTCTATAGGTTATGAGAATGACTAAGCTATTTTTAAAGAAATTATCATTTAAAGCGCCAAGAAACTGAGTCCAAAACAAAGGCCAAAAACGGCGATCTTTAAAGATGAGAGAGAGAGTCATATAACCTTCCTAGTAGTTCTTTAATGCTACTCGGAAGGTTTATGCTTTGTGAAATTTATCTAATCTCGACGCGCTTAATCCCGACCAATTTACCCAGGATTTTCTTGCCTTTGAAGTGAAAGCGACTGATTGCTTCACCACGATAGTAAAGTTTCCAAGTTGCGCCATCGAATTCAATACTCAGCTCTTCTGTGTCAGTTGACCCAGTTATACCGTTTGACAAATATTCCATTTCTAAATGACCACCTCTGTCTATTTCAAAATCTTCACTCTTAAGGACGACGACATCATAGTGGTCAACCTTCTTTAGAACTATTCCTGCTTGAACCTTACTTGGACTAAATATGGCCGGATCAGTATTATCATCTGAAGTCATTTTAAGTGCTTTGGCACTGCCATCATCATTCGTTACAATCCAAAGTTTAGTTACAAGGCTGTCAACATCGCTAGTAACTGTCGAAACTAAAATATCTTTAGCCATAATGGCCTGTGAAATTAATAGTGTTAGCACAACTGTAAATACGTTCTTCATATGTATCCTCCCCTTAATGGGTTCGCTTATCCGCACTTTAAGTCGGATTTGCGAAGGACGTCCCAATACATGTAAAATATGCATGAAATTACAGAAACTTACATTAACAAACATTTTTGGTGTTAATAAAATGAAGACCTTATACCAATACGTTCACTGCCCTTATTGCGTTAGAGTCAGAATGACACTAGCTTTTCTAGGTGAGAATTATAGAGATCAGGTTCTGCAATATGATGATGAAAGCACACCCTTAAGACTTTCAGGCGTCAAGATGCTTCCAATCTGGCAGGAAGAAAATGGTAAAACATTAAATGAATCTCTCGATATCATTAAACATCTAGATCACAACCAGACAATTCCACCTCTCAATCAGCAAAATACTGGTGAATTAGAGCAATGGCTAAGCAAGCTTGGATCAAATGTACACAATCTAGCGATGCCCTATTGGGTGTGGAGCCCCGAGTTTAGTGAAAGCTCAAGATTATATTTTGAAGCTAAAAAATCTAAGAAAAGAGGACCATTTAAGGAATTAGCCCAAAAGCGTTCAATCTTTGAGACGCAAATATTGAAAGACTTAATTGATTTCGAATCCAATCTTACACCTTGGTTTAAAAGTGATGAGTTCACTTTAGCTGATATTATGGTTGCATCGCATCTATGGGGTCTTTTTGTTGTGCCAGAATTTCGATTTTCTGACAAAATGCACAGCTATTTGA
>CAYGQW010000299.1:0-3028 GCA_964352175.1 uncultured Halobacteriovorax sp.
ATGATGACGCCCTCAGGAGCTAAAGCCTTTTTGAGCGCTTTTGGAATGAGCTCAATTTCTGGAACGTGTTCTAATACATGATTTGCTACAATCACATCATATTTTTCGGTAAGATCCATTTTTAAAAAGTCACCTTGGATCATATTTCGCCCTTTGGAGATGCCTTGTTGTGCTGCCACTTCATCGATTTCAATGCCAAAGACATCGAAGCCGTCATCCTTGGCCATATTGATAAAATCACCGCTATTACAACCGATCTCTAAAAGCTTTCCTGATTTTTTATATTTTTTTATTTTTTTTAGAAGACGATTGTTCCATGGACTTGTGTCAATTTCGACAAAACCTTTACTATCATCTCTAGATTGTGGATAGACTTCATTAGTTGGTTTTGGCCAAGTTCCATAAAAGTTACAGTCATCACATTTTAATAAAGAAAAATGATAGTCCTTGAAACCACATCTATTATATACACCTTTATAATTAAATTTCATTGCATTTTGACATAGTGGACATTCAATATTCATTTGTATCCTCAAAAGATGCTTTACCTTTATTTATCGATAATTATAAGATCACTTACTTTTTTAAGTATATATGCCTTTATTTTCTCTTAAATTTATAAATCTGAATAATCTATTATATACTTTTATTTTGATATTGGAGAATTAATGAAGTTGCTTTGTGTCGGACATTCTTTGGTTGTTAATTCAAATCGCAAGATTTGGAATACAATGGCTCAACATTTAGGACACGATATTGATCTAATTGTACCGAACGAGTGGTTATCCAACCTTCATGGTCGGTTAAATTATTTTTATGATGAAAGGACGGATTCATCTATTACTAAGATTTATCCAGTAAGAACAATCTTTAAAGGTCGTGGTAATTTTTTCTTTTTTCATCCACTGGACGTATTACAAATTCTGAATAGACAGAAGTATGATGCAATTTTTCTTGTCCAGGAAACATGGACTATGGCTACAACATTTTTTGAATTGACCCGTTCATTGAGTATAAATCGAAAGTCTTCTTTTTTTATTGGTGTAGACCAAAATTTAAAAAAGCCAATTCATCATTTAAGTAAATATTTGGAGAGGTTTAATGTACGAAATGTTGATGCTCTTTTATGCGTAAACCGAGAAATTGTAGATGTTTTAAGGTGGAAAGGTATTACTACTAAATGCTATTGGCGGCCTTGGTCTTATGATCAAGAAGTTTATTCTGAGGTCGCACATCCACCGAAATCTTCTCCTTATAAATTGGGTTATCTTGGAAGACTTACTCATGAGAAAGGACTTGTAAACCTTCTTGAAGCTCAAAAGATACTTGAAACTCAAGGCATAGCGACTGAGTTAGTGATTGCTGGTGGTGGTCCTCTTGCAGATTTATTTAAAAATAAAGAAAACATAACATTTTTAGGAATGCTGCCTCATGACCAAGCTCAAAATTTTTATAACGATATTGATTTTTTTATATTGCCATCAATAACCACAAAGTTTTGGAAGGAGCAGTTTGGACGGGTCATTATTGAATCTATAGCAGCGGCTAAAATGGTCTTGGGGAGCTCCAGCCGTGCGATACCTGAGGTCTTGTCCCGACTAGGAATTAGTTATATTTTCAAAGAAGCAGATACATCGGATCTTGTTAGGGTTATTAGGCTTGCTATTGATGATTCAAAGACTGGTCGACTTGATGAGATTTTAAGCCTTGCGGTAAGGAAGAATAAAGATCTTTTTTCTGAAGAAGCCGTAGTAGAGAGAATTTCGAGTTATTTTGAGGGCCATGCAGTAGAAGATGGTATTATTTAGTTCGAATTATTTTTCTCGGGTATTATTAATTTGTGAAGATTATCATCTCAATATAAAAAATTACCGCTTTCTTTAGCATTAGTGATTATTTATTGAAACTAAAGCATAATCTATAATTATGTTGGATTAAATAATAGGAAGGTTAGTCATTTGAGCGTAAATCAAATTAAAGAGTCTCAGTCAGAATATTTTAAAAGTCTGCCTCTCGTGGTTATCCAAAATATCTGTCCTTTATGTAGTAGTAAAGACTTAAAACCACTTAAAAACGAGCGTAATCGTTTCCCTAAAGATCACCGACCAATTCTTGAGCTTTTTGATGGTGCCTGGATTCAACTTTTACAATGTAAAAGATGTGGTTTTGGCTTTACGAAAGAATTGCCATATTCCGATGAGTTCTTTCCTAGTCGTTATGATACTCACTTTGACCCGAAGAGAGAAGCTCACGATAATCCATTTAAAGATGCCATCTTAGATAAAATGATTCTTGATATTAAAAAATATCAACCTGCACCAGGTAAAGTTTTGGATGTAGGATCGTTTGCGGGTATTTTCCTAAGAAAGATGATCAAGAATAATTATGAAGCTTACGGAATCGAAGTTAATCCTACAATGGCTGACTATACAATCGACGAATTAAAACTGAATGTTAAAAAAGGTACATTCCTTGGTACTGAGGTGCCAAAAGAAACATATGATGTAGTTACAATGATTGATGTCTTAGAACATCTTGTAGACCCAAAACAAATTATAATAAAAGTGCATGGTGTGCTTAAGCCCGGAGGACTTTTTGTAATTAAGGTTCCCAATTTGTGGCCTCAATATATTAAACAAAAGATTGCCAATATTCTAAGAGTGAGTGATCTAGGTATATTTGAAAATTTTGGGCATATTAATCACTTTAGTCCTAAAGCATTAAAAATTGCACTAGAGTCTCTAGACATGGAAGTTTTAGAGAATAAAGTTTCAGATTCAGAAAGATGGCCTGATACGAGTCTGAAATATATATTGCGAAATAATGTTAGAAGTCTTGTCGTTTTTCCACTTAAAGTAATTAAATCAATTTTTGGAGTTAACTTAGGATTGAATTTTATTATTTATGCTCGAAAGAAATCTAAGTAATTTTTAATAAAATTCTTCCATGAAAAATGATCTTGATAAAAATTCATCATCGGAATACTCTTAGTCATATTATTTTGCTTGAGAAGCTTAATGTATAATTG
>CAYGQW010000300.1:0-3012 GCA_964352175.1 uncultured Halobacteriovorax sp.
CACAATGAATTTGCTCACAAACATTCATCACAAGACTCATGTCATGTTCAATAAGTAGAATCGCAATTTTAAATTCGTCGCGAACCCAGCGAATGAGTTTAGTTAAATCAGCAGTTTCTTTTGGGTTCATACCAGCTGCTGGCTCATCAAGTAGTAACACTTTAGGCTTAGTCGCAAGTGCTCGAGCAATTTCCAATCGACGTTGTTCACCATATGGAAGGTTTTTTGCCAGCATTTCTTTTTTGCCCTTAAGGCCAAAAATATCAAGAATCTTATCTGCTTCAGCAATCAGTCTTTCTTCTTCTTGATGAAATTTCTTTGTTCTAAAAATAGAAGCCATCATGCTGTAATCAACTCTAAAGTGACCTGCTAGACGAATATTATCAAGAACTGAAAGATCATTAAAAAGTCTAATATTTTGAAAGGTTCTACAAATTCCACTCTGAGTAATATGGGCCGGGCGAAGTTCCGTAATATCTTTTCCATCTAGAAAGACACGGCCTTCTGTTGGAGTGTAGATACCAGTGATCATATTAAAGATGGTTGTTTTACCAGCACCGTTTGGTCCGATAACGCCAACTAGATCTGTTGCACCCATGCGCAGGCTGAAGTTATTAACGGCGACAAGGCCGCCAAAGCGCATTGTAATACCTTGAGTTTCTAAGATTGGAGTCGACATTTTAAGCGTCTCCTTTTTTCATACCAAAAAGTTTTTTGATATCGAGTTCATGCTTGCCAAAAATCCCAGATGGGCGCCAAAGCATAAGACAAATTAATAGAACTGAGTAAATCACCATTCTCCACTCGGAGACAGTCTCACCAAAGAAGCGAAGAACTTCAGGAAGAAGAGATAAGATGACCGCACCGACGACAGAACCTGTAACTGAGCCAAGTCCGCCTAAGATGATCATGAGAAGAATAATAACAGACCACATGAAGTTGAAGCTATTTGGGTGAATGAACTGTGTTGTGTGAGCGAAAAGAACGCCAGCCACACCAGCAAAACCTGCACCAATAACAAAGGCTAAAACTTTATATTTAAAGGTATAGATTCCCATACTCTCCGCTGCGATTTCATCTTCACGAATTGAAATGATTGCTCTACCGTGAGTTCCTCTTAGAAGATTTACTACAAAAATAATTGTAATCGCTACAAAGAGATAAACCCAAAAGAAATTACTCCAAGCAGGAATTCCTGTGAATCCTCTTGGTCCACCAACAGAATCCATATTCATAATTATGATTCTAATAATTTCGCCAAAACCCAGTGTTGCAATTGCGAGATAGTCACCGCGAAGTCTTAAGCATGGAACACCGATGGCCAAACCTGCTATGGCAGCGGCACTAAAGCCAAGTCCACAGCCAATCAAAAGATTAACGAAATCTGGAACAGGTAGAGCAAAGAAAACACTGTAGGCTGCACCAACATAGGCGCCAACGGCCCAAAAGCCCGCATGACCTAATGAGAACTGACCGCAGATACCGTTAATAAGGTTTAGACTAACTGCTAGAATAATAAAAATACCACTTTGAATGGTTAGATAAATTAAATAATCCATTACACTTTCTCCTTACGGTTTTTACCAAGAAGACCAGATGGTTTAACCAGTAAGATGATAATAAGAATCGCAAAGGCGACTGCGTCTCTATAAGTTGAGATCCAAAAGCCGACAACCATATTCTCTGCAATACCAAGAGTTAGTCCGCCAAGTACTGCACCAGGAATAATTCCAATACCACCAAGAACAGCAGCAATGAAAGCTTTTAGACCAGGAATCAAGCCCATCATCGGCTCAACAGTATTGTAATACATTCCGACCAGAACACCTGCGGCGCCTGCTAATGCGGACCCAATAAAAAAAGTGAAGCTGATAATAAAGTTAGTATTAATTCCCATAAGCTCAGCTGCATTCATATTAAATGAAGTTGCTCGCATCGCTTTTCCAAGTTTGGTGTGATTAACAACAAACCAAAGACCGGCCATTAAAACCATTGTGACGAGAAAAATAACAATTTGAATTTTACTAATAAAAACATCGCCTACTTGATAGGTTGTATTTTCAAAAGCGGTTGGAAAAGCTTTTGGATCAGCTCCGACAGTACCCTGTCCCAGGTATTGAAAAAATAAAGATGTTCCAAGTGCTGTGATAAGAGCTGGAATTCTTCCAGCGTAACGGATTGGACGATAAACCAATCTTTCAACGATGACAGCAATTAAGCCGGACCCAAGCATGGCTGCGGGAAGAGCGATATAAAGTGGAACTCCGTTGATGATCAGATAGTAACCGGTAAAGGCACCAATCATATAAAATTCACCGTGGGCGAAATTGATGAGTTTAATAATTCCGTAAACCATCGTGTAACCAAGAGCGATCAATGCATAGATGCTTCCTTGGGCAACACCGTTTAGGAGATATGTAAAAAAATCGGAGATAAAATAAGCCATTTCTTCAGACATTATCGATTTCCTAAAGCTTTAAAAGAAATAAGGCGCACAAAGTGCGCCTTAAAGAATTAGCATAAATTATGGGCTAACTTTTTGATTGAAAATATTACCAGTAGCAGTAGTTTCAAGAACAACAGCAGATTTTTGTGCATTTCGATTTGCATCGATTGTGATTGAACCAGTTACACCTTCAAAAGCAACAGTAGTCGCTAATGCTTTTTGAATATCTGCAGCATTGTTTGAACCAGCTCTTTTAATTGCGTCTGCAACAACTAACATGGCATCAAAACCTAGAGCGGCCATAGCACCTGGTTTTTCATTAAAGCGCTCCATGTAATCCTTAACGAACTTTTGAACCTTTGGGTCAGCATCATCGGGTGAAAAATGAGATGAAATATAGTTGCCTTTTATCCCTTGTGGTCCAGCAAGTTCCTGAAGTTTTGGTGAATCCCAACCGTCACCGCCAAGAATTGGCATCTCCATTCCCATTTGACGTGCTTGCTTAAGAATTAGACCAACTTCTGAATAGTAACCTGGAAGAAAGATAACATCAGGGTTTGCTCTTT
>CAYGQW010000301.1:0-3009 GCA_964352175.1 uncultured Halobacteriovorax sp.
CTTGTTTAATAGCAACAGGATGAGGAGAGGACATGCCTAAAGGCGATAATAATCAAGAAGTCAAAAGCTATAGTTTTGCTGAGTTTTCAAATTCGGATAGTAGCTCAAAAGATGCAAAAGATTTCCTTTATCGTGAGTTTAGTGAGTCGAACCCTCTTCAGTCGCCAGAAAAAGCCAAAGTAATCAAAGCTGAAAGAAAAAGAGCGGAAGACTCAGGGTTTAGTATTTCACCGATCGTACGTGAGTATCGCGGTATGATCACTCAGGAAATGAGTGAAAGAGAAAGACGTATCGAAGACGAAGTACTTAAAAGAATGGAGTTTTTAAAACAAGAAGCTTTTGAAGTCGGTTTCAAGGAAGGTGTAGAGCAAGGCAAAACCGAAGTCTTTGATCAGACCAGACAAATGACTGAAGAAAAACTGGCTCACCTAACTGAATTAATTCAAAGTGTTTTGGCTGAAAAAGAAGAGCTTTTAGCTAAAGAGAAGAATGATGTTTATCGCTTGGTTAGAAATCTTAGCAAGTGGATTACTTTAAAAGAACTGAAAGATGATGGTCATTACATTGAGCGACTCCTTGAAAAGTTAATAACGGAGTTAGGTTCTAAACAAAACCTACTTATACAGGTCAATTCATCTCAATTTGAGCAAATGCCAGAAGTACTAGAGATCGTTCAAAAAAAACTAGGTGAGTTAAAGAATGTTAGAGTTGAAGCAGACTCTGATGTCTCTGCGAACGGATTTATTATTGAATCTGATAACGGAATTATAAATGGAACACTTGAAGAACAGTTCAATCAACTAGACCGCTTGTTTGAGGCTGTTGGGCTGGAAAGTAATGAGTGACCAAACACTAGATTTAAACCAAGTTTATAAAGCCTACGAGTATTCTACTCCCTATCAGAAAATAGGTAAAATTCATTCAAATAAAGGCATGCTCTACGAGGTAAATCTCGCTCGAGCTGTGATTGGAAGCAATGTTGAGTTTGTCACTGAGTTTGGTGAGAGGTGCTTTGGTGAAGTTGTTTCGATTAATGGCAATCGCTGTCTGGCCATGCCGTATGAAGAAATATCTGGCATCAATAGCGAAACACGAGTTCATTTAAAAGAGTTAACCACAACAATAAAGCTTTCACCGGCATTATTAGGACGCGTTGTCGATTTTCAATGTCGTCCAATTGATGGCAAAGGTCCAATTGAATCTGAAGATCAAGAGTCGAGAAGTATTTTTGGAACACCAATAAACCCATTAATGAGACCGCCGATCACTGAGGCACTTGATACAGGAATTCATTCAATAAATGCCTTTATGACTGCTGGAAAAGGTCAACGATTTGCGATTATGGCAGGCTCAGGTGTTGGTAAGTCGGTCACACTTGGCATGATTGCAAAGAACACTTCGGCCGACATTAACGTGATTGCCCTAATTGGAGAACGTGGTCGAGAAGTTTTAGAGTTTATTGAAAATGACTTAGGCCCTGAAGGTCTTGCTCGCTCAATAGTTATTGTCGCGACTTCTGATACATCTGCTCTTATTAGAATGAAAGCTGCTTATGTTGCTACAACGATAGCAGAATATTTTAGAGATAAGCAAAATGACGTTCTTTTAATGATGGATTCTATTACTCGTTTTGCCATGGCCAATAGAGAAATTAGCCTTTCTGCCGGTGAGCCACCAGGAGCAAAAGGCTATACACCTTCAGTTTTTGCACGCCTTCCAAAACTAATGGAGAGAGCAGGCACAATTTCAACTGGTGGATCTATTACTGGAATTTACACAGTGCTCGTTGAAGGTGGCGATATGGATGAGCCTATAGCCGATTCTGTTCGAGCCATTGCTGATGGACATATTATATTAAGTCGCGAATTAGCTTCCAGAAATCAATTCCCGGCTATTGATGTTCTGGCAAGTTTATCAAGGGTCATGAATAAAGTAGCAACAAGAGAACATAGAGTTGTAGCTTCACATTTAAGAGATCTCATGTCTTCTTATCGCGAAAATGAAGACCTCATTACTGTTGGAGCTTATGCAAGAGGTGCAAATCCTAAAGTTGATAAAGCCTTAGTCATCTATGACGATCTGATGAATCTCTTAAGACAAGAGCAAGGAATGAGTGAGTATTATAAAATTGATGAGCTTTATGATCGAATGGTCGAGCTGGCACGAAGAGCAGAAATGCAGGTCAATCCTCAATTAGGTAATCATGGTGAGGATGAATGAAAAAGCATAAGTTTAAATTAGCTGCTGTTTTAAAATTACGTGAAGCTAAGGAAAAAAAAGTCAAAGCCGAGCTTGGAAGTATCGTTAAAGAGATACAAAAAGTGAAAGACAGACTCATTCAAATCGATAATGATGTTGATGTTTACTATAATTCTCAAGAGCACTCAGTTGCCAATCATGGTTCTGCCGGCAGAATGATTCGTTTTTACCCAGAAGCTGTTCAGGGATTAAAATCCGATAGGGTTGTCACTGAAAACTTGCTTGCTGCTCTAAATCGTAAATATGATAGAAAAGTTCAAGAGCTTAAAGTTGCTATGGGTGAAACAAAAATTATGACAAATATGAAAGAAAAAGATTTTCAAGAGCATAAGAAGAAAGTCAATAAAAAAGTACAGTCAGATATAGATGAGATTCTTATCATGCGTATTAAGGAGAATCATTCATGAAATCATTGATTGCTTTCATTTTTGTTTTTATATTACAACCATTATTTGCTGAAGATAAAATTTATACTGAAATAGAGTTTCAAGAAAAAGTTCAAAAAGAAGTTCTCTCTCGTATTGAGAAAATGGGCAACGGCAGTCTCGTCGATTTTTCAAAGCAACTTATGGAGAAAGAGGAAAAACTGAGAATTGCTGAGATTGCATTAAAGAAAAAAGAAGACGAATTGCAAAATAGCAATCGTGACATTCAAGCTACGATTAAGTCTTTTCAAGCGAAACAAAATAAATTTCTTTCTTGTCTTGATGACAATGAAAGAAAGAAGCAAGAAAGAATTCAGCATATGGT
>CAYGQW010000302.1:0-3000 GCA_964352175.1 uncultured Halobacteriovorax sp.
ATTGAAGGCTCCCTTTTCAAGATAAGTCGGAATGTGTGCAATCACATACCATTTCCCCATAAACTTACTAATATCAACAGACTCTGCTGTTTGGTCGCGATAATAAGTTGTTGAGCAGGCACTAAAAGAAAAAACAGACATGATTATAATTAATGTTTTCATTTGAAAAACATCCCATTAAAAGAAAATAAAGACAAGAGTCGTCAAACTCTTGTCCAGATCATTTAGCCTCTTTTTACTTTTTTCATTCTTTGCGCCAGATCATGTCCAGTTCTAAAAATTAAATGAACAGGTGTATTATCCAATGGGAAAGCTTGTCTAAGACCATTCTTCAAATAACGTTTATAGCTATCCGGAATCCCCTGTGATTTATTAGAAAATAATAAAATTGTAGGAGGATCAGTTTTAACCATTGAAGCGTAACGAACCTTAAAACCCTTACCGCTAGTTTTCCTAACAACAATTGGATGTCTTTCAATAAGCTCAAACAGCTGGCGATTAAGCTCACCTGTTGGAACCGGACGACGACGAATAAGAACAGTCTTTTTAAGTGCCTTCTTTAAAACATTTAAACCAGTTCCTCTTAGTGCCGATAATGGAAGAACATCACAAAAGCTTAACCATGGTAATGTCGCTCGAAGATCAGCGATCCATTCACGCCTATCTTTATCTGTCTTGAAGTCACGTTTCTTAATATCCATTTTATTTAAAACAACAATAACTGACTTACCTTTTTCGAGGGCGATATCTAGAAGTCTACGATCTTGGTGACCAACCCCTTTTGTCGCATCAACCATATAAATGACAAGATCACTTTCAGTGATTGATCTTAATGAGCGATAAACAGATTGTTCTTCAAGCGCATCATCGATAGATTTTTGACGGCGAATTCCCGCTGTATCGACAATATGAACAGTACGCCAAAAACTACCTTCAGGAGCCTCAGCTTCATCTAAAATAAGTGGAACTTCTTCTATTTCTTCTTCGCTATCATCAAGCGCTCCGAAGGCCTTAGCATAGAGTTTTTCATCTAAATCATTGTCATCAGATAATTCTTCTGTGTAAGGAACATCGTCTTTATATTCTTGTGCTGTTTCGTCAAGATCACCTTGTTCTTCATAGGCATCTGACATGCGGTCAAAGAATTCTGGGTTATTTTGTCTAAAACTTTCATACTGCTCAACAAGAGGTCCATCGTGTTGGACGAGCTCAACTCTCTTATCTAACTCTAAAGCATCAGGTCCAAAATATAAGTCAAAGTATCCTTCAATTGGATCAATCGTAGTACCGGCAATCTCACTAACTAAAGCTCTCTCAGAGCCAAGTAATTGATTGAGCATGGTCGATTTACCAGCATTAGGGGCACCAATAATGGCGACACGTGCAACTACATTTTCACGTGGCGTAACACCTTGCTGAAGAGTTGGAGCCGATTTGGCTTCATCACTAGAAAAAGCAATTGATCTTGCTTGAATAGCCTCTCTTAATTGAGTAACCCCATTGCCGTGAGATGCTGATAGAGTAAACATTTCTTCAGGATCAATACCAAGTTCATAGAATTCTAACTCATTACCCGCTTGAGACTCATCATCAAATTTATTAACAACTAACCAAAATGGACGTTTTCTCATTCTAATCGCTGTTGCTATTTCACGATCAACAGGCAAGATCCCTTCTCTAACATCAACAACAAAAAGAACAAGATCACTTTCATCAATAGCCAAGTTGGCATGATCTTTCATAATATTAAAAAAGGCACTGACGTTATCTTTACCTTCTTCAACTCGCTCTGGATAAAATCCACCGGTATCAACCAGTACAACATCCTGTCCAGGCTCGTTAGGAAGGTCTTCAAGGTGAGTAATTCCGTAATGTCGATCACGGGTAACACCAGGGCGATCAAGCGTTAAAGCTTTATGTTGTTTTTTCATCATTCTATTGAATAACGAGCTTTTACCTACATTGGGTCTACCAATAATAGAGACTACAAGATCACGTTTCATTTCTGTCTCCAAACTCTTGCAGATGCTTCCGCTCGTGGTAGTCCTAACTGCTCAAGGATCATATTATTTTTAAACCACTTCGGAGCAACTTTAACATGTAGATTAAGATGCACTTGGTTTCCCATCATCTGCTCAATACGTTCACGTGAACGAACACCAATTTCCTTAATCATTTGTCCACCAGAACCAATTACGATAGCGCGCTGACTAGGGCGGTTAACAATAATTGAAGCTGAGATCTTTGAAGCTATTCTTTTTTCTTTAATACGCTGATCATGCATATCTCGAAACTCTTCAATTAAAACTGCTACTTCATAAGGAATTTCATCTTTAAGCAGAGTAAAAGCTTGCTCGCGGATATACTCGGTAGCAAAGAACCTTTCATTCTTATTTGAAACAGCTCCACCATAAAGATGAGGACCTGGTTGAGCTTCATCGCACAAGGAGCCAATCAAAGTATTCATATTAAGTTCATTTTTTGAACTGATTAAAAAATGTTTCTCAATAGCAGGGATAATTTCCTTCGCTTTCATAGTGATTTCATCAAGAGGGAGCTTCTCACAATCTTGAACCAAGTCACCCTTCGTAAAAATTAACCAGGTCTTAACTAAAGGACGGTTAAAGTTTTCTTTAAAGTCGCTGACTTGCTCAAGTACCGGACGAGAGATATCAACCAAAAGAAGGTTGAGATCAACTCCATCTGCACCATCAACGGCCTGTTGATTGAGACGTTTGTTGAACTCTTGATTGCTCTTATGTAAGCCAGGAGTATCTACCAAAACAATTTCAGTATGATCAACCGTCATGACACAATGAATATGGTTTCTTGTTGTTTGTGGCTTATGAGTCACCACTGTTAAATCCGTACCAAGCAGATAATTAATCATACTTGATTTACCAACGTTAGGAGCACCTAGAGTAGCTACCATTATTGATCTGTTGTGTGGATGTTGGTCTTCAATGAGCATTTTGATCCCCTTCCAAATGTAAATTTTGA
>CAYGQW010000303.1:0-2980 GCA_964352175.1 uncultured Halobacteriovorax sp.
TACTCGAATATTACATTCAAGACGATTAAAGAAATTTATTAATGTAAATCCTGTTCTTCCAATTCCGACGATGAGGACTTTTTTATTTTTCAATCTTTCCATCTAAACTTTACCTCATTTTCAACGTGGCCAAAGAAACCAACGCTAGTAGCAATCCAACAATCCAAAAGCGAACGATAACTTTTGGTTCTGGCCATCCCAATAACTCAAAGTGGTGGTGAATCGGAGCCATTTTAAAAACTCTTTTCTTTCTTGTTTTGTAAGACACTACTTGGATTATCACCGAGAGTGCTTCTACCACAAAAACTCCACCAATCACGATAAATAGGAGTTCATTCTTCGTAACCACCGCCAGAGTGCCTAAAATGCCTCCAAGCGAGAGTGATCCAACATCTCCCATAAATATCTGAGCTGGGAAAGTGTTGTACCATAAAAAACCGACACCAGCACCAACGATTGCCGCTGCGGCGACAGTTAATTCACCAGCATTTTCAACATAAGGAATCAGCAAATATCCAGACAGCTCTCTATGCCCTGCAACATATGCCAGGACACCAAGTGTTGCTGCCGATGTCATGATTGGCCCAATGGCCAAACCATCAAGTCCATCGGTTAGGTTCACCGCGTTACTAGAGCCGACAATAACAATTGATCCAAAGACGACATAAAACCAACCTAAGTCTATCCAAGGATCCTTAAAAAACGGAGTGTAGAGCTTTGTATCAATCGCCCCAATTTTAACTAAAAATCCCACAATAAATATTGCTGTAGCGAATTGCCACAAGAGCTTTCCTTTAGCTGAAACGCCCTTTGTATCTTTTTTAAGAACTTTTAAATAATCATCAGCAAAACCAAGGGTGAAATATGACAGCATTACCGTAATCGAAGCGACCAATGGGCTAGAATTAAAATTCCCACAAACTGCCAAGGTTAAAGTGATGGCCGCAATGACAAAAACTCCTCCCATTGTCGGAGTTCCTCTTTTTTTAAAATGACTCTCTGGTCCATCATCACGAACAACCTGGCCAAACATTTTGCGCTTCATAAACTTTATGAACCACTGGCCAAGAACGATAGAAACAAAAGCTGCAATAACAAAAGCTGCGACTGATCTAAAAGTTATATACCTAAAGATATTAAAAGCTGAGAAGTCCCGGCTTAACGGGTAAAGTATGTGGTAGAGCATCGCACACCGAGGACAAAGTTTTGGAACTTAAGTTATATCGACGAGCTCTTCTAGTTGTAAAGTGCGACTACCTTTTATAAAGGCTGCCTGGCACATCCATCCAGGTCCAGCTTGTCCGTAAATTTCAATAAATTCACTGCGATCGGCAAATGTCTCTCCGCCTTCAAATCCTTTTTTGTAATCAAGCGCATATCTACCGATAAAAAAGGCATTGGTAGCACCCAAGCCCTTTAGTTTTTGGCCTATCTCAAAATGGTAACGGGGTGCGTTCTCACCCAGTTCATTCATATCTCCAAGAATGAACCATGTATCAGAGAAATTAACTTTCAATACATCATTAACATATTCTGTGAACCCATCAATCGATACACTCATTGAACTAGGGTTGGCATTATAAGCATCTAGATAAATAGTAAGGTCATCTTTTTTAAGAATTAAAGAACGGTTATTTTTAGGAGGTACGTAGTCAAGTACGGCTTGTTCAAAACATAAATTAGGCCAAAGGCTTAAACATAGAGCGACGGACATCGCCATATTATATCGGTTATGTGCTTCAGGAATTTTAGGACAGATAAAGCAATGAGTTTTACTTTTAAAAGTAAGATCAAATCCATCAGTCGTTCTTTTGTAAGAAATATCAAACTTCGGATCACTTCCAATAGATAACGTCTTAGGTTTATCACATAGGCTAGCAAGTCGAGAATCGTCGGCATTAACGACAAAGAGACCTTCAGGTTTTTTTGCAATCGAATGGTAAAGTTCGGACTTTTCTACAAAAACATTATCTTCGTTGTGGAAAAACTCTAAATGCGATTGCCCAATATTGGTTATGAAACCAGCGTCTGGTTTTCCCATTTCACAGAGGTTGGCGATTTCTCCAGGGTGATTGGTTCCCATTTCTAAAATCAATACCTCTGTATTCAAAGGCATATCGAGTATCGTAAATGGTACACCAAGATGATTATTCAAATTTCCTTTAGTTGTATGAGTCGTGCCTGGATATGCTTTCATCAAACTATTAAGCATTTCTTTTGTCGTTGTTTTGCCGTTAGATCCTGTCATCGCAATAATCGTATTTTTATTATTACTAGCTTTCCAAAAATCAAGTTTTTTGATTGCGCAGTTTTTAATATAGTTATTCGTATCTGATACAAAAAGAATGTCACATGCCTGTTGCTTAGATAGGAGCTCACGGTTCTCTTTTGAATCTGTTATAACCGCTTGCTTTAATCCCTTGCTTATTAAAGCTAATACAAACTTACTGGCATCGTGATGTTCACCTATAAGTGCCACAAAAATACTCTGTTCGTTAAAATCTTTCCTAGAGTCTGTGAAGATATTATTTATCTCTGGGTCATAGCTAATCATTTATCCCCCAATAATCTTTGACTACTTGAAGATCATCAAAGATATGCTTAACTCCATTGATCTCTTGATAAGTTTCATGGCCTTTTCCTGCAATTAAAACGACGTCGTCTTTATTGGCTATACCTATAGCGCTACAAATCGCTTTTCTCCTATCAACTTCTACAGTCGGACAAGTCGAGAATCCCCTCAAGACATCTTCAATAATTTTGAGCGGATCCTCTGTTCGTGGATTATCTGAAGTCACGATAACGATATCACTTATTTCTTCAGCAACCTGGGCCATTAGGGGTCGCTTGCTTTTATCTCGATCTCCGCCACAACCGAAGACGGTAATGAGTTTTGACTTGGGATAACTCTGTCTAACTCCACGACATGCATTTTTTAATGCGTCCGGAGTATGTGCATAATCAACAATTACTTTAATTC
>CAYGQW010000304.1:0-2955 GCA_964352175.1 uncultured Halobacteriovorax sp.
GGTTATCAGTGTCATTCTTGTGAGCCAGGTGTCCATCATGTTAATATGTCCATTCAAAAAATCGAAATTGTTGATCTTGAAAAAGATGAGCCTGTAAAAGAAGGAAAGACTGGTAGAATTCTAGTTTCTTCGTTGGCTCGATCAGGGATTTCAATTCAGCGCTACCAAATAGGTGATACGGCAAAATGGGTAAGTGGTGCTTGTGAGTGCGGTGATCCATCACCAAGACTTCTTTTAAGCGGTCGTGTCGGAGATATTTTTAAATTCGGCGGCAGCTTTATTAATGCCCAAAGTATTATGAAGAAGCTTGAACTTAAAGAGCTACAAATTGAGCTTAAACATCAAAACCTTAAAGATTGTCTGGTTATCAATACGCCAGAAGTAAAATCTAATTCGCTTTCTAAGCTTCTTGAACTTCATGACCTACATGAAGTTGTTGAGCTAGAAAAAACAGCTAGCATTGAATTTAAAAACACACCATTTATTAAAGCAACATCGGGCAAACAGCCATTAGTGATAGATCATCGCCATGGGTGAATTTCTTCAATTTATCAAAGATAATTCGCCTTATTATAAGAATCTTTGGGCCAATTCTCCACTAGATCTCAGTCAGCTTCCAATTGTTGACCAAGAAGCATTTTGGGACGCTAATGATTGGAAAGATAACAAACTTTTAACCAGCTCGAATCGTAGTGGTGTCGTTTTTAAAAGTGGCGGAACAACAGGTCGTCCAAAATTTTCAATTTTTACTAAAAAAGAATGGCATGATTTTACTAAGATTTTTGGTGAATCCATGGATGCTGTTTTAGACAATAGTGACCGCGTCGCTAACATGTTTTATTCTGGAGAACTCTATGCCAGTTTTCTTTTTATCGAAAAATCACTTGAGCAATCAAAAAAAAATACATTAACTTTTCCAATTGCAGGTGCAACCAATCTTAAGGAAATGGTAAAGATTATTAATGACTATGACATTAATGTACTGGCAGGAGTTCCAACTTCTCTGATGGCCTTAGCCGAGTATCTGCTTGATGCAAAAATTGAACTTAAAGTTACAAAGATTCTTTTTGGTGGCGAGTCGTTGTTTGATGATCAGAAACCTTTACTCACCAAAGCCTTTAACAATCCTGCTATAGGATCTATTGGCTATGCTAGTGTAGATGCTGGGCATTTGGGTGGCTCGATGCCTGAGCATAGCTCAAAGGCGCACAAGGTGCTTGAAGGTACTGTCATGCAAATTGTTGATGAAGAGGATAATCTCATCACTTCGGCAGGAGTCAGTGGTCGATTGTTGATGACTAATCTTACTCGAAGCCTCATGCCGATTATTCGTTACCCGGTTGGAGATCTAGCTCAGTGGATTGAGCCTAATAAAAGTTTTTTAATCTTAGGACGATCTAATGAAGGCGCAAGAGTTGGACCTGTAACAATTAATAGAGATGATCTTGGTTCTATCTTTTTACAAATCAAGGCAGATATTAATTTTCAATTAATGATAGAGCGAGTTGAAGGCAAAGACCTTTTGAGTATTTGTTACGTTGGAAATGTAGATGAGGTGAAAGCTCTGGAATTACTATTAAAGCAGCGCAAAATGCTAGTTGATTCAATTGAAAAAGGATTGGTTTTAACGCCCAAATTTATCAAAGTTAAAAGTTTAGAGAAGAATTCAAGAACAGGAAAATTAAAATTCGTTATTGATAAGCGTTTTTAGCGCTGAAGAATCATGTTGCCATCGACGCCAATAATTTCTCCGAGGCTCATTTCATTCCAAACATTTTCGCCCTGTAGTGGTTCACTCGAAAAAATTAAATGATTGATCTTTCCATCGATTGTTTCTTTTTCACATGAAGGGGCGAGACTCGGACAAGTTTCTCTTTCCGGGCAAAGTGTTTTCCATGTTGACCAATGTAGTCGTTGTCCACCTTGATGAGCGATCATACTGTTGCCATTAGTTAAAATAATGGTGAGATAATTTTCAATCGCGCCTTTACCTTCTTCGTGGTAAAGCTCTCCAGCTATGTTGGTAATTTGAGCAATAGTTTCAATTAAAGCGGTCTTAATGAGATTAAAGTCAGTATCGGTTTGTGACAGATCAACTTTGTTCGAAAGATTTGTCAGTAAAAGGTAGAATATTATTTCGCTGTCTGTATCACCTAAAATAAAACGTCTTAAGTTTTCATTAACTAGATTCAAGAGAGTCGGTTTATGTTGATCGAATCCTTTAATATTTCCATTATGGGCAAAAATCCAGGGACCAAACTGAAATGGGTGAGCATTTAAAATAGTATGCTGCCCTTGCGTCGCCTTCCTAATGTGGGCCACAACAGTTTGTGAGCTTACAATTCCCGAAACTCTTTTAAAGAGTTGATCGTCTAGGGCAGACTCTTTTGATTTAATGACGTGAGGTGCACCAGCTTGATAATATGCAACCCCCCAGCCATCTGGGTGTCTTTGACTTTGACCTTGTAGGGCGTTTTCAGCGTGAACCAAAGAAGAGTGAACTTGGCTTTGAAGTACTGATCTAAATCCAAAAATCCTACACACTCTCTATCTTCTCCCAATCTTCACTTTGAATATGTTCCATAAAGCTTTTTACTGTGTGACGAAGACTACTTCGTTGGTAGCTTTTTTCGAACAAATCTATATTACCACAATGTTGTTTTATCCAGCTTGAGCTTACAATTAGGGCCATATGAACAATTTGATTGAAAATTGCTCTCGTTGCCCAAATTTTTGCTTTTTCACAAGCCTTGTCGCCAACTTCTCTGTTAATTGCTGCAAGAACTACTGTTCCACCTGGTGGCCCAATATGCTGTTCATCTACAACTTTAACTTCTAGAGGTGTATCGGTTTCAGTCAGAATGACCTTGAAAGAATTCATCATTTCATGGCGTCGCTCAATAAAGTAATCAAAAATTCGTTGCACAAGTTCTTCGACGGAAGGCTCGTCGTTAC
>CAYGQW010000305.1:0-2932 GCA_964352175.1 uncultured Halobacteriovorax sp.
TTAATTTACAAAATCAAGATCCACAATGTGATCTAGATTATGTCGCAAACAAAGCAAGAAAAGTTGATGTAGAATTTGCCCTGAATAATTCTTTTGGTTTTGGCGGCACGAACTCATCAATGATTGTCAAAAAGTACAGCTAACGGAGAAACTATGTTTCATAAAGATGCTAATTCCTTATCAACAATGGACCCTGAACTTTTTGATCTAATTAATCATGAAGTAAAACGTCAGGAAGAAGGTTTGGAATTAATCGCATCCGAGAACTATACTTCTCCCGCTGTTATGCAAGCGCAAGGAACCAAACTAACTAATAAGTATGCTGAGGGATATCCTGGAAAACGTTATTACGGTGGATGTGAGTTTGTTGACTCAGTTGAAACTCTAGCCATTGAGCGTTTGAAGAAACTATTCGGTGCCAAGTTCGCCAACGTTCAGCCTCATTCTGGTAGCCAGGCTAATATGGCCTGTTATTTTTCAGTACTAGATGCTGGGGACACTATTCTTGGAATGGATTTGTCGCAAGGTGGACATTTAACTCATGGCTCTCCTGTTAATTTTTCAGGCAAACTTTTTAAAGTTGTGGCCTATGGTCTCAACCTTGAAACTGAGCAGATCGATTATGACAACGTAATGGCGTTAGCTAAAGAGAATAAGCCAAAAATGATTATCGCTGGAGCGAGTGCTTATTCTCGCACCATCGACTTTAAAAAATTCAGAGAGATTGCCGATGCAGTTGGAGCTTATCTTTTAGTCGATATGGCCCATATCGCAGGGCTTGTAGCAGCTGGTCTTCACCCATCTCCTATAGAGCATGCTCACTTTGTAACTTCGACAACGCATAAAACACTACGTGGCCCACGAGGCGGTATCATCATGACTAACGATGAAGAACTAGCCAAGAAAATCAATTTCAATGTCTTTCCTGGAATTCAGGGCGGACCACTTGAGCATGTCATTGCAGCAAAAGCTGTGGCCTTCAAAGAAGCGCTAGAGCCAAACTATATTGAGTATCAAAAACAAGTGATTGCCAATGCTAAAGCCCTGGCTGAGTCTCTCGTTGCTGGCGGTGCCAAACTAGTTAGTGGTGGTACAGATAATCATCTCGTCTTAGTAAATACTGACAGTTTTGGCATCAGTGGAAAAGTGGCAGAACACGCGCTTGAAGCCGCTGGCCTTACATGTAATAAGAATATGATTCCAGGTGATACAAGATCACCTTTCATTACCTCAGGTGTACGACTTGGTACTCCAGCGATTACGACTCGTGGATTAAAAGAAGCGGAAGTAAAACAAATGGCTGGTTGGATTGTTGAAGTTTTAAAGAATCCAAAAGACGAAGGCGTCCAATCTAAAATTAAGGAAAACGTTTTAGAATTATGTAAACGTTTTCCGGTTTATCGCGATTGAGCAATTTCTGTAAATTGTGGCTTAAGGCTTGGACTCGAAAAAACATGACCTGCAATCATAACCATAAAAACAATAAGAATAAGTTGAGATAGAACCTTCATAGGAGTCTCCCTCGCTTGTAGCGTGTGTGTGTGTGTACTATAACGTTAAGATTACTTGGATAGTGCCGTCAAACAGCATTTTCTAACATCAATAACTCCTATAGAGAGTGATTGACGTTTAATATGACTCGCGTCATAATAAGCGCTTTAAATAAAGGAAATCCCATGGCTAAAGGCCACATTCAAAAAACATTAGCTCGTAAATATGCTTTTAAATTCCTCTATCCTAAGTCATTAGCGTCGTTTGAAGCTTTGGCCAGTGATGAAGATACTAATACTGAGCTTGATGACTTTGAAGAGAGCTACACGGCTCCTGATGATGAACATTCAGATAACGAGCTAACGCTTGAAACTAAAACATTTGGTAGAAAGCTTATCTTAAGTACCCTTACAAATTTTAATACTGTTCTAAAAGATTTAAATACATGTTTATCTCCTAGAACTTTAGATAAGTTAGACATGTTAGAACGCACTATCGTCATTTTGGGTGCCAGCGAACTTCATGCTAACCAAGAAACACCAGCAGCAATTCTAATTAATGAATATGTTGAAATGGCAAAAGAGTACGGTAATCAAAAAAGCTATACTTTTGTTAACGGTGTCCTCGATAAGTTTGCCAAAGCAACAAGGTAATTATGCTTGATTTAGTCACGGCACAAGTTCGCGGCATCATCTGGCTTACTGATAAGCCTATTCGAGAGCTACCGAAGTATTTCACGGATCTTGATTATCTCTTTGATGGAATTATATCGAAGAAAATTTCAAATGATGAATCTGAGTTAGGAGTATTTGAGAAAAACCTTTTCTCTGGTAAAAGTTTTGATAAAGATTTGCTCTTGATCCAGTTTTGGGGAAGTGATGCAAATAAAATATCAAAAGAGTTACTGGATGCAGTAAGTTTAGTACCAACAGCCCATGAAGGAGCAACAATTCTTGTTCTAGGCGAAAAGTCGAGTCAGTTTCCAGAAAAGAGCTTCAAATCAAAATTTAAAATTAAGTATCAGATTCTTACTTAAAAGCTGCGATATAAGTTACCCAAGATTCGCAATTTTCTTCTTCGGTCGATTCAAAAAACTCTCCATCGCCACCGCCATCTCCATCGTCGCCTTCCCAGAAAGTTTTAACCGTAGCAAAGCCTGCATCTTCCATGGCCTCTGTAATTTCTTTTGGTGACCAATGGCGCCAATCATAAGTGAATACTTTCTCGTACTTCACTTTGTCATGATGGGTCTCAAAATGAATATGATAAAGAACTTCATTTGTTAAAGGGTTATATTTATCACAATCCCAATAATATGTATGATCATCATGCTCAGTTTCTTCTACTAGCTCTTCTCCACACTCAGTACCGCCGAAGATATCAACAAAGAAAGCTCCACGATTGTCCAAAGCTTCATATACTTTTTTAAAGTAATTAACCA
>CAYGQW010000306.1:0-2930 GCA_964352175.1 uncultured Halobacteriovorax sp.
AACCATCTTGGAGTCTCTTGAGTTGCCTTTGGATCATAATAATCAGATTTTGGATCGAACTGAGTGTGGTCCGGATGTGACTCTTTAACAATTTTACCAATACCGTAGATACCAGGAACGTCACAATTGCTATGATAATAAAGAACGAGATGATCTTTTTGCATATCATCTCGCATAAAATTACGAGCTTGATAGTTACGAACTCCATCCCAAGGTGTCTTCTTCTTTGACTTTAAATCATCAATTGAAAAAACATCAGGCTCAGATTTCATTAACCAGTATTTCATTACTAATCCTTAATTTGTTCTACCAGCTTGCGATACTGAAAAGATGGCAAGCTAAAAGCTGACTCATGAATTTTCTCATTATAATAACCAAATTCGAGTTTAGAATTTTTAACTCTATTAGAATCAAAGTTCTTAATAGGGTGCGGACCCTTTGAAGCAAAAGTAAAGCTCCAAAACCCACCAGGATATCCCATATTATTAAAATTATAAATTGTTGCCACAGGAAATAAACCACCTAGGATATTGAGCAGTGATTTTTGAGTATCAGCAAAATAGAACGGTGACTCTGCTTGAGATACAACAATTCCATCATCATTTAAGATATTCTTAATATTTTGATAAAACTCTGTCCCAAAAAGTGGAGTTGCAGGCCCAATTGGATCTGTTGAATCAACAATTACAACATCAAACTTTTTATCTGTTTTAGCGACGTACTCAACACCATCACCAATAATAAGTTCAAGCTTTTTATTAGTAAGCTCAGAAGAAGTTTGAGGAATGAATTCTTTGCATGCATCAACAACCATGCCATCAATTTCGACCATCACTACTGATTCAACAGAAGCATGACGCAAAACCTCACGAGCTGTTCCACCATCACCACCGCCAATCACGAGGACACTTTTAGGATTTTTATGAGTAAACATCGGAACATGTGTGATCATATCGTGATAAATAAATTCATCACGCTCAGTCAACATAACAAGACCATCGTTTAGAAGCATCTTACCATGACCTCTTGTTTCAATAACATCAACACTTTGAAATTCACTTTTACCCGAAAAGAGAACCTTGTCTGCTCTAAAGCCTACTCTTAGAAAGTCTCCTGTTGGCTCTTCAACCCACATGGCGGCTTTTGTTTTTCCTAAATTCATAAGATATTTCCTTTAATCGATGTTGGTTTTTCAATGCGATCCAGTGGCACGATAAAGTGGCTAAAATTCACATCGTAGCCACAACTTAGTCGATCCTGAAAGTTATTAATTTTTACCATTTTTGTATTTGATGCCACTTCTGTTTTAGTATTAAAGTCAACGATATCAAAAGAAAAAGGTTGAAAGGTTTCAAGTAAACGATCAACTAGGTCTGGGTAATCTTGTTTTAAATTTAAATTGGTCTCAAAGCTTACATAAGAGCTTTCTTCTTGTGGAGTCACATGAATAGTGACGTACTTATCATCTTTAATGGCATTAAGTGAGTACCCGCAAGGTTTAAAACAAAAATCATCAACCTGGAAATCTTTGAAAAAGTCTTCAAGGCTCATAAACTTTCTAACACTGTCTATTGTCTGATTTTGACATCTGAGTGTCTCGGCTGCATTTCCTTGAATGTGATACATTAATATTTCAGTTGTCGTATCGTTTGCTTTTGGCTTGAAATCTTTATCAAGATGAAACATATAAGTATGATGTTCATCAAGATAACCAAAACGAGTCGATATACCATCAACCATGGTTTGTAGTCTTTCTACATCTTGAGCAAAACTCGTTTTTTGTAACCAAGGACCGTATTCATTTTTTCGTTGATAAATAATGCTCTCGATATCATCACTTCGGACTCGGCCTAGAAAGTGTTGAACAGAGTTAATGAGCATGGTTGAACCACAAGTGATCATCAAGAAAGAGTGATCCCAAACGAATAATGATGATTCGGATAGGAGGTAAGCATCACATTTTTCATTCGATACTTCGGATAAAATGGTGGCGTTACAGCGAGCAACCATTTCTTTCCAAAAGTCCTTACCAAAGTCACGCAAGCTTCCTAACTCAGACTTAACGATAACTTCGACTTTCTTTTCAGAACCTTCAAAGAACAACTCCCACCCCCATACGCGTAAGTCATTGAAACAAAATAAAAAATTTTTCGAAAATTATCTTAGATGCACCTCATTGTCTACAATTGTAGACACATCAGAGAAAGATTCTTACAGTATTTTCAACTTGTTAGGAGAATTCATGAGCTTAGCCACTATTAAACAGAAAATCAGAACAATACCAGACTGGCCCAAGCCAGGGATTATGTTCAGAGATGTCACGAGTCTACTAAGAGATCCACATGGTTTTCAGCTCACAATGGATACTCTTTATGCCAAATATAAAGATTCCGGTATCGAAGCCGTAGCTGGCATTGAGGCGAGAGGATTTATTTTTGGAGCAGCATTGGCTGATCGATTAAAAGTTGGATTTATTCCAATCAGAAAGAAAGGCAAACTACCTGGCAATACTCTCTCGCAAGACTATGCTCTTGAATATGGTACAGATACGATAGAGATTCATACTGAAGATATTTCAAAAGATCTCAATGTCCTACTGGTTGATGACTTACTAGCGACTGGAGGAACTGCACTTGGTGCAGCAGCTCTGCTTGGAAAGTGCCATGCCAAAATTCACGAAGCCTGTTTTATCGTCAATCTTCCAGATCTTGGTGGAGCAAAGAGTTTAGCAGAACAAGGAATCAACGCTCATTGGTTAGTTGAGTTTGAAGGTGAATAACCCAGCTACACATTGATTACCTTATTAATTTTATTGGTTTTCTTAAAACAATGCTAAAGAACTAAATATCTTGGCCCGATAGGTACTCATGACGAAAAATAATATCTTATTTCTCACTTTTTTCGATTCATTTGCCTCTCACGCAGGTGAA
>CAYGQW010000307.1:0-2914 GCA_964352175.1 uncultured Halobacteriovorax sp.
TTTTAGTGGCACAAATTGTAAAAGATGAAATGCGCCACGCTTCGGTTATCTACAAGCTTTTAGAAGATCTTGGTCAAGATACACAAAAACATATCGAGAACACTGAACTTCATTACAAACTTGAAGAAGATAAAGTTCAAATTGGATTTAAGCGTTTAAAAGACGATTATCGCGTTAATATTTTTTACTACAACATCAAGTATTGGACAGACTTTATTCTATTCAACTTCCTTATGGATAGAGCTGCTGGTCATCAACTTGAAGACACTCTTCAAAGTTCATATCTTCCATGGAAGAAAGGAATTGAAGGGATCTATAAAGAAGAAATCATGCACCTTACTCATGGTGACAAATGGGTGAAAATTTTGGCTGCTGATCCAGAGCAAAAACCATTCCTTCAGGAGCGCTTAAACCTTTGGTGGCCACGTGTGATGAATGTTTTTGGAAACTCACAAGGTCAAGCTAATGATATCTATGTTCGCCTTGGCTTAAAAAGAAGAACAAATGCAGAAGTTCGTGACGCTTTCTTAAAAGAGATCCACGCCCTATGCGATGAAGTTGGTTTAGTTATTCCTGAATACAGAGAAGCGGATCAAGCAGTACAATAATATTTGGAGTCCTCCATGGATGGTACAATTAAGTATGCTCTAGTGATTGGAGCAGGAACAATGGGAAAAGGCATCGCTCAATGGCTTGCCCAGTCCGGTGTTCGCGTTTCGTTATGTGATCTACGCGGCGAAGTCGCTACAGATGCACAAAAAGACATTGAGCTTTCTTGGCAAAAACTTGTTCAAAAAAACAAATTCACCAAAGAACAAATCGATCAGATGGGTGAAAGGCTTAATGCCTGCGCCGTTTCAGATATCGATGGGACAGATGACGCTCCTGATTTAATTATTGAAGCCATTGTTGAATCTCTAGAAGCTAAAAATAAGCTCTTTGCTGATCTTGATGCTTCAATGCCTGAGAAAACTATCTTTGCCAGCAATACTTCAAGTATTCCTATTGCCAGACTTGCATTAGCAGTCACACCTAAGAGAAGGGAGCGCTTTTTGGGCCTTCATTTTTTCAACCCAGCTCCAATTATGAAGTTGGTTGAAATCATCAAAGGACCTGGAACTAAAAGTGAACTTTTGAGTCATCTTTATTTATGGTTTCAATCAAAAGACAAAAAGCCTGCGATTTGCGCTGACTCTCCTGGATTTATCGTCAATCGTGTTGCACGTAATTTCTACGGTGAGTCCTTCAGAATTATTCGCCATGAGCATCCTGGAAAAGTTAGGGCCATTGATGAAGTCATGAGAAAATGCGGTGGTTTCAAAATGGGTCCATTTGAACTAATGGATCTTATCGGCATTGATGTGAATTACGATGTTACTCAATCTGTTTGGAAAGACTTCTTTTTAGAGCCAAGATTTGCTCCTCACCCACTTCAACGAAAAATGGTAGAAAGTGGAAGACTTGGAAAGAAGAGCAAACAAGGATTTTATCATCATGACGACTAAACTTAGGATCCTTATTTCAAGAGATCACCATTTTTTTCCTATTCTTGAAAGTTCAGGCCGTGCTGACGTGACGATTTTATCTCGTGGTGCAGATATTGAAAGACTAGAACTTAAAGAAGAACTAATTTTAGATTTAACTGCTTGGGGACGTGATAAAAAATCTGATTTACTCGAGCGTCTTTGCGAGTCTACGACCAAGCCAGTTATTAGTGATCTAAGTCTTGTCTGGGGTGAAGCTTTTTTAAAAAGATACAAATTTATTGCTGGAGCAGTTGCCACTGTCTTTCACTCACCAACTGCGACCTATGAAGCCTATGTTCGTCCAGAGCATAAACCACTACTTGAAAGTGCTTTTGAAACACTTGGCATAAGTCTCCATTCGGTAGAAGAAGTCGGGATTGGTTTCACCTTTCCAAGAATAAGCTCCATGGTCATCAATGAAGCCTATTTTGCGCTTGAAGAAGGGCTGGCATCTAGTGAAGATATTGATACAGCGATGAAATACGGTGTGAACCACCCACTAGGACCAATAGACTGGGCGCAACGAACCGGCTCTCAACATATTGCTACCCTATTAGATGAACTTTACAGCGTTACAGGCGATCCTCGCTACCGTGCCTGCCCACGCCTTAGACTAGAGCATCCAACATTTTCATAAGGATTAAGATTGAAATCAGTATATATCGTGCACGTTAAAAGAACTCCCATTGGTCGCTTAGGTGGAGGACTCGCCCAAGTAAGATCGGATGATCTTATGGCCTTAGTTTTTGCCAATCATCTTGAGAATCTTTCTTATGATGCCAAAGAAATAGATGATGTGATTGTGGGTTGTGCGAATCAAGCTGGCGAAGATAATCGAAATGTTGGCAGAATGGCCGCGGTACTAGCAGGTATTCCTTATGAAGTTCCGGCGGTCACTTTAAATCGCTTATGTGGAAGCTCTCTAGATGCTGTAATAGATGCTTATGGACGTATTGCAAGTGGTATGGCCGACTGCATCTGGGTTGGTGGAGTAGAAAGTATGACTCGCGGACCTTATGTTTTGTCAAAAGCAGAAAGCCCATTTGGTCGTGATCAAAAGATGTACGACACGACTTTCGGCTGGCGCTTTCCAAATCCCAAAATGGAAGCCATGTTTCCTCTTTTTTCTATGGGTCAAACCGCTGAAGAAGTCGCAAGAGATTATAAAGTTACAAGAGAAGATCAGGACGCCTTTGCACTAGCCTCTCATCAAAAAGCTATTAAAGCTTGGGGAAATGGATTTTTTAAAGACGAAATTATTCCTGTCAAAGTTCAGCTCAAAAAGAAAGAATATACAGTTGCTCAAGATGAAAACCCTAGAGCTGACACTTCAATCGAAGCCTTAACGAAACTGCGCCCAGTCTTTAGAAAAGATGGAAGTGTAACTG
>CAYGQW010000308.1:0-2912 GCA_964352175.1 uncultured Halobacteriovorax sp.
ACTAGGACTAGATTGACTACCTCCTCAAAACTTGTTGAGAGGGGGTAGTCAATCTGGGATCTTTGTAAATACCCAAGATCAAAAGGGAAATCAGGCAGGGTAAAAACTTATAAAGCGTTATGTGACCACCTATGTGACCTTGAAATAATCAAGATTTTTAAATTTTTTTTTAATAAATAGGTCAAAAAAAGTTGGAGCGTATATAGAAAATACGACGAATCTTCACAAACTTTTGTGAAAACTGAATAAGATTTCGAGGGCTTATAATTTGTCAATTCACAAGTTTTTGTGAAGTTCACAAACTTTTATTAATGCTATTTAACTAAGTGATTGATTATTAGTTGGTGCAAGATTTTTCATTCACAAATTTTTGTGAAATGAGAACACTTAATTAGTAACGAACAGAAAAACGACACCTCTTACAAAACCATAGCCGCTAGCTATTGCTCTAGATCAAGCGCTATTACCGATAACAGTTGAACCTTCGAGATAAAGACGTTGCTAGAAAGAAAGATGGAGTAAGAAATACTTAACAAACAAGATCAGCACTTAAGCTTGAGTACAGTGAGAACAAGCCGATGTACAACTATATGAATACAGAAATTAAAGCGACAACTATCCTAACAGATTGAGCAAATGTGTTGAAACCTCTTTAAAACTTTAATAATACTAAGTTTTTACTCCTTTATAAGAAATAAATGGCTTAACTGAAAGCTTAAGACCAAACTCAAATCCGTCATAGTTTGAGGTAAACTGTTGTTTTTCAATATTATCAATTTTCATTGAGTTAATTTTAGCCTTTACGCAGTTATAGTCATTAAACAAGTAAATTTCATCATCAACATTTAAGGTTAAATTTTTTTTAGATTTAATTACGCAAATATTATTACTAAATATTTCGGTTATTTCAAACGTTTCATTAAAAGCTTTTGGTGCAAGCCTAATAGTCTCATAGCTCAGATACTCATTGAGTAAAATTAAAATTTTTTCAGTTGTATCGGTAAAGCTCATCAATTCAGATTCACCAGGTATGTTGTCAAATGAACCATGAGCAGCTGAGTTTCGATATTCTACAAGCTCCTTCAGAGAGTCTGAAATTTCTTGCTGTCTACTATTATCCTCTGGGTAAAAAGAGGCTAATGTTCGGTTATTGGCCACCCATCCCTTGAACTCATCAATGCCAAAGGAGGAAATATAAGTAGAAAGAATATCAAATTTAAAATTTTGATCATGTCTTAAAATTGCCTCTTTGACGAACGATGTATGATTATCTCCCTTAAGGAACTCGTCGTAGGACTTTATAATATTAGCTTCAATTATATGTGCATATCTGTCGTAATCTAAGTTCTGTAATAATAAGGAGAATTTTTTTCTATAATTTTTTTTAAACTTTTGACTATAATCTAAATAATGATACTCAGTGTGAAGATTATCAAGGAATTCAAAAAGCATTTTTTCTATACTATCTTCAAAAATAGCGTAAATTCTAAATAGTATACTTGATGTTGTAAAACGTCTCCACTCAATCATATCGACTTGACTAGGTAAATGAGAAGTATCATCAAAGTAACGAACAGTATGTTTCAATAGATTATTTTTTATTTTAAATGTACTAATAATATCTGAAAACATCTTATACCTGGGAGAAAATATCTCTAAAAAGTTGAATTCTGTTTTCGACATCTGCCTTTGTGCTGGCACGCCCTGTCAGTATAGAGACTCCCTCTCCTTCAAATATCTCTAAAGTTAGTTTCAAAATTTTATTCTTATTTTTTATCAAGTGATCTTTTTTATGCAAAATCTCCGATAGCGCAATCATTTGAGCATCGTATACGCTTTTTGAAGGTTTTTTCCTCCATTCAGCTTTCTCAATCTCATATATTTTAAAAGCATGTTCTCCAAATATTTCTAAACAAGTATCCAACGTACCTGAAAAAAGATCACCCAGAAATTGAATATCTTCTTTTGAAAATTTATTAGCTCTAATAATATATAAATCTAAAAATCCTTGTAAGCCATATTTGTACTCTGACATATGTCTCAACGTAAAAAACCTTAGAACAACCTCTAAGTCTTCCATCTTTTGGAAAAACGGCTTTTCGTATATAGGCAGATTATGGTTAGTTTCTTCCTCTTCAGTGTATAAAGGTAACTCCCATACTTTTCTAAAATTATCTAATCTGGACAATTTAATTAGCAGCTCGTTTAACTTTCCTTCATTTAATGCATTTCTAATTTCTTGTCGCTCTAGCTTGATCCCACCAGTATTTAATCTTTCAAATACTAATTGTCTTAACAATATCGCATCCTCGTCATCTGGTGCTGACTCTTTTAACAATACAATAGAAGAAATTGATCTTCTGTCTAAACCATCTTTAACATTTTTAGGGAGATCTTTATACTTCATACCATTTAATTCAGGCCATAGCTCCAATCCTTTCAGAGCAAAATCATTATTATAGAACGTTTTAATTGCAGTTATTCTTTGTTGGCCATCCATTACTTCATATTGGTTATAAGCTTTCTCATACAAAAAAACAGGAGGAACAGGTATATTGATAATGAAAGATTCAATCAGTCTTGATTGTCTACTTTCATCCCAACGAGACCTTCTTTGATAAAAAGGTCTAAGCTCCATATATCCCGGTCGACTTAAGGCATCCACAAAATTAGGAAGCTTCTCCCTATTAGATTCGGTAACAATTCTTTGTTCACCTCTCTGGTATTTAGTATTGATCTCCTTTGTAGATAAATCCGTTGGAACTCTGGATTTAGAATCATTCCACATTAATTTTTCATTTTTTGATAAGCTCATTTATTGTTCTCCATTCCAATACTGGAACTTTATTTCTTAAATATTAATAATGAATAAAACGTATCATATAACCATTTAAAAATATTTTTCTCTTGAT
>CAYGQW010000309.1:0-2892 GCA_964352175.1 uncultured Halobacteriovorax sp.
ATATGACGACGTCAATGGGCCTTGATCAGCGTTCGACTACTTAAAAATCACAATTTTTGGGGGTGCGTGGGAAAGGAATAACGTCTCGTATGTTACTCATCCCCGTAATATACATCACCGCTCGCTCAAACCCTAAACCAAAGCCCGCATGTGGAACTGAGCCATAACGGCGAAGATCCATGTACCACCAGTAGCCGGACTTATCCATTTTATCGTGATCCATTCTGGCTTCTAGTTTTTCTAGGTTATCTTCTCTTTGTGATCCACCGATGATTTCACCGATGCCTGGAACGAGGACATCCATGGCGCGAACAGTTTTACCGTCTTCGTTTTGCTTCATATAGAAAGCTTTAAAATCTTTTGGATAATCAGTAACAGTAACTGGAAGCTTGAAATGCTCTTCAGTTAGATATCTTTCGTGTTCTGTTTGAAGCTCGTTGCCCCAAGTGCATGGAAATTCAAACTTCTTACCTGACTTGGTTAGTATATCAACCGCTTCAGTATAAGTGATACGTATGAACTTACTGTCACGCACGTGAGTTAACATTTCGACAAGGCCTTCGGGAGCGCCTTCACGAGTTGCTAAGAACTCAAGCTCATGAGGACATTCTTTAAGCGCGTAATCAATGAGGTATTTAATATAGTCGGCGGCAAGATCAGCGATTTCTTCAAGATCAGCAAAAGCAACTTCAGGCTCAATCATCCAAAACTCAGATAAGTGACGAGTTGTGTTTGAGTTTTCAGCTCTAAAAGTTGGGCCAAAAGTATAAATTGATCCCAGTGCCATAGCGTAGCACTCGCCTTCAAGCTGTCCAGTTACACAAAGTGAAACTTCTTTTCCAAAGTAATCTTCAGTGTGATCAGCTTTTCCATCTTTTACTGGAACTTTGGATAGGTCCATAGTGGAAACTTTAAACATCTCCCCTGCACCTTCACCGTCAACGGCAGAGATGATGGGTGAGTTTAAATAATAAAATCCACGTTCACTAAAAAACTTATGGGTGGCCATCGATAGAGCGTGACGAACACGAAAGACTGCTCCAAAAGTTTGAGTGCGTGGACGCAAATGAGCCTGCTCACGAAGAAACTCTAAAGAGGTCGCTTTCTTTTGTAGTGGGTAGGTGTCATCAGTGGCTGAGATGATTTCAACAGACTTAGCTTGCATTTCAACCGGCTGCTTGCCGCGCGATTCGACAAGAGTTCCCGTCATACTAACGGCAGAGCCAATTAGAAGAGTTGATACTTGATCGTAATTAGGAGTATCCATATCGACGATGGCCTGCAAGTTCCACTGGCAAGTTCCATCGTTGATGACGATAAAAGAAAACTTTTTACTTTTTCTGACTGATCTAATCCAGCCTTTAACCGTAAAGTTCTCTCCAAGAGTTTTGTTTTCAAAAATACTTCTAATCGGGGTGCGTGAAGACATGCACTACTCTCCTAAATTATCCAAGGATGCGTTTTTTAATTTCTTGTGCTTGCTCTTTTTTTAGACGAGGTCCAAATTGTTGAACCAGTTTTCCTGAGGCAGCACAAGCCAGCTTCCCAGCTTCACCAAAAGTCTTACCTTGAGTAAGAGCATACAAGAATGAGCCAGCAAAAAGATCCCCTGCACCATTGGTATCAATAGCATCAACTGGAGCTGTGACAACTTGAATTTCTTTCTTTCCATCCCAAAGTATGGCACCAGCGGCACCAGTAGTAATGGCAAAAGACTTAGAAACTTTTTTCAGTTCTTCAAAAGCTTCATTCAAGTTTTCTTTACCCGTAAATGATCTCGCCTCGTCTTCGTTGCAGAAGATAAGATCAACTCCGCCACCGATCATTTCATTGAAGCCATCTTTAAAGAAACCGACAATCCCTGGATCTGAAAAAGTTAGAGCAACTTTAACTCCTGCTTCTTTAGCCAGGTCTCGAGCTTTAATAGCAGCCGCTTTACCAGTTGGAGAAGTTACTAGATAGCCTTCCAAATAAACATACTTAGAGTTTTTAACCGCATCAGGATTAAGCTCCGCTTCAGAGAAAGTTTCAGTAATTCCAAGGTAAGTATTCATCGTGCGATCAGCATCGGGCGTGATCATCACCAAACAGCGACCAGTGATTCCATCAGGTGCTGTGTCTTTAATATTTGATTCAAGTCCTGAGGCTAAAAGATCTTTTGTATAAAAGTCTCCGGTCTCATCCCCTGCAACTTTACATGAATAAAAACCTTTTCCACCCATTTGTGCTACAGCGATTAAAGTATTAGCAGCAGAGCCACCGCAAGAGCGTTTATGTTGAGTACCATGAAGATTATTAATCAGCTCAGCTTGTCTAGCTTCATCAACCAAAGTCATCAGGCCTTTTTCAACTTTCATTTCTTGAAGAAAATCTGGAGTCACTTCAAATTCCATATCGACAAGAGCATTGCCGACACCATATACGTCATACTGCGCCAAAATTAGTTCCTTGTTAGGGGCCGCCTCATGATAGTCCAAATTTGGTTAGAAAGTCGATAAAGTCGCGAAAAAACGGTGAAAAACATCGCACATCCATGTAGGATAGAATTATTGAATCTACTTAAGGAGAAGACCTATGGCATTGCCATCATTTCTAAAAGAAAAAGAGAAGAAAGATAAGAAAGGTAAAAAAGCCAAGGAGAAGGGCGACTTTCGCGAGAAGTGCTTGGCACTCCTAGAACAGATTAAAACTCTCAATGAAGACAAATATAATGAACTCTCTAAGGAGTTTAATAAGGGCTACAACTCCGTCAATGTGCAAAGAAACAAGCTTCTAGGCTTTTACGCTCACCTTAAAGATGAGTTACAACGCCTACGCTATGACCTAGGTGGTGAAGCGCAAAAAGTTCTAAAAACAGTAGAAGTATCGGCGAATAAGTTAGCCAATAAATCT
>CAYGQW010000310.1:0-2886 GCA_964352175.1 uncultured Halobacteriovorax sp.
CGACGGACTATGAATTTGCTCAGTATACTTTGGGTGGGTTTAAGTATGATTATTTAGCACCCGACATCCGCGAGTGGCGCACCCGCCTCGTCGAAGACTGATCAATCGCGATCCCTGGCATCTTCACCATCACCAATAACTAAAAGCGCCTGCGACGTATAAGTCTATACGTCTCGGCTTTTTAGATATTGGTTCAGGCGAATCTACTCAGGGCTTGCGATTGAAAACGTTATTGACTATTTAAAGTAGTTCTTATTTTCAATGGTGCAATTGTTGCTAACATTATAGAAATCATCATTGACGATAATTTTTAAGTACTTTGAGTCAATCTTTTCAAACTCAACTGATCCGCGATGGCCAAATAATCTACCTGGACGAGCATTACAATTCCTAGATGTCTCGTCTATTTGTCTTAAGTGAAAAATATCGTCAGTATCTAGATCAATAGATAAACATCCACCTCTTGCTCCCTGGTAATGCCATGATCCATGATAAGTCACAGGTGTTTTTGTTTGGTCAGCTATTTTAATCGTTATGGTTTCACGTGTAACAGATTTATCAAGTGCAGGAATATTTAATTCAGCCCAAAAGTCGACTTGGCAATTATTATTTTGTTCGTTTAACCCTGAAGCTTTGAAGTTAGATGTGAATCTTTCTAAGAATCGCTCTTGGGAGCAGTAAATATTATCCTTTTCGCAGAAAACTTCAGCGGCTAGAAATTTTGGGGTAAGAAGAATTAGGGTAATTAAAACTTTCATATATTCCTTGGATTTTTTAATGATTATAACTTAATTTGAATAGTCTTCCATATAAAGGTGATTCAGCACCCCTTTATACCTGACAATCTTTATCCGCCAGGTTCTCTGCTTTGTTTTCAGGACTTATTAGTCCGAAAAAATTTTTTAATCTTGAGTTATTTTATGATTCTCCCAATGGAATTGTTGCAAACGGAGATTTTTATCAATGGGGATTGATCGTAGGGCAAGATTTTTCACTATATAAAGGGTTTAATTTTTTATGGAATATTGAGTCTAGTCTCTTGAAATTTAAAGATTCATCTAAGGTGCATAGGCTAAATCAATTTGGCTTAAACTTCGGCGTTAGCTTTAGATAGTTGTTTGATTTTCCTCGTTTTTTTATATTAAAAAGCTCAACAAACTTAATTCTTTAATTTAAAAATTTTGCAGTGTGACGTTTGTAAACTTCCTGTTAAATCGACGCACAATCGCCGTCATATTTCTTAGACAGCCTTATAAAATTTTTTGTTATTTTCTATAATCATCTCAAGATAAACTTCTACGGGAGAAAATAATGTCGAAGCTAACATGGACGTTACTTAGCGCCTTAGCGTTGAGTTTCACAGTTAATGCGAATGAATCAGAAGTCTCAAATGTCTCTGCGACAATTGATCAAAAAACTGAAACAAAAGCAGCTGATGAAGCCGATCAATTAATTACTAACCGCCGTCTTAGAGCATCTCAAGGCTCCCTTTCAGATTGGAGTATTAACTCTTCCTGGAATTATAACGGTGGATCACTTGAAAAGCCGATTGGATCTTCTAGACCAAATGTTACAGGAGCATCTGATGTTCCTGCGGTTCAAAACCTTTCCGGTAATATCGGAGTAAGTTATCGCGCCTCAACGTTTGATCGCTTCACCTTAGGCTTTGGACTGCAGATGGCTTCTCCATTTTCAAGTAAAGCAGACGAAAGTTTCACAGCTGCAGGTAAAAGAGAGTTTGAAGAAACTCAAGGGGACGTTGATTTAAATAACCCTTCATTAAGTTATTCAAGAGTAATGAACATAGCTGGTGTGCAAACTGTTCTTGGCACAAGCATGACTTATTATACTCAAGATGCCTTAACTAATATTGGTTATAATACCTATAACGATATTACGTTAAATACGATGTATGAATTTAAAGGAACTGGCTTTTCTGCTGGTATGCTTTTTTCAGCTGGGGCTTATTCTCATAGTAAAGATGATCCATCTCTGGCGAGTTCTCAGGCCGAGTTTGTTTTCTATGCTATGCCACAAGCTGAATATGTCATTAATGATACGTTCAATTTAAGGACGATCCTTAGACCTTATTGGTACCAAAATAGCCGTGGCCAATCTTTTTCAAAATGGACACGTCTGGATATGACTCAATCAGTGGGTCTAGGTATTTCTATGACTCGAAATATCTTTTTGTACCCAAATATTCAGTTTGCGCCGGATAATATTCGCGCTGACAGAACAAATATTGGTCTAAGCGCTAATATCAATATTTTCTAATTCTTATAGGCGCATTCTTTTGGAGGATGTGCCTATTGTTCTCTTTCAAACTAAAGACCAATTTCCCAGCGAATAAAACTAGTTACGAGTGAAGTACCGTTTGTTTTTTGCTGTTTCTCTATTTTAACTTGAGAGTCTCATGAAACTTAAGAGGTATTCCATAATTTGATCGACAGCTAGGACAAAAAAAGTTTTGTGGGCGAAAAAAAATATATAAGTATGAAAGAAATAATATAAATGCGCCTGTGTAAAAGCGAATACGATGCATGCTTATTGAATAAAGAGAAAAATGAGTATTGTAAAACATGGTAAATATCCAAATGAAAAAAATCATACATAGTAAAAATAAAGTATATTTCTTCCAATCTACTCCACACTTCCCTTCGTACTGACAATTCTTGCAGTGAATTGTCATATACCAGGTCGATATAGGGTAGAGGCCATAGAATTTAAGTCCTAACATATTTGCAATATTATAGAAGTTGGGAAATTGTTTCAAGGACATACAGTATATAAACTGGGGCAATGCGTCACCTGTCTAATTATTAGAACTGTTCGTTTAAATTTCACGATAAAAATGGTCTAATTTCACTCTTACTTAGTTAAAGA
>CAYGQW010000311.1:0-2865 GCA_964352175.1 uncultured Halobacteriovorax sp.
CCTTATCTCTTCTGAGTAATCAGTCCAAGGGTGGTTTTGAGCGACACTTTCATTTCTAAAAAGGGTAAAATTTGAGCGAGGAAATGCAAAAAAGAGGACAGTCGCTAAAGCAATGGAAGTTATCATTAAACGAAGCAGAACTATTCTTTTACCTTTATTTAAATAAGAACTAGTAAATGACTGACTCTTTTGTAGGTCCATAAAAACAGCGCACATAATTGTTGAAGACAAAATCATGTAAAACAAAAGTAATAACGATTCCAGCAATAAATACTGCGAAATCATCATGAGTTGAAAAATGAGAAAATAGAGAAAGTAATCTCGAGAAGTTTTTATTTCCCATAACTTTAATATTGAGAGCAAAGCAAACAAAGCAGCTGAGGCTTCAACTGTTCTAAGACCAGAGTATTCATTCCATACAAGAGCGATACAGCTTATTAAGACAATAAATCTTAGTGTTTTATGTATTTCAAATTTAGAAAGATAAGCAGTGATAGCAACAATTAACAAACCAATGAATACGAAAACAATTGCCAGTGAGTGCAATGCATAAAACGGTAAGAAACCAAACAATGAAAAGAAAAATGATATCCAAAAGACATTAGTTTTCAATTGATTAAAACCTTTTGTTTTTCATACTCACTAAGCAACTCATATAGATAGAGCTTGTGGTTTATACCAGAATCATTTTTAGTAAGGACTCCATTAGGTAAAAGCAATGAGAAGACTTCATTACTATCAATTTCAGACAAATGACTATAGGCTTTTGACAAATTATCTTCGATCATATCACCACGTAAATCAAAGCAATGAGAATATGTTTTCTCATCTTCAAAAACTCTTACCTGAGGTCGACCAAGTCTTAAGCTTTTCTTTTTATCAATCCGTCTAAGCCCTTCTCCACTAAGGTGATTTCTAGTTTCAATATATTCATCAGCTCCCAATTTAATATTTCTTCTTCCTCTACCATCTTCTTGATATTGAAACTGTAAAGCTTGCGCTAAATACCCATTTTTCTTTTTAGGTGTAACTTTTAAGGTTATATCACAAGGTTGGTATCTCCATGAGTAAAACAAGCCCAATGGAAACCTTGAAGAAAATGTGAGCCTTGAAAGCTGATAGATTCCCCTACCAAGATCAAGATCATTGGCATCAAAGAAAACTGTTTTGTCCTCCATTGGCCTTAATTCATCAATAAAACAGACAGTAATACCTAACACCTCAACAGAAATATCATATTGAGATTTTTTACCATTATTTTTTACTATTACTTTAACTGGTGAATACTGAGAATCTCGAACGATAATTTTCGTATCGGTTGAAGCAAGGCTTATATTTTTAATAGCTTCGTTTGAGATAACCGCTGAGAAAGAAACGAATGAAAAAAATAAAAACGTACAATAAAAAGCCAAATTATGTCCATAAGAGATAGCAATAAGAAATAAAATTAAAGCAATAAAAGAAAAATAAAAGCCAATACTCGTTGGTAAAATATAGATTCTATGAGCAGCACTATTAGCTGTCATACGCATCACAAGACTATTTGGGAGCAATCGAGAGAGCCTATTAAGAAATAGGTAACTCGCCGATAACTTTTTTGACTTCGAGCTGACCAATTTTCATCCCTCTAGCTCCACCGACTCTATGACCGAAAATATAGGGAGCAAGATACTGAATGTCATCAGGGGTGGCATTTGTTCTATTTGATATTACTGCTAATATCTTGGCCAAGCTAATTAAGTCTTGACCAGATCTTGGCGATACATGAGCTCCCTGATTTCTAAGATAAGTCATAATATCCATGACGTATTCAAGTAACTGATCACTAACGATACAACTTGTAGATGCCTTAATGAATTCATCACAATCTTCTTGATTCAAACACTGCTCAATATTATGAATATAGTTTCTAGGATCTTCCATCACTAGAATCTTTTTCTCAAGCTCCCGCGAGGGTATCTCAAGTGTTATGCCAAGGGTGAATCGGTCTAATTGTGACTCCGGAAGTGGATTCGTTCCCACTTGCTCGTATGGATTTTGAGTAGCGAGAACACAAAAGTTATCGGTTAATTGAAATGTTTCCCCGTCTAATGAAACACACTTCTCTTCCATAGCCTGTAACAAAGCGGATTGAGTTTTTGCTGAAGCTCTATTGAGTTCATCCGCAAGAATCATCTCGTTAAAAATTGGACCTGGTTGAAAAACGAATGAATTTTCTTCTTTTATCCAGACTGGCCCTCCTAAAAGATCAGCAGGTAAAAGGTCATTGGTAAATTGAATACGATTGACGGGACGACCTAATAACTTTGCCGTAAGCGAAGCTAAAACCGTTTTTCCCATTCCTGGCTGATCTTCAATAAGAATATGTCCTTTTGACAAGACACCCAAAAGAACTAAAAAGACTTCTGTTTCTCTACCAATTAAATACTGGCCAGCAACGGTTAGATAATTATTTATTTTTTGATCGTAATTCACAATCAAATTATACTCACACTCTACAAAGTCTGTGATACATTTTCTTAAGTTTATTTAGGAGATATTATGACGAACAGCATTTACGACTTTAAAGCTCAAACAATTAATGGAGAAGATGTTTCTTTATCAAACTGGAAAGGTAGAGTATTACTCGTCGTCAACGTCGCAAGTAATTGTGGATTTACAAATCAATACACCGGACTTCAAGAGATATTCACGAAGTATCAAAATAAAGGCTTTAGTGTCCTCGCTTTTCCTTGTAATCAGTTCGGAGCACAAGAGCCGGGTTCAGAAGATGAAATCAAAACATTTTGCGAGACTAAGTATAATATTAGTTTCCCTATGTTTTCAAAGATTGATGTTAACGGAGCCAACACTCACCCTCTATAC
>CAYGQW010000312.1:0-2848 GCA_964352175.1 uncultured Halobacteriovorax sp.
TTAGTGATCTGTGTCCTACTCGTCAACCTTTTTATTCCGTTATATGAATAAAAAAATTCGATAGTTAGAATTCAAAATTAGAAGCTTAAACTCAATAAAAAAAGGAGATGACTAGCATCTCCTTGAAGTAACCTAACTATTTGAATTTAATTAAGATCTTAGTGGATAACCGGCTTTTTCAGCGGTTGTAATAAGAGTAGATTCAAAGCCCTTAAGCAAATCACCATTCATCGTCGCATCAGAATCTTGAAAAACGGCGCGGAACGTTACATACTTTTTTGACTTATCTTCAGGTCTAAAGACATCCAAAACCTTAGTCGAAACTAATTCTTTGATCTTAACCTTAGAAAGGACAGCTAAAACATCACCGACAGCAGTAGAAGCACTAAGGTTAAGAGTGAAGTCGAACTCACTAGAAGGGAATTTAGGTAGTGGTTTATATGAGGTCTTATCCTTTATAGGTTTTTCTTCAAAGGCATGCATATCAAGAATAAAAAATGAAACGTGCCCTTTAATTTTGAACTGTCGAAGTACTAGTGGATGAATAGAAAAGATCGCACCGAAAGGACGTCCCATCACTCTTACATTAGTGAACTCGTAAGGGTGAATTCCATGCCAATTTTCATCAACTGCTAGGTTTTTAAACTTAGGATTTTTAGGTCCCATATCTGCAGGAAGTTGAAGAAAAGAAACTAGCCTCTCAGCAATATTTGAAACTTCTAAAAACGGTGTTGCACTCTTAGAAAAAGAAGCAATAACAAGTTGGTTGTGTTCTTCACAGTAAGAGTTTTTACCATCAAGATACACACGACCAATTTCAAAAAAACTAAACTGTTCACTATTTTTAGAATTTTTGGCACAGGCTTCAAGCATGCTAGGAATAATAGACGGGCGCATGCGATCGTGATCTTTTGAAAGTGCATTCACAAGAATCTTATCCGTAAGCTTATCCATACCAGCTTTCTTTAAAAGGGCTTCTCCTACTAGAGGATAAGTCATCACTTCAAACGCTTTGCCATGAAGACTCATAAAGTCTCTGATCTTACGATGCATGGTCTGAGTTGGAGTAAGGCGAACAGGAGAAACAGCAAGCTCTGGAGAAAAAGGAGTAATATTATCGTAACCAACGATACGACCAACTTCTTCAATCAGATCAGCTTCGCATTCAATGTCTTTCGTGGCACGCCATGAAGGGACTGTAACTTCCATTGAGTCACCACTTTTTTCAACCACAAACCCAAGCGCAGAAAAAATACTCATGACTTGATCGGTAGAAACTTCATGACCAAGTACTTTAACAATTTTGGCATAACTTGTTTCAACAATGAGAGGCTTGATTTGTGATAAGTCAGGGCCATCGTAAGTTGGCTTTCCAACAATCTTAGCTTCAGGGCAAAGCTGCATAATGACTTCGGCCAGTCTTAAAAGAGTTCTATAGCAAAGAGTTGAATCAAGTGTTTTTTCATAGCGCTGAGATGAATCAGTTCGAAGTCCAAGGCGAGTTGAGGTTTTTCTGACTAGAGCAGCTTGCCAGTTGGCGGCTTCGAGGAAAACTTTGGTAGTTTTTTCAGTTACACCTGAATTTAAACCACCCATAATTCCCGCAAGAACTAAGGCCTTTTCATCGTCACGAATGACAGTATCGCTTGCAACTAAAGTACGATCAACTTCGTCTAAAGTTTTAAAAGTGGCATCGACGCCAAGTTTTTCAATCTGAAGGTTACCTTTAATACTATCTCTATCAAAGACGTGGTTTGGAATTCCAAGCTCGAGCATAACGTAGTTAGAAGCATCGACGATATTGTTAATAGGTCGGAGACCAACTGCTTCCAGACGACGTTTAAGCCAGCGCGGGGACTCTCCTACTTTGACGCCGTCGATTGATAGTCCCCAGTAAGCCAAGCAGGCGCTATCAGCATTTACGTTAGCTTTTAGAGGAATCTCTTTTTCATCGCCAAAGTTAGCTTCCATCTTTTTTAGCCAAACATCTCCGTAGAGATCCTTAAGCTCTGATTCAAAAAGAGCTGAAAACTCACGAGCAATTCCGTAGTGGCCCCATAAGTCTGGCCTATGGGTAAGAGATTTATTATCGACATCAATAATGATGTCGGAAGTCTCATCAAAATATTCGGCCATGGTCATGCCGAGACGGGCATCCTTGGGAAGTTCTAGAATTCCTTCAGAAGTATCCTTGGTTCCAAGCTCTTCTTCTGAGCAAAGCATACCTTCAGATAAAACGCCGCGAATCTTTTTCGGCTCAAGAGTTAGACCACCTGGAAGGGTTACCCCTACTGGCGCGTATGGTGTTTTAATCCCAGCACGGCAATTGGCAGCACCGCAAACGACCACACGTTCTTGACCATCGCCTAGATCAATTGTCGCAAGCTGAAGCTTATCGGCTTCTGGATGTGGAGCTGTTTTAACAACAGAGGCTACTTTGATTTGTTGCCAGTATTGACCGCTGGAAATCACGTCTTCGACCTCGGCAGTGCCAAGTGTGAAGCGTTCACCGATCGCTTTAGGATCGAGATCAGGAATTGTTGTAAAGTCTTTTATCCAATCAATTGAAATAAGCATTTTAGTAAGCTCCGAATTGGCGCATAAAGCGCAGATCTGCACCGTGAATATGGCGAATATCATCGATGCCGTATCTCATCATCACCAGACGATCGAGACCAAGACCGAAAGCAAATCCATTATATTCTTCTGGATTGATTCCACCGGCCTTTAAAACGTTTGGGTGAACCATGCCACAAGGAAGAAGCTCGACCCAACCGGTTTGTTTACAAACAGAGCAACCCTCGCCTTTACAAATCAGGCAGCGAATATCTAGTTCAAAGCCTGGTTC
>CAYGQW010000313.1:0-2824 GCA_964352175.1 uncultured Halobacteriovorax sp.
CTTTTATTATTAATGTTGGTTTATTTGTTAAAGCTAAAATCAATTTGCAAAATGCCACTGATTCAGCCGCTTGGTCTGGTGCTGCCGTTCAAGCTAGACAGCTTTCTCAAATTGCTTATCTCAATTATGAAATTAGAAACGTCTACAAAGAGTGGATGTTTAAGTACTATGTTCTGGGAAATTACGGACATACCCAAAAGATGCCTAACTCAGTTACATCTGGAGACTTTCGTCTAACTGCTCTAGGCTCAACTTTTGGAGCAGATAATTTTGATCGTTACAATATCCCTTCAGTTTGCGTTCATGCCGGAACCGACCCTAAAGATATTTGTCTGTCCTCTTTCATTCCTGGTCTTCCTCGATTTGAAACAATTGATCTTCCCAATATTACTAATGAAAGTAAGGAGTTCATCGATCGAATCGCCACCAAAAAAGGGGAAGACTGTTCATTTAGATCAGCCATCAATTACGCCACAACTTTAATTTGGACTTATGGAACAGGTGCGGATTTATCTGCAACAAATGATTTGCCTGCACTAACCAGTGGAAGGTTAGGCGCATGGCCGGCAGCTTTTATTCTTGGAGCGCGGGTTAGAACACTTGAGGCTATGGTCAATCGTCCCCCTATTGATCAGCCCCTTTGCCTTGGAGGATCTGGCTGCACCAATATATCAAGTATAGAACCCACCTTTGTTGCCAATGAAAGACCAATCAAAGCTTTTTGGGCCGGTCTTAGAAATTATTCAGGCGGAAGTTTTAAAGAAGATACAGCATCACAAATGGATGAAACCCTTGGAACTTTTCAACTGCAAGAATTAGCACCAACGCCAATTGATGTTGCCGAGAAGTCTCTAAGTGGAATGCTTATTCCAAGAGAAGCTGGTCCCTCTTGGAATCCAAACCTGCTAAAGAAAACATATCTTGATCTTCAAGCAATCCCAGTCAATTACGCTATTTTTTACACCAGCTTCTCAACACGCTCATCTGATATTGAACTAGATGGTGATCCGATCGAATCTGATGCAGAATGTACGACGACAAAAACGGCCATGCCAGTGCCTGCCTATCTTACTGGCTTTCAAAAGAATCCCAAACTTTTAACTTACTATGCAGTTAGAACCAAAGTGAAATTTTCTGGCCTATTTTTTCCCTTTGGAAATGAGGGAATTGACTTAACCGCTGTCGCTGCCGCTAAACCTTTTGGCGGTAGGATCGGACCTAAACTTTTTCAAGTCGATGAGGGTAGTGTAAAAGCGAGAATAACCAACTCAGAAACAAGATCAGCACCTAACCTCTCTACGCTTGTCACTAACGGTGGAGATGTTCTTGCTCCTGGAACTCCTATTCCTGGAGCCGGTTCGGGTACGAGTTTTTGGTTAGCTGATATTTCTGAAGTAATTGGAGGAGTCCCTGGAGTTGCAGACCCAAAATATTCGATCCCCAATATGATTTATAATTTTACTAATGTAGGAAGTGCTGAAGCACAGGTCCAACCCGGTTCTGGTACAACCGACCCGTTTCAAAAGCTGGAAGCCTATGCAACTGCGAGTGAAGGAAAGAAAGAGGGTTATGGCATATACAACCCAATACAATTTAATTTTCTTAAAAGTAATGTAGCGGATGCTGACGGAGATGGCATTTTAACAAGAGATGACTTACTAGAAACCATTCGATCGATTAGACAACCAACGTACTATGACGCTATTAATTATTTAATACCTACAATTTCAAATGACGATAGCTCAGATTTAAAGTTTCGAGCGACTGCTGAGAATGGATCACAAGCTGGTCAACCTCCTTTTCTTAAATTGTATGCACCTCTAATCGATACACAAAATAGTAATGCACTTTTTAACTCGCCTGCAGCTCTCAAGGTTTTGGCCAACGAGTTCATTAAGGATAACAATGATTCGATTGTTAGCTTTCTAACAGCGCTACAAGATGTTGCAGAGAAAATAGAAGCATCAGGTGCAGGTCCACTATATGCAACTGCAGCAAATATAATCTATCCAATTGCACGCAATATTGGACCAGACGAGGCATCTAAATTTAGAGATGAGATGCAAGAGTCTACAGTTTGTTTAGGTGCAGGTAATGGCAATACTAACGTTAGTATTGCTGCAAGATTCTCTACATTTTTACAGCAAGAGCAGGATGTTTGTGCAGGGGCTAGACCCTTATCCGTGCTGTTAGGTCTATATATTGAGGAGCTAATTCTTAAAGATTCACGAGAAAATATATACCATATTGATACATGGTACGAGGAGCGAAGCCCCAACCCTATACATGCAGGTGGCGATATGAAGAATCTAATGACTGCATACAGACCCGGTGAAGCTCAAGGGGCAGATCGTGAGGGACAACTACAAAATCCTTTAGCTTCAAAGCCTTTTCATCTACGCAACTACTACTCTACTAAATTCATCCAGTTCGACATAGTAAGCAATAATCCACGCCCTAAATTGGTTCAAAGCAATGGGGTTAGTCTTATTGAGGGCTACGAAAATGGGTTTGATATTGGTGACGATGTAAAAACTCAAATCTCTGGAGATTACGTAAATAAATTACAAGATACTATCGATGTACGCTGGTAAGGCTTGATTTTGCCGTTGTGCAATAGATATACTGAGCTAAATATGGGAATAATAGACTTTTTAATAGGTAAAGCTAAAAAGGATAAGAACGTGGCTAAAAAAGTTGCAAAGAAAAAAACTGCAAAAAAAACAACGAAGAAAAAAACTGCAAAAAAAGTTACAAAGAAAAAAGTAGCTAAGAAAGCAGCAAAGAAAGCGACGGCGAAGAAAGTTGCTAAGAAAACCGCAAA
>CAYGQW010000314.1:0-2820 GCA_964352175.1 uncultured Halobacteriovorax sp.
ATATAAGGAATGGTATCCTATTCAAAAAATTGAACAAGATATAAGTTATCAATTTATTTTAGCTGCTAGACAAAAAAATATTAACTTCGAGGTTCGAAATTCTCTTACTCCACATACCGAAATTTTCATTGATGGAGTCAGGCTTAAACAAGTTCTAATCAACCTTCTTTCAAATGCCTTTAAGTTCACTGACAAAGGCTCAATAATACTTTCGATTAAAGAAGAAAATTCTAATATCTCTTTTGAAGTCATTGATACTGGTCGAGGGATTGAGATTAAGGATCAAAAACTTATTTACGAATCCTTTACTCAGATTTATGAACAATCCAAAGATCAAATTCAAGGAACAGGTCTTGGTCTTAATATTTGTCGCAGCTTAGTCACGATTATGGGCGGAGAGTTATATTTAGAGTCTAAACCGAAAGAAGGCTCAACTTTTAAAGTCATTCTACCAATGGAACAAAGAATAAACATACCATCTGATGAAAATATTATTGATCACTCCCAATCAAAAGTTATTGGCCATCATATTTTAGTACTTGAAGATAATTCAATTAATTCTATTATTATAAAAAAATACTTAGAAAACCTTGGTCATCAGCATATTATTGTTGAAAATGGGCAACAAGGGCTCAAAATGCTGGCTGAGCATCATTTCGATATCATTCTATGTGATATCCAGATGCCAGTAATGAACGGTGTTGAGTTTATCAAACTCGCTCAGGAGCAAAACTTAATAAAAGGCAGTAAGATCTACGCCTTTACTGCCAATGCTTTAAAAGAAGATCTCGATAATTATAAAGCAATTGGTTTTTATGGAACGATTCAAAAGCCTGTAACAATTTTTGCTTTAAAGAAAATATTGGAAGAATAAAAAAAAGCCTCTCTCGAGGCATAGACTTTAGTGAAGTTTTCCAATTCTGCCAGAGCCAGTGACATAAAAGGTCTCACTGCTTGTTTGATCCTTGATCACACTCTTAACTCTATAGCTAATATTAAATGTTGCTGCAGCAACTGGGTTGGCACGACTTCCAGTATTTGTAATACTTACAAGCTTTGAAGTTGCTGAAAAATCAAATCCCCAGGCAACTGAAATATCATCGGCCATCACATTAACGCCAGTAAGGTATTTACCCTTCCCGTTAAATGAGCCTCCCCACTGATATAAAACTGTGTAAGTAAATCCAACGACTAGCATTCCAAAGCCGTTTTTGTACTCAACTCTAAATGATTTGGCAGTTGGAAGGTTCCAGTTTTCCATATCAAGCGGACTAACTGCCTGACCGTCTTCATCTTTTGGCAGAACTGTAATTGTTTGCATTGAAGATGAACTACTCACCGGTCTTCCAGCTTCAACAATTTTCCAAATCTCTTTACCAAAAGCAATAAGTTCTCTGGCCTGCATGATAACGGTACCAAGGTTCTTATTCTCTAAAACTTCATTATCTTTATAATCATAATCGATTGGTTCAACTTCAGTGACTATTACCTGCGAAATTTCAAAATAAGGATCATTATCAAAACCAATGTCTTGCGCGCTTACTGTGTAAAAATTCAAGGCCAAAGCAGTAAAAATTACTATTATCTTAGTCATTACTTCCCTCCCATCAGGTAAGAATTACATGCCGAACAATAGTTTTTTCACGGTGCATGGTCAACGTGATAGATTATAAAAAAGTCTTACATCTGACTAATAATACTTATTAGTTTAAACTAATACATATATCTACTTTCAGTTACTTATATTCACAAAAAGTCTAAGTTATTTTTACATAGACCATTTCCTTTCATTTCGCATCGCGCTATATTACTACATGCTTAGATTCATAGTGATTATCCATTGTTGGTTCACAATTCTCGCCTGTCAGGCGCAGGGTTATGGGACTCCTAGTAACCGTTGGATGCCCTTGGGCCTACCGCCACATATTGAAAAAGAAGCACGCCAAGCTCAATCTAGCTACGACAAGATTAACGGTTTTATAAAATCTAATTTCCATAAGCTCATAGATTCAACCAGTAATATTTTTGTAGAATCCGAAGAATTCGGCATTGATCATCTTGTGGTTGCTAAGGTGGTCTTTGGGCTACAACGAAAAGTTGAGAAAAATCCATGGCCGACCGGTACTGAAGATCAATTTCTATTAAAAGATGAATTAACAATTGGTTTTCGCTTTGGTGCTGGCTTAGTCGTTTTTGGCGATATTGGTTATATCAAAAAGTATACCTTAGTTAGACCTGTAACAAGCCACAGAGAAGGTATGCTGGCAGATGACTTTATTGTCAATTTAATGCTGCCCTTTCATATTGATCGTCAAGAACTTCCTGCAAAGTATGTTGTGATGACAGAAAGCTATCTTGAAGGTAGAGGTCGATTAAAGCTCGGCGGCGGGATCATGCTTAATCCCTTTGTTCATGAAACAAGCTATTCTAAAGTTGATTTATCCAGAACGTATATTGATAACCGTAGCTCAGAAACAATGAAAGTATTTGTCGATGACAGTGCATATAAAGAATTAGGACAATTACTCTATATAACCAATGGGTTTCTATCTTACACTTTATTAAGAGCCGATTATAAAGTTGGGAATACTAAAAGAGCTTTTTTTGAAGTTGAAAAGAGTATTCCAAACTTCAAAGAGATTCAAACCAAGCTCATTGCTCATAATGATATCGAAAGCCTTAAAGATTTTTCACTAGATAATTTTGCGCTAGATGAATTTAAGCAAAAAAGTTTAAATTTAAGTCTTTTCGGTCTTTATTCTACAAGATCTAGAAATCGATTTGATTCAATCTCCGAATACATTTCAGATGCTAGTGGTG
>CAYGQW010000315.1:0-2781 GCA_964352175.1 uncultured Halobacteriovorax sp.
GGTCTAGATAATCTTGAATAGACATTGATCTTGGAAGCTTGATGTCTTGAGATAGAAAAACTAGCTCTTGCGAAATATCTTGAGGCAGAAATTGTGGATCATGACCCATGAATTTAATCTCGCCATGTGTAGTTGATCGCAGGCCCATTACTAGATCTAGGAAAGTCGTTTTTCCAGCTCCATTTTTGCCTAACAATCCAAGAAATTCTCCAGGCCAAACTGTTAGATTGAGCTGATTTAAAATAAGCCGACTTTTAGGAATTTGGTAGCTCATATCTAAAATTTCAAGCATTTGGCCTCCATATAGTCTTATCGTCGCGTTGTAGGAGAAAGTTAGCTGGGGTATGTTTTTAGCTATAAGACTTGGGGAAGTTTGAGTTAAGAGAGGGAATTTATGCGATATTTGAGTATTTTGCTGCTTATGCAATCGGCATTGGCTTCAACTCCATACCTGATTGATGAACTCAGGCTTGATCATTCGGCTAATTTGAATATGGTTCTCAGTGACCTGGATGACGTTGTTAAGCATTCAACTCATCTTGTTTCATTAGGTGAATCGCATCTTCATCCATCAACGGCGAGAGCGATCCAGGAAATTTTTATAGATCGATATTTAACATATGACTTTGATTTTAAGTTTTGCTCAGAAAGAATCAATGACTTTTTAAATCACCCAGCAGGTATTAAACTGAATGACGGTGCTCAATTAACAGATATTTACGAGAACAACTCACCTAACATTACAGACTTCAGAAATTGCAAAGAAAAAAACTTTGATAAGTATTTTACATATTCTGGATTTTTTCACCAATTACCGTTTGCAAGACCTTATCCTTTAGAGTTTTATCCTTCCAGAGTTATTAGTGAAGACGGTGAAAATATCCGCGATCAACTTAATATCAAGAATAGTTTTTTTCTAATACAAATCGAGTTGGAATATATTGAACTTGTAACTCAGGGACACTTCTTAAAAGAAGTACCTCAAAGTGTTGAGGGGTTTAGAGCCAGAGTCGAAGAACTCAAAACTCAGGTTGAAAATTTAAAAAATCAACAAGAGACAATTCTATATAGTCCATCAGAGTATAGACATAAAATGGGCATTTTTTTTGATGATAAAAGCATAGACAGTTTAGGTGCTAACTCATACTTCTTAGTAACAGATTTAGAATATCGAAAAAAGTTAAACTCCCTAAACCTGATTAATAACCTAAGTAAATTGCAAGACAAAGCCATCGAAAAACTCATCTTAAAGTTATCTAAAGATCCAGTTTACATCACAGCTGCCATGCAAGAGCCTGATGAGCAGGGTCGTCTGTATGAAACTGGTTATGGCACAATCCCATGGTTATTTCCTGCCAATAGCACTTTTGCAGAGATAAGGATTGCCCATGGAGAAAATGTCGTTTTAACAAATGATCCAAAGGCTAGTGAGTTGACTTGTATTGCTTATAAAAAGTTAAATGTGTCTTTCGTTGATTGTAATGACTATTTAAGCAACATTCCCTGAATTAAACTTTCGATCTAAATACTTACCAAACTGACTCATTACCCAGGCATGAATAGGTGCTTGGGTGAATCGATATATCCACCAAGGTAGTGTTGGTACAAACTCATGAATCGCTGTCAGTGTCCATTTTTTATGATTCACTTGTCTAAACTCTAACCAGCCATGGTCCCTTCGTTTACACAAAAGTCCTCCAGTAATAAAAAAAAGATCTCGATCATCAGTCGATCTTTCGTTGATATGACTTAATTCCAGTAAGACGATAAAGAGAAATTTAAACTCAGCTGTCTCATGGCTTACCTTAACTCGGATAAAATATTTAAAAAATTGTGGCAGCCAAAGCATGTACTCTTTTGCAATCAAGCTCGAGTTGAGATTTTTAAGTGCCGGAAGCCTTTGAATTGAGCGGACATTATTTTGTTTAAGAAAGGGTTCCTTGATCGATTTAAGTTTGATCTTATTTTTCGAGTGGATAGCCTCAGAAAGCAGCTCTTCAAAAGGTTGTTTCTTAAAAGTACCAAGTTCTTTCATCTCATCTAGCTTAGGAATAATAGGATAGGTAAGACTGTCAATAAGGGGCGAGGTAAGTTCAATTGAGGTACCACTGACAATCGAAACCCATAACTTAGAAAAACTTGTCGATCTAATTGGGACTGATAAAAATAGTCGATTAAGCTTTAAATAGGTGGCGCACCTTTTAAGCATTTCTCTATATGTTAATGTCTCTCCGCTTCCAAGATCTATCGTTTGATTAAACCATTTATCTTTCCCAATAACTGAGCATATCGATAAAATAACTTTTTGAAGTGAGACAGCTTGGCTTGGTGTCTTGGTCCAAGCAGGAAGAATTAAAAAGGGTAGTCTTCTTAAAAGGTTTTCCATAATCCTAAATGATGATCCATCTGGTCCAACAACCATTCCAGCTCTTAAAGTTGTAACAGGGGTATTTCTCGAAGAGAGAACTTCCTCAACTTCCTTTCGACTCTCTAAATGTTCAGAGAGTTTTTCAACACTTGGTATGATTCCTGACAGGTATACAATGTGCTTAATATTATTTACCTCACAGGACATACTAAAATTATCAGCAATGATCAGGTCATTATCTTCGAAAGATCCCTGGGTGAGTCTCGCGTTGGGTTGCATTGAGTGGACGAGATAGATGGCATAGTCACAATCTTTAAGTGCATCCTGAGTACTGGTGACGGAAAACAGGTCAACTTGTCGCCATTCGATACTTGGGTCTTGCTGAATCATTCGCGAGCGACTAAGGCCTATAA
>CAYGQW010000316.1:0-2776 GCA_964352175.1 uncultured Halobacteriovorax sp.
GTATTGGTGTAGCACTGTGATTTATAAGAATCAAAGATAGGTGAGTCTTTTGGCAAATGTAATTCAATATCGTTGAGCTCAATTCCGTTTTCTGCCATGCTGATAATCCCCATACGTTGAAGATTATTGATGTAATCAGAAATTCTTTTTTTGGGCAGAAATAACTTCGTCGCCAGCTTCATAGGATCAAGTCTAAACTCCTCACAGTGAAGTCCCATGTGAACAACTTGGTTCATCGGATCAAGGTAATAATCTTCGCGATTGATCTCTCGATCTGTTAGTTCTTGAACATCGATATATTGTGAAGTTTTATTCTTTTGCTTTTGCCAAATTTTGATTTCTTTTAAAAGCAGTTTTTCTCGCTCTTTGAGGCCACAGCGAGCATAGTCTAAAAGAAGTTTTAGGTATTCATTCTCTTCAGGGTAAAAACCTAGGTACTCACAGGCCATGAAAAGTTGGTCCTGACTTAAATCCCTTGCCCCTTTGATAACTTGGGATAAATAGGCTTTTTGAATACGCATATGGGAAGCCATGGACTGATAAGTAATAGATGAATCAATTTTTTTACGTTCCTCGATCGTTTTTCGAAGGATTTCTCTGTAGTCTAACTCATCGAAAATATTCATATATGTACCTAAATTTTAAGAAGTTAACAATTTATATACCATGATGCTTCAATAAATAAATATTAAATTTACGCCTGTATAAATGATGCAGTAGATTGTCCTTATATTGCTCGGTTGATATGAGTAGCAAGCAATATTTGGAGATTTAATGAAAGCACTAAGTTTGATTTTAATATTGGTTTTATCTTACTCGTCTTTTGCCGGTGGCTGGGCCAGTGGTGGTGGAGACCCTAAAGAAGTGAAGGCCAAAATCTTCCCACACATGCATAAAATTAAAGAAGCCATTCAACTACTTAAGAGCAATTTAGATAAAACTCATTTCAATGAAAATTTCAAAAAAGCGTTTAAAGAAGATATGGATTTGATTTTCGAAAGAGGTCACTTCTTTTATGTCCCAAAATTATTTGCGGTTGGATTCGATCGTCACCCAGGTGATTACGAAAAACTCTATTCCAATGGTGCTATGACTGGGTTTGAGCCTGCCTCTCCAATTTATTTTTCTAAACAAGCAATTAAATATGATGTTAGAACCCTTGCTAGAGTTATCGCTCAAGAAATTCCACACCATATTTTCAAAGGTCGTTTCCAGCGAGAGGAAACCTTTGCTAATAATTTAGGAACCTATTTAGTACTTTTAGATAAGGTACCGGATCAGCCTTACTCAGCGACTCAAATTATTTATGAAGAGTTTGATAATGAGCTTAGAGATCAATCTTCTAAAGATATTATCGCTAAGGCACGAGCTGAGTTTGCTGACGGCGAGAGTGTTTTAGAGATTATGTATAACCTCGCCCATGGAATTTATAAAAATAGAGGAAGCTATAGCGACTTCCATGTTGAAACGGGTGCACCATTAACTAAGCCGCAGATGCTGGCAAGATGGCCTAAAACGGCAGACATCACAGCACTAACAACATTACAAAAAGACAAAATTGCTAAGTGTATGTTTACTTCTTACCAAGATGGTCCATCTGGTATTACAGAACAGTATTCAAAGCTTTTAACTGAAACATTTTATAAGCTGATGCAAGAATTTAAATCTAAAATTACTAAAGTGTATCTAACTGAAGATTTCTACTTGCCTATGGAAGGAACCATTACTACTTGTGGTGTTGGACTTGAAGATGATCAAGGTAAAATCTATATCTATAAGGCGATTAAGCGCCATGAAGATAATCAGTGTGGTGGACCAGGTAATCCTTGCGGCATGTAGATCTAATTTTTAAAAACTATAGCGAAGCGGTGATAACTCTTTGGCCTTAAACCAAGGAGTAACCATCTCTTGTATAAGCTGCTCAGCTTTTTCTAAATCTAATTTCTCAATATCATTTAAGTCACGACAAAGAATATCTAGAAGCTCATCTTGAATGATGCCTACTTCTTTGACGAGGTGATAGGGAATTAACGTATAGGTGACGAGACCGTAGCGAGAGCGAAAAATTTCAGGAAAGGTTTTTTCTAGCTTGTTTTCCACTTTCTTTCTAAGTAGGAACTTTTCATCGCCAACTTTATCACACATCTCATCAAAGTTTTCGCGCGACATATCGGCGATGGCATTGCCACTAGCTTTTTGAAACTCGTTATAATTGCTGAAAATAGTACTAAAATCATTTTGATGAATATCTAATTGATCGAGTAAAAATTGAACATCGGAAAATCCTGAGTTCATCCCCTGACCAAAAAATGGCACCATGGCGTGAGCGGCATCCCCGAGTAGAGCTACTTGATTTTGATAGACCCATGGATTCATGCGCACAATGCCCAGAAATCCTTGTGGATTTTCTTCATACTCATTTATGTAATCAGGCATAAAGGGGATTGCATCAGGATAATATTTTTTAAAGTAATCCTCACAAGCTTGTGGAGTCTTGATTTCATCAAACCACTTACCTGGCATGTATAAAGTCATAGTAAAGGTGCCGTCTCTATTAGGCAGACCCATTAGCATATGCTCCCCGCGCGGCCAGATATGTAAGGACTGTTCATCCATCACGAATTTTCCGGACATGGAAGGCATACTCATTTCTTTATAATCAGTTCCAAGCGCTTCGACTTGATATTGAGCTTTATCCCCAAGTTCATCAATCATAGCCTTTCTAGTGACAGACCCAGTACCATCAGCACCAAAGAAAAGATCATAGGTTTGAGAT
>CAYGQW010000317.1:0-2753 GCA_964352175.1 uncultured Halobacteriovorax sp.
TATCTTTCATACCGATACCGTAAGCAAGCTTTCTTCCAACGAATGGAGTGAAGCCTACTGCAGGATCAATAGCAACTTTGATAATTTTTTCAGGAGTTTCTTCAGCAACTTTTTCGATCTCTACGCCACCTTCAGAAGATGCCATAAAAGTAATCTTACCAGTCGCACGATCTAGAACGAGCCCAGCATAGTACTCGTGATCGATATCACAGCCTTCTTCGATGAAAAGTGTTAAAACTTTTTTACCTTCAGGTCCTGTTTGGTGAGTAACTAGAGTTTTACCAAGGATGTCTGTTGCATGAGTCTTAACTTCATCAAGACTTTTAGCAAGCTTAACTCCTCCAGCTTTGCCTCTACCACCCGCATGGATTTGTGCTTTCACAACCCATACTTTTGTTTTTAAAGTTCCAGCAACTTTGACTGCTTCATCTACAGTCTTAGCAACTTTACCGGCTAGAACCTTGATGCCGAATTGGCGCATAAGTTCTTTGGCTTGGTATTCGTGCACGTTCATGAATTTCTCCTCGGAAATTTTCCGTTTGGCAGTTGCACTCAGCGTGTCAGTTTAGATGGGCTTATATTAGGGGGTGGCATCGCATCCTGAAAGGAGCAATGCACCCAAAACCGTTGATTTTTATGAGATCTTTGCAGACAAAATGGATTTTTGCGAGAATGATTGTGGATAACTTGGAGATATAGTCATGAGTGTAAAATACCATAGTTTAGAACCCGCCTATTTTCGTCTCGATGGAGGCGCTATGTACGGAATTATTCCGAAACCTTTGTGGAGCAAAGTTCATGAAGCCGACGAATCTAATCGGGTTGATATGGCGCTACGTGTTTTAGCGATCGAAACAAAGACGCGCTTCATTATTATTGATACTGGTATCGGTGATTATCACGGAGAAAAATTCGATAGTCGTTTTGATGTGCGCGGAGAAAAAAATCCTTTAGAAAAAGCTATTGAAGCTATGGGGAGAAAGGCCCCTGAGGTTACTGATCTCATCATGTCTCATCTTCATTTTGATCACGTTGGTGGCATAGGCATTAAGAATGCTGAGGACAAGTTAGAAGCCGTTTTTAAAAATGCACGCCTTCATCTGCACCGTGATCATTGGGCCTATGCACATACTCCGACAGAGCGTGATAGTGGCTCATTTCACACTCACGATTTTGATCCGGTAGTAGATTTTTATCGTAAAGAAAATAAAATCGTTTGGCATGAGGGAGAAAGCGGTACCATTTTAACCTATGATGATGGGCAAGAGCTTAACTTTAAATGCTCTCATGGGCATACGCCGTTTTTAATGCATCCCTACGACAATAAATTTATTTATCTGGCTGATTTAATACCAACTTCAAACCACGTCCATATTCCCTGGGTGATGGGATACGATATCTCTCCAGGCGTGACGACAAAAGATAAGCGAGAATTTTTAGATTTTATTATCGAGAAAGATCTCACCATTATCTATGAACATGATCCTAAATTTTGGGGCTCTAAAGTTAAAACAGACATAAAAACTGGATTTGCGGTTCAATCTCCATCCCCTACGACGAGATCAACAACTCAAAGATTGGAATTGTAATTTTCTTTAAGCTGATTAAAATCTGTTTTTAAGGTTGATAACTTTTGATCAATTTTTTGCTTTAACGGCTTAAATATTTCTTGAAAACGTGCTTCCATCTTTATCTTATGCGATTTTCGATATTGTCTTATTGCCTTAGACTCAGCTGAAAGTGTGCTAGCAACCTCCCCAAGCTGTTTAGCAGTCTCTTCAATTTCCTCATATAGTCTAGATAACATCGGGCTTTCTTCTTTTAGGTTATTAGCCTGATCCATTGAATCTAAGATCAGGGATTGCAGCACTGGAGCAATCTCTTTAGCGTAACCTTGATCATACTTCTTAAAGGCACGCCAAGTAACAGCCACCTCTAATCTTTCATGCCAAAGTTCATCAATTTTCTTCGCCATCTGATTAAGAGTTTCATATTTCTCAAGACGATATTGCAACGGTCTGGACAATGACTCCCAAATCTTTTCCTTAAAAATCTGCAGGTCAGTATTAAATCTATTTTCTGAGCTTTCAAAGTGCTTAAGGCTTCCCTGATAAATATGACCTCTTGAATTCGTCTTCACCCAAGCCATATTTTTAAACCAAGGGTAAGCAGAAAGTAGTGAGGCAAGCCTGGCAGTTGTTCCCTTTGGTTTAACCGCTAACTCGTAGGTATATTCTCCGCGTACCCATGTCGTCGTTTGAGCAAACTCAAAACGTTTAAAAGGGACCAACCCTTGGACTAGTTCCCCTTGTGAAGTGATCTCGACAGGATCTGTTGCTAAGACACGTCCATCGACACTTGAGACTTTTAAGAATGCCTCTCCTTCAATAACTCCCGGAACTGCGGCCCAAACCACATTACTATCTTTTGTTGTTCTTACTATATGAGGTGCTTTGTGATTAATGATAACTTGATTAAATTGTTCAACGTCAGCTGCCTCCAAACCAATCAGGTCGTATGTTTGAAGTCGAAATTGAGCAAACCATAAAAGTGAAGCGAGTAAGGCAACACTAGCTGCTACTGCGGCTGAAATTTTAATCCAAGTTCTTGGCGCCTGTTCTTCCTCAATAATCGATTCTTGAAAACCTAGATTGGGTGAAGTCTTATCTTCATCAGGGATAAATTCATGTTGATTTTGCTCGGGAAGATCTGGCACTGCACCACTAACACGATTTAACTGATCAGCACGATTA
>CAYGQW010000318.1:0-2703 GCA_964352175.1 uncultured Halobacteriovorax sp.
TCTTAGGAAGGTGCCAGATTTTTAAAGCCCTTGCAATGCACTAATTGTTATTTTTTTTATAAGAATCGCATGTTTAGAGAGTTGGTTTGCTGTGCGTTAAAACTGACGAATCATACTTTATCTGTGATAATTTACCTACACACACGTTCGCAAGAGGCACATTCATGTCAATCCTAGAATCTCAGCCAGATAGCTTCGTCCATCTTCATTTGCATACTCAGTATTCATTACTTGATGGCGCTATTCGCTTACCGGATTTAATCAATCAGGCGAAAGAATGGAATATACCGGCCATCGCACAAACGGATCATGGCAATATGTTTGGCGCCATCGACTTCTATACTCGTTGCAAAGCGGCTGGAATTAAACCGATACTTGGATCTGAAATCTATTTTACTCCAGGTTCTCGATTTGATCGTTCACCCTCAAAAAAAGCAAAGTCTGTTTCCAACCAAGATGCTGAAGAAAGTTCGAGACAAATCCATCACCTGATTCTTTTATGTAAAAACAACACCGGCTATGAAAATCTCTGCAAGCTTTTATCTCAGGCTTATCTTGAAGGTTTTTATTATAAGCCGCGTGCTGACCTTGATCTACTAAAAGAATTTTCAGAGGGTCTCGTTTGTACTACTGCCTGTTTAAAGGGAGAGGTAGGTTATAACTTTTTCACTGATCAGGACGAAAGAGCAAAGAAAGCTATTACAAAGCTTCATGATATTTTTGGTGACGACTTCTACCTTGAAATTCAACAAAATGGGTTGGAAGAACAAAAAATTGTTAATGAAAAAGTCATTGCGTACGCAAAAGAAAATGGTTTGCAGGTTGTAGCGACGAATGATGCGCACTATATGACTAAAGAGGATGCCACAGCTCAGGAAGTTTTGCTTTGTGTTCAAACGGGGAAAACTTACGCTGATGAAAATCGTATGCGTATGACCTCTCAAGAATTTTATTATAAGAGTCCTGAGGAAATGCGTCGTGCTTTTGCTGATTACCCAGAAGCTTGTGATAATACTCTTCGTATTGCTGATAAATGTAATGTCGAACTTAAATGGACTGATGATAAAGGTGATCAAATCTATCACCTGCCAGATTATCCTATTGAGACTGATGAATCTGTTGATGATTATTTCACTCGTATGTCCCATGAAGGTCTAGAAAAAAGATTTGCTGGCCCTCACTTTAGAAAGTTAGTCGAGCAGGACAATTGGGAATCTGAACTGAAACCTAAATACTGGAAGCGTCTTGATGATGAAGTAAAGATGATCTTGCAGATGGGCTTTCCTGGCTACTTTCTAATCGTATCGGACTTCATTAAATGGTCTAAAGACAATGGTATCCCTGTAGGTCCTGGACGAGGCTCTGGGGCGGGATCTTTGGTTGCATACTCCCTCGATATTACCAACGTTGACCCATTACCATTTAACTTACTTTTCGAACGTTTCATCAACCCTGAACGTATTTCGATGCCAGACTTTGACGTTGATTTTTGTCAAGCTGGTCGTGGGCGTGTCATTGATTATGTGACTCAAAAATATGGAGAAGATCGCGTTGGGCAAATTATTACTTTTGGTAAATTACAAGCGAAGGCAGTTATTCGAGACGTAGCAAGAGTGTTTGCGCTTCCATATTCCGAAGCTGATATGCTTTCGAAATTAATTCCGGAGGAACTTGGAATTACACTAGAAAAAGCGCTTGAGATGGAACCTAAACTTCGCGAATTGATGGAAACTGATCCTAAAATCAGACAAATCATTAGTATCTCAAGACGCTTAGAAGGATTACTTCGTCACGCTTCGATTCATGCGGCTGGTGTGATTATAACCAACAAGCCTCTCGTTAGTTATTGTCCTTTATTTAAAGGAAGAGAGGGGGAGAAGGTTGTTCAATTTGATAAGGACTTTTCTGAAAAAATTGGACTGGTTAAATTTGATTTTCTTGGACTAAAAACCTTAACGGTTATCGATCACGCACAAAAATTCATACGACGTGATAAAGATGCTGATTTCGACATCGAAGATATCGATCTAGAAGACAGTTCTGTTTATGACTTTATTGGGGACGGTGAAACCATAGGTGTGTTCCAGCTCGAAAGTTCTGGGATGATTGAGCTTTGTAAGCGTATTAAGCCAAACACTCTTGATGACATTACCGCTATTAATGCTCTTTATCGTCCAGGACCTCTAGAGTCTGGAATGGTTGATGACTTTATTGAAATCAAGCATGGCCGTAAAGAAATGACCTTTCCATTTGAAGATCTAGCTCCAGTGCTAAAAGACACTTATGGAGTTATTGTTTATCAAGAACAAGTGATGAACGTTGCTCGAATCATTGGCGGTTACAGTCTTGGCCAAGCTGATATGCTTAGAAGGGCCATGGGTAAAAAGAAAGTCGAAGAGATGGAGCGCCATAAAGAGATCTTTAGAAAAGGTGCTAGTGAGCGCGGCTACGATGAAAAGAAGGCGATTGATCTGTTCGAGCTTATGGCAAAATTCGCAGCTTATGGATTTAACAAGTCCCACGCTGTTGCCTACGCTCTAATTGCCTATCAAACAGCTTTTCTTAAGAAGTATTATCCAGCTGCTTTTTTTGCTGGCCTTCTGTCAACTGAACTTTCCAATATGGATTAAGTTAGGGCCTTTATCAATGATTGTCGTGCAAGAGGCATACAAGTTCTTGCACCAGATGTTAATGAATCAATGT
>CAYGQW010000319.1:0-2673 GCA_964352175.1 uncultured Halobacteriovorax sp.
CCTAGCATGACTGAGGATAGTCCAGAACCAATTCCTAGTAGTGCTATTTTTTGTCCTTTAGCAGGACAGTTTTCTTGTTTTAATAATTCAATTAACGTGACAGGAAGTGCAGCTGACCCTGTATTTCCAAGGTATGGGTAAGTGACAAAAGTTGGTCGATCTTCTAGCTCAAGAGCCTGCATGGTGAGCTTTTCGTGAGCTGAACCAACTTGATGACCAATGGCCCAAAAATCTTCACTAGCCTTTAACTTTAAATTCTCTTTGGTCTGAAGCCACGTCTTTTGCGCTAAAGTTACACCTGCTTTCATAAGAGCTTCACTATCAGTTTCCATCGTCAGAGAGTGAGGTGAGCCATCTCCACGACATAGATGGTTCGCACTTGAGTCGGCCATAGAAGCACCACCAAGTAACTTTAAACCTTTCGTTGCGCCATCATCTTTTGAAAGCGTTAGAGCAACTGCAGATGATCCAATAGTAAGATTGGCAAATAGCTTTTTGATATTTTTACGATTGATAGTTCCATCAGTCAGAATTCCGTTAATAGTTTCCTCTAAAAGTGGAGCACCATTTTCTCCGCTCACAATAAGTGCTCTTTTGATAGCTCCACCCTCAATCATTTTTGCAGCGACGACGATAGCGTTCAGGACGCCAAGACAAGCGTTGGATAAATCAAAGAAAGTACAGTCCGCTTTTAGACCAAGTATTTCATGAACAACACTTGCCGTTGATGGCTCTAGAAAGTCACGACAAACTGATGCATGAATAAGGAGATCAACTTCTTCTTTCCATTGTGGATTCTGTTCAAATAATTTGATGGCAGCTGCAGCAGAAAGACTTGATGGTGTTGTTCCTACATCCCAAACTCGTCTCTCTTTTATTCCAGTCATAAGTTCTAGTCTTCCTTCTGGAAGATTGAGCTTATTATAAATAGGAGCAAGTCTTTTTTCGATATCAGCGCTTGAAACAATAGTTTCAGGGAGGTGAGAGGCTAAGCCATCAATGATAACTTGATTAAAGTTCACTGAGTACCACCTTGAAGACCGTGATAATTGGCCATTGAAATGCCAGATAGCATGGCGCCAACAATACCTAGAAATCCTTGGTCAGTACCAGTGATCACTAAGCCTTTAATTTTTGTGGTTCCATCGCGAGTTTTATCCGGAGAGCCATAGACCGCACCAGCATAATGGCTGGTATAACGAGTGACAGTTTTTGGCGTAAATGTATCTTCATAAGTTATAGTCGGCTCTTGATCAAAATACTGAGCCAGTAATTTTTTAGCTTTAAGTGAGACTTCTTCTTTTTTAGACTTGTATTCATCTTCAGAGAGCGAAGTCCAAAGATCATTGTTGGCCATAAAAGTAACCCTGGCAATACCTTCGTCCATTTCACCTTCTGAATGGTAATTATTTGGTAGACAGATCACTGCACTTTGATCATCAATTAGTGTCGTTGGCTTTTGATATAAATATTTGTCGCGATTATTGTGAAAGATAAGTGTCGCATTTTGACCAAGAGCTTTTGGAGTTTCTTTCATGAAAAAGATTGATTCAGTGAAACTCATTGAACCGGCCGGATGGATAGGATGATTCGATGAGGCCAATCCCATTGTTTCAGGTAGACCGATTGAAGAAAATACCTGGTTGGTCTTAACCTCGAGCTCTCCATGCTTTCGATCCTTGATGAAAACACCTGTCACTACATCGTCTTTGCTTTGAACTTTTAACAGCTCACAGCTATAGCGAAGATCAACGTCTAGTTCTTTTAACTTATCTGTTAAAAGTTTAATAATTGTTCTAACTCCACCTTCAGGACGTCCTAAACCTTCAAGATAAATTGATTTAAACATGATCACAAACTGTGACCAGTCCATATCATGTTCCCAAGCCGAACCATAGATCATAAGAGGGCTAAAGATCATCTCTAAAAGAAGGGGGTCGCTAATATATTCAGAAGTTTTCTCTTTCGCTGACTGATACTCATTTTGAAGATTTGTCTCATCAAAGCTTTTAATAGCTTCGACAAAATTACTCCAACCAGTTACTTGCTCAGGGAAAGTAGACTTAATCTGATCATCAAATTCATTGAAGTCGTTGGTAAAACTTAGTGTTTGATTTGGAAATCGTATCAGTGAGTGAGTTTGTGGTGAAAGCTTAAGCTTTTCGTAAGGTATACGAAGTTGTTTTAAAAGCTTCGTAAGCGGAGCTCCACGGGTCCCCTTGGGTACCGCATTGGTTAAAGCGTGAAGTCCTACATCTAGATTTCTATTAGCTCGACGGTAAAATGAATTGAGTCCACCGGGAATGCTATGTTTTTCAATCAGTAGAACTTTACGATCAAACATCGCTAAGCGAATAGCAGTGGCCATGCCGGACATTCCAGCACCAACCACCACTGCATCATAGGATGTTTTAAATTCCATTAAGCCAGTGCTTGAAATTTAGGGCTTAGATAATCAACACATGACTGCATTGTCGCTAGCTTTGGATAATCTTCTTGTGGAACTTCAACTTTATGGCGCTTTTTTAGCTCCATAACGATATCAAGAAAGTCCATGCTATCAAGATCAAGTTGCTCTCTTAGTGAAACACTATCGTCAATTGTTGAAACATCATCATCAAGTGCGATGTCAGCGATAATATCTAAAACTTTTGTACGTACTTCTGTTGCAGT
>CAYGQW010000320.1:0-2629 GCA_964352175.1 uncultured Halobacteriovorax sp.
GACTGTTAAATAAGAAAGATAATTATAAAGATCGTAAAAAAGAGCTATGAAGTACATTGCCTTTTATAAGCCATTTAATGTTCTTAGTCAGTTTACTGGTGAAATGAATGATCGAACGTTAGCTGAGTTTAATCTTCCTAAAGAAGTCTATGCTGCTGGAAGACTAGATAAAGATAGTGAAGGACTTTTACTTCTTACTAATGACGGCCCCTTTATCAAAAAACTTTTAGAGCCACAGTTTGAAAAAGTGAAAACCTATTGGGTTCAAGTTGAAAATATCCCAAGCCAAGAGTCCCTTTCAAGGCTGATGTCCGGTTTAAAGATCCAGGACTATCAAACCCTCCCTTGCCAAGCCAGAATCATCGACAATCCAGACATGCCACCAAGAACGCCACCAATTCGCGAGCGAAAAAATATCCCTACTTGCTGGCTAGAAATTAAATTAATTGAAGGCAAGAATAGACAAGTCAGACGCATGACTGCAGCTGTTGGGCATCCGACATTAAGATTAGTTCGCTATTCAATTGGCAAGCTAACTTTAAAAGACCTAAAACCAGGCGAATGGACAGAAGTCTCTAAAGACAATATAATTTGACGTCATTTTAAGTAAAATAAGGATTTTTTATTTCAGCCCAAGAACAACTTCTACTAGCTTATTCCCACGTCATCAAAAAAACGATGAGGCTGTTATTTATTATAACTTGTCCACTGATTCTATTATCTATACTTAGATTTATACAGTATGATTGGCTTCCAGTGATGTATCTACACACTTTTGTCTTTTTTGTACTTTTAATCTGCAATATTAAAATAGAATCAATAAGTGTAAAAATTCATTCTAATATAATGATTGCAATTTTTATATCCCTTGGAGTTGGCGCAATTCTTCATAATGAGTCTATTGCGTTTGCCTCAAGTATCTATTTGATCGCTCTGGTATTTACAGTTTTATTTCAAACAATGCGGACAGTAATAATTTTAGTTATTTTTATGTTTATAAGCATGTTGGGATTTCTATATGGTTTTAAAGAAGCCGTTGGTATTCACGAAGTATTTCTAGTTGTTAGCTGGGTGGTTCTTAGTAGTTTTTGCGCATATGTTATTCATCACTTTAGAACAATCCTGTTAGATACAATCATAAAACTCGATGAAGCTAAGATTCAAGCTCAAAAGGCAACAGAAGATAAAGCACAATTCCTGGCTATCATGAGCCATGAAATCAGAACTCCAGTCAATGGAATCATTCTAGGAGTGGATCTTTTAAATGAAGGTAATTTGGTTAACGAAGACCAAGTGAATTTAGAAATAGTAAAAAACTGCAGTGAAAATTTACTGATTCTCCTAAACGATATTCTAGACTTTTCTAAGTTAGATGCAAACAAATTAGCTATAGAAATAAGACCTGTAGACTTAAGAAGTATTGCTAGGAGTTCTATTAATCAATTTTCAAATAAGAACGAAAACATAAAAGCGCAACTCATTATCGACGACAACTTCCCACAGATCGTTTTGACTGACCCGCTTAGGATTAAACAGATTATCTTAAATCTTCTAAGTAATGCTTTTAAATTCACTAAGGCGGGAAGTGTAAGTTTAGCTCTTAAGGTCGTTGAGAAAGTCGAGCAAGATGTCTTGATTAAAATTATAGTAAAAGATACTGGTATTGGGATTGATCAAAAGAATATTTCACTTTTATTTGAAGACTTTCAACAGCTTGATACTTCTATTACGAGAGAGTTTGGTGGTTCCGGACTAGGCCTATGGATTACAAGAAAATTAGTCTCACTTTTATCAGGCAATATTGAAGTCGATAGCACCTTGGGAGAGGGTTCTACTTTTACATGTAGCTTCAAAGTGCGAGCGACTGAACAAGATATTAATTCTTAACTATTGATTACACTTTAAATCAATAAATTCAAGCATCGTTATATCTCTGCTTCTTGAAATAGTCTCTGTGATAACTCCTGTTCCAATTTTTAATCCGCGCTTTATTTTGCCTAAAAATGACTCATCTTTTGTTGTTCTTGTTTCTTCTTCAACGACTTGTTGCATTTTTTTAGAGTATGTAACTTTTGTTTGGTTACCAGAAATAATTGCGCCTAACTTTACTTTTTCACGAAGATCTTTATAAAGGTCTTTGTAGGCATTAACACAGTTAGCTGTTACGTTGCTATTTTCAGTTAGTGAGCATGCAGCTCTATAAAGTGAGACTTCAGTCGAGATCGCGCTCACAAGTGTTGCAAACTGAAAGCGATTTGAGTACTCGTCGTTAAAATCCATGATTTCATTAGTTAAGTTGATGTAACCATCACGATAAACTTCAATACAGTTTTGATTTGATAAAACACCTTCATCTGCGGCATTAGCGAAGTTACTGAAACTTAAGATCATAAAAAGAGCGGAAATTAGTTTTTTCATTACAAATCCTTCATCAATAATATTAATGCTTACATCTTAACCGATACAGTTTCTCCTTTGTGACTAAGTGTAATAATTTTTATCCTGTCTAAAAAATTGACAGCAACAATATATTTCAAAGACTTAAGTGCTTTTAGTTACGTATTTTACCTATCATGAAATTTATGAATGTTGACTGATCTTTTTTGCCATCTACACATCTCCTATGAAT
>CAYGQW010000321.1:0-2616 GCA_964352175.1 uncultured Halobacteriovorax sp.
AAAAGATATATTCTTTTAAAGCTTCAGTACGACGGAACTAACTATAATGGGTGGCAAAAGCAACCAGATTTGCCGACCGTACAAGGTGAGCTCAGCAAGGCTATTGCAAAGCTTTGCCATGGGGTTGAGCCTTCCATTATTGGATCTGGACGCACTGATAGCGGTGTCCATGCGCTTTCACAATACGCCAAAGTTACGCTTCAATCAGAAGTTGAAAATGACAAAATAATTCGAGCTCTCAACGGAACTCTTCCAAAAGATATACGAATTCTTTCATGTCGTGAGATTCCTTATTCTTTTCACCCGGTCAGAGATTCAATTGATAAGACCTACAGGTATTATTTTTGTGTAGGAAGAACGGCTCCAGTCTTGGCCAGATTCGTTTATGAACATCGTTGGGATCTTAATATTGAGGCTATGAAGAGTGCAGCTAAGATCTTCTTAGGCAGTCATGATTTTGAGTATTTTAGAACGTTAGGAACACCTGTTAACTCAACTGTAAGGGAGATCTATCATAGTGAGATTAGACCCGCACATGAGCTTGGCTATGATGAATCTAATCCGGTCTGGGTCTATGAAGTCAGAGGGAATGGATTTTTGAAACAAATGGTTCGACTAATGGTGTCTAGCTTATTCGAAATTGGACGAAATCGTGCAAATGAAAGCGATATTCAGCAAGTCCTAAGTAAGTCTGTAAAAAAGCGCCTGGGTGCAGTTGCACCGCCGCAAGGTTTGGTACTTTATAACGTAGTCTATGACCTCGTTTAAATTGACTTTTTCCCCGTTGGTAGCTACTTTTAGCCATCAGTTTTGACTTATTGCGCAAGGCATCAGCAGAGGAATATTATGAGCTATCAGCTTCAAGCAGTGAATGACTGCACAAAAAAATTAGTTTTCAATTTTGAAACACTAGACCTTACAACTGAAATAAAAGCAGCTGTAGTAAAGAAACAAAAATCGACAAACCTTAAAGGTTTTAGAAAAGGTAAAGCACCTCTTGCTATGGTTGAGCAAATTTATGGGCCTCAACTTGAAGGTGAAGCGCTGAATAGTTTTGTTCAAAACAAAGTTTTCGAAGCGATCACTGCTGAGAAGTTAAGAGTTGTTGGTTACCCAGCATTTGAAAATATGAAATATGAAGCAGGTAAAAGCGTAAGCTTTGAAGCCGTTGTTGAAATTTTTCCAGAAATTAAATTAAAAGATGTATCTGGTCTTTCTTTTGAGATGGATTCAACTGCTGTTAATGATGAAGATCTTGAGCAGTTAAAAAAGAACTATCTTTCTTCAAAAGCGGAAATGACTGAAGTATCTGACGCAAATGCAAAGCTTGCTAATGGTCAATTTGCAGTTCTTAACTTTCAAGGGGTTCAGGAAAATGGTGAGCGTCCAGAAAATATGAAAGGAGAAGAGTTCCTTTTAGAAATTGGATCTAATCAATTCATTCCTTGTTTTGAAGTGGGATTGGTTGGGATGTAGTATGGCTATAAGAATAATATCGTAGTTACTTTCCGTGCTGACTACCATATGGATGCATTGAAAAATGCTAAGGTAACTTTTGAAACCGAACTTCTTGAGATCAAGGAAAGAAATTTCCCTGAGCTTACAGACGAGTTGGCAAAAGAATTTGGCTATGCAGATGCAGCTGAATTTAAAACTAAAAATCTAGATATGCTTACGAAGCAAAAAGATCGTGCGGCAAAAGAAAAACTTCACCAAGATATTCTTAATAAACTTATCGAAGAAAATAAATTTGATGTTCCAAAAACTATGGTTGAGCAACAAGAGCAGCATGTTAGAGAAGATATCTCTAATAATCTTAAGCAACAGGGCTTTAATGAGAAGATGTTAACTGAGTACTTCTCTCGTTGGGCCTCTGACGTTACAACTAAAGCTGAGTTTCAGGTTAAGTCGGGATTAATTCTTGATGCACTTGGAAAAGAATATGCTGTAGAGGCTACGGAAGCTGATCTTTCAGCGAAAATTGAAGAGATGACTGCATCATCAGGTCTTGAAAAAGAAAAGATTGAAGAATACTACTTGGGCAATGAAAAGCTTAAGACAAATCTAATGTATGCAATCAGAGAAGAGAAAACTTTTGATCATCTTAGAGATAAAGTTAAAATTAAGAAGAACTAAAGCAAAAGGGGGCTTAACGGCCCCTTTTTTATTGGCAAATTTCTAATGAAACTTTAGTCTGAATTGCATTTTGAACATAATCACTATGAAGATCATACTCAAAGTTAATGACGCCATCAAAAGCATAGCAGTTGAACTTTTCAACTCTTGCATGCCCGCCCTGTGTATATTCTAGATTTGTTGAGCCGGCCATAAGTTCACCTATGTCACAAGCATCAGCAATATTTCCTTGATAACAGCCGATTATACCTTCGTAGAAAATATCATTGATTGCACTCGATGAGCTGAGCTTTTTACCAAGGCTTTGGCCATCGACATCAAATATTTCAATCAATTTAAATTGGGATTGGTTACCAGCTGGGGTAGTTGTTTTGATACATGACTGCTCTTGATCACATACAACTGGTTCAAAATCTACATCTTGAGCAAAAGCTTGAAGTGTAAATAAAGTAGATAATAATATTAAATACTTAGACATAT
>CAYGQW010000322.1:0-2613 GCA_964352175.1 uncultured Halobacteriovorax sp.
AATTCGTTCGCCACAAGATCCTTGATACCATTGGTGATATTTCACTTCTTGGTTACGAAGTCGCTGGTCGTGTAACGACTTATAAGTCAGGTCACAACCTGCATAATATGCTTTGCAGAAAGCTTCTTGAGACTCCAAGCGCTTACGAAATTGTATCAGCCTCAGCACTTCATAAAGAAGCAGTTGAAGCTTTCGAGCTGCCGCAAGCCATGCTTCCAGCCTTTCACTAGAACACATAGACCTCCCAATAAAATTCGTGATAACAAAGGGGGGAATACCTCTCAAGGATAAGATATGCGCCTTTCTCAAAGTTTATGGCAAACCTACAAAGAAGTTCCAGCTGAAGCGGAAATCCCATCTCATCGCTTAATGCTTAGAGCAGGTCTTATTCATAAATCAGGGGCTGGAATCTATAATCTTTTGCCTTTTGGTCTTAGAGTTGTGCAAAAAATTGAGCGCATTGTAAGAGAAGAGCTTGATCGTGCTGGCTGCCAAGAAATATTAATGTCCATGGTTACGCCGGGAGAGTTATGGCAAGAGTCGGGTCGTTGGGATTTGATGACAGAGATGCTTAAATTCAAAGATAAGAAAAACCGCGATCTTTGTCTAAGTCCCACAAACGAAGAAACGGTTTCAGATATTTTTAGAAGCTTGGTAAAATCATATAAAAGTCTTCCAGCCAATATGTATCAAATTAATACTAAATTTCGTGATGAAATACGCCCTCGTTTTGGTTTAATGCGCGCGCGTGAGTTTATCATGAAAGATGCCTATTCATTTCACACCGATAAGCAAAGTCTCGATCAGGGCTACGAAGAGCTATACCTGGCTTATTGTAGAATTTTTGAGCGTATGGGACTTGAGTATACAGTCGTAGAAGCCGATGGTGGTGCAATGGCCAGTAGTGATTCAAAAACTCATGAGTTTCAAGTAGTGGCAGAAACTGGCGAAGATGAAATTATTTACTGTGCCAAAACTGACTATGCAGCCAACATTGAAAAAGCTGTGACGATTCGCTCAGATGCTTCCGCCCTAAAGGGAGATAGTTCCCCTGAAGATATAGTAACTCCTAATGCATCGACTATAGATGCTGTTGCAAAACTACTTGAGGTTGAGCCTCATCATACTTTGAAGGCCCTGGTCTACGAAGCTACAACTGCAGATGAGTCAAAAGTCGTTGTTGCTTTTATTCTAGGTGACGACACTTTAAACGAATTAAAACTTAAATCAATTATTGGCGCTGATCATATTCGCCCTGCAAGTGAAGCGATGATGGCAAGTGTTGGTCTCATCAAAGGTTTTATAGGACCTCAACACTTATCTGAAAAAATAGAAATTTATCTTGATCATGCCATCGATGATAATGGACTTTATATTGCCGGAGCTAATAAGGTTGGCTTTCATACAAAAAATATTAAGCCGAGCCGTGATCTGGCTCATATTAAAAAAGCAGATCTGCGTTTAGCAAAATCAGGAGACCTAACACTTGATAAAAAAGGCGTTGTTGCTGTCAGACGCGGAATTGAAGTTGGTCATATTTTTCAACTTGGCAACAAATATACAAAAGCCATGAACGTAACTGTGAACGATGTTAATGGAAAGCCGCTTCACCCATTAATGGGGTGTTACGGTATTGGTATTACTCGCGTTGCTGCTGCTGCTGTCGAACAAAATAACGATGTAGGTGGAATCATTTGGCCAGCCGCCATTGCTCCTTACCATGTGTATTTAGCTAGCATTGCTAAAGATGAAGAAGTGGCTAAAGTTGCTGAAGGTGTTTATCACGAACTACAAAATTTTGGTTACGAGGTTTTATTTGACGATCGAAAAGTTGGACCAGGCTTTAAATTCAAAGACAGTGACCTTCTTGGTTTACCGGTTAGAATTGTAGTCGGTGACAAGACTTGGAAAGAGCACCAAAAACTTGAACTTGTTTGGCGCCATAACGGCGAAAAACTTTTAGTTACAAAAGAAGAACTCGCTGGCGTTTTAAAAGCCGGCCTTAAGGTTTAAATATGGCCGAACAAGATATTATTATTGGTCTTCACAGTATTGCTGAAGCACTTAAAAACCCAAACCGCACACATTACAGATTGATTGGTACTGATGAGGGCATGAAAGAATTACAGCGCAAGCATGGTCTTGATCCTAGAAGGCAAGATGATCTGCGCGCAGAATTTTATAAGCCCGATGAGTTTGTTAAACAAACTCAAGAACTTTATCGTCATCTTGGAGTTGAATATAGAAGAATTCCAAGTGGTGTAATGCTCTTAAGTTCTCCTTATGAAATTCAAAACGTAAAATGGTTATATGATCGCTGTGATCAACCAGGACCATTAAAGCTTTTGATCCTTGATCAAATCACCGACGGCCATAATGCCGCAGCCATTTTAAGAACAGCTTCATTTTTTGGCTGTGATGCCATTGTTTTTGCAAAAAAAGGAAGTTTTGGGGTTACTCCGTCGTTTGCTAGAATTGCAAGCGGTGCGTTGGAACATGTACCGTTGGTTCAAGTTGTAAGTTTACCAAAAACTTTAACTCAGCTTGCTCAAAAAAATATTTCTCTAGTTGGCTTTTCGGAACACGCAGAATCAGCAGCCAGTAATGATGGAG
>CAYGQW010000323.1:0-2562 GCA_964352175.1 uncultured Halobacteriovorax sp.
ATTACTAGTAGGATGATACACAACTGAGGTTTGAATGGATTCAAGCTTAATGCAATTCGATTTAATGGCACGAGAAACTCTCGAGCTTTCTATGAATTTAGATCCAAGTATGTTCGATGATATGGAAGGAGACTTTCGTCCATCAGGTCAAAACTTTAGACCTCAAGGACCTGGAATTCTCTACCGCGTCGTTACTGGCGGAAGCACTTTTAGCCTACGCGGAATCTCTTGTGAAAATATTCATGAAAGTTATGAAGAACTAGTTAGTGGAGATCGTTCTTTGAGAAGTTCTTTAAAACTTGAAGACGATGAAGAAGTTGAGATTCATCACTTTCGCTGTGATTTTATTGAGCAGGCTGAAGTTGTGATGGATCAGTTGTTTAATCGTCGCTTCCCACTCTATGAAGATATGCTTTGTAATTTGAGTGATCCTGGTTATAGCTGGTGGATGGAACCTAACGAAGGAAGCCTGATTATTTACTTTAAGGCGCAAAGTATAGACCGTGAAAAGAGTTTTATAAAACTTGGTCCTATGGGAGATGAGGCTTTAGCACACAGACGTTTTGGTGAACTCAAAAACTCTTTGAAATCACTTTTTAGTGTTAGAGAGTTTAGTTGCGATGAGAGAAGATTGATCATTAAGCCAGTTGATCAACAATGTAATGGCTTTAAAGCCTTAAGGGATATCTTTTCAAAAGGGAAGGCGCCTGTTGATTTAACCGGTTTTGGTGCTAATGAAATTGGTCGCACCTTATTTTTCTATCTCAATGAATTGGCTAGTGTTCGAAACTTTTGGAACCAATTAACTTTAAAATTAGAGAAAAAAACAAACCTATCTTGATGCTAAAGCATCATTCGACTATAATTGAATTATCAACAGGAAGTTGATTCTGATAACAGGATGTTTACTGTGGAAACTGCTAGTCATTCACAGGGCCTAGGCTCTGATCGCTTAAGAAAAGCCATCGAAAGAAATCGTGCAAAACAAGCTAAACGTGAAACAGTTCAGATGTCTCGTCAAAGCCCGAACTCCCAATCATCATGGACTTCAGGTTCTAATTCGAATGGCCCAACTATCGCGCAAGATGCTGAACAAGTTCGCTTTTCAAGTACCATGAGACAAGGACCAAGAAAGCCTCCGGCTCCAGTCAGTTATTCAAAAAGATCGACGGCGCTAGTTAAAGCCAATTCACGGGTTAAAACGAAAACCCAAAAAAGACGCTCAAACCTGACTAAACCACTCAATGTTAATGATACTGTCGTGAAGGTTTTTTGGGCAGTTTGCGGAGTTTTAGTTCTAAGGTTGATCTTCTCCGGTGGAGGAGTGATGGATTACTATGAACGCAAGTCACAACTTAATGAAAGAGTTTATGAAAAAGAGCGCGTGGTTGTTGAAAATGAAGCGTTACGTGGTGAAATTGAAATGATTAAAGCTAGTGCCACTCATCAAAAAAAATTAGTCCGAGAGCACCTAGGCTTTATTGCAGCTGACGAATTTTTGATTCTATTTGCGAAAGACTCAAAGGCGCCAGAACTTGCAGGCGCTCCCCGATCTTAAGATTTTTGGAAAATTCACTATTGGCTTTAACTTCAAGGATAAATCTAGATAAAACAGTTTTTGAAAAGACAATATTAGGGGGTTCATCCATTCCTGGATGAGCTTGCAAGTTACGATCAATCTCAACAATTTTTAATTCCCCATCTAAAAAAATAAGATCAAGATTAAAGTAGGTATCTGGCATCCAAAAACGTCTTTCTACTTCTTCTGTAGACCAAAACAAAGCAGCTTCGTTATCTTGGAATTCATCGTCTTTTGTGCCTGACAGTCCTACTGATTGTTCTTTCCTTGAAACGAGTAAGACAGTTTTAACCATTCGACCCGATGGGCTTGCTAAGCTAAAACGTCGCACAGAGTCAAGTGGATCATTCTCATTTGGCGTACGCAGTTCTTTAAAGGTAGCGGGTTCATTTTGCGCTGTGACAGTTTTATCTTGGCAGCCTATAAATACGCTTAAAGATAAAAAAAGGATGAGTTTTAGGCTTATTTGGGGCATAAATTTATTCATGCCTTCTATCCTAGAAGATGCACGAAGAGGTGACAATGGAATCGAATCATTCTGCTATAAAAACTGGACTTATGCGTACTCACAATTGTGGTGAGTTAAGAGCAAGTGATATTGGCAATGACGTCATCGTTGCTGGCTGGGTGAATAAGTCCAGGGACCTTGGTGGTCTTCATTTCATGGATCTTCGCGATAAATTTGGCGTTACTCAATTAGGCTTTGAGCAATTTAAAGGCGACCTTTCCATTTTAAAAAAATGCTCGCTTGAGTCAGTTGTTTTGGCCAAGGGTAAAGTTGGTGCCAGGCCTGACAGTGCCAAAAATACTAAAATGGGTACTGGTGAAGTTGAAGTTCAAGTTGAATCTTTAGAGCTTTTATCACAAAGTGATATTAATAGTATTCCATTTCTTCCTTACGGCTCAGTTGATGCCACGGAAGATTTAAGACTTAAGTATCGCTACCTTGATCTTAGAACTCAGCGTTTGCAAGAGATTCTAAA
>CAYGQW010000324.1:0-2543 GCA_964352175.1 uncultured Halobacteriovorax sp.
CGCATTAGAGGCGGAGTCTCTAATACAGTAGGGGTTTTCGAAAAGTTTTTACGAAACCATTGGTTCGGGGCAAAAACCTCAGTCATCACATATCTCCTGGCATAAGCGCAGGCGCGCGGTCGTTCAGTTACATTCTTTTAAAAACACAAAAAGGCGAGAAAGTGTCAGGCACCTTCTCACCCGTTTTCAACTATTTGCTAAGCTATTAAATAAGCCAATTGCTTACTTAAGCTCAACTTTAGCACCAGCAGCTTCAAGCTTTTTCTTGATTTCTTCTGCTTCAGCTTTATCAACACCTTCTTTAACAGTCTTAGGTGCGCCTTCTACTAGATCTTTAGCTTCTTTCAAGCCAAGACCAGTGATTGCACGTACTTCTTTAATTACGTTGATTTTCTTGTCACCAGCAGCAGCTAGAACAACTGTAAATTCAGTTTGCTCTTCAGCAGCAGCAGCAGGACCAGCACCAGCAACAGCAACAGGAGCTGCAGATACGCCGAACTTGTCTTCAAGTTCTTTAACTAGTTCAGCAACGTCTAGTACTGACATTTTAGAGATGTGTTCGATCAATTGTTCATTAGTAATACTCATTATGGACTCCTATAAATTCTAAATTAGTTTTAAGTTATTAAGCTTCAACAGGTGCTGATGTAGCGCCTGCTTCTTTTTGTTCTTTAATTGCATGCATAACACGGGCAAAAGCAGAAACAGGTGCGATAAATGTCGCAAGCAATGTTCCAAGCATTTCGTCGCGTGATGGAAGATCTGCCAAACGCTTTACTTCAGCGGTTGAAAGTTCTTTGCCATCGAAGAAGCCGCCTTTCAGCTCAACTACCTCATGTGATGCGCCTGCAGTTTTTAAGCACTTTGCAACACCAGGTACATCATCGAAAGCGAAAGCCACTGCGTGTGGACCTTTCAAGTTTTCGAAAAGTACTGAAGCGCCATTGCCTTCTGCAGCTTTCTTAAACAAGTTGTTTCTCGTAACAACGATTTTGCCTTGCATATCTCTAACACTCTTACGGATTTCAACAGCGTCGTTAGACGTGACTCCAATAAGATTTGTTAAAAACACAGCTTTAGCATTACCGAAGTCCGTTTTTAGCGAATTTACAATCGCTTCTTTGTCGGATCGACTCAGCATTAAAACCTCCTACAGCTTTTTCGGAGGGAGATATCAGGGAGGATTTATATGAGTTACCTCAAACCGCCCTTCTTCTACCCCAGTTATTCAATTAATTAGCCAGCTGTACTTACAGCTTCCAAAGTATCAATGCTTACACCAGGTCCCATTGTTGTTGAGATGGTAAGTGACTTCAAATAAGTCCCTTTAGCACTTGATGGCTTAGCTTTTACAATTGCATTCAAAATCGCGTTTAAATTTTGGCGAAGTTGAGCTTCAGTAAAAGATTTTTTTCCGATTGGAACGTGAACGATCCCTGTCTTATCTGTACGGTACTCAACTTTACCGGCTTTTTGCTCAGTAACAGCCTTTGCAACGTCAGGAGTAACAGTTCCAAGTTTTGGGTTAGGCATAAGACCACGAGGTCCAAGCACTCTTGCGATACGACCAAGTTTAGACATCATATCAGGGGAAGCAATAACGCGGTCAAAATCAAGCCAGCCACCAGCAATTTTAGCAACGATATCATCGCCACCAACAAAGTCAGCACCAGCAGTTTCAGCAGCTTTGATGTTCTCACCAGAAGTGATTACACAAACGCGAACTGTCTTGCCTGTACCAGCAGGCATAGCAAGTGCACCACGGATCATTTGATCAGCGTGACGTGGGTCAACACCTAGACGAAAAGCAAGGTCAACAGTTTCATCGAAATTAGCAAAAGCTACTTCCTTAACTGTCTTAATTGCATCGTCAATTGCGTATGCTTTTTCAGTATCAACTTTGGCCAAAGCCGCAGTGTATTTTTTAGATGGTTTTCTCATAGTTTCTCTCTCTCGGTTCAAGCGACTTATTAGGTCTCCCGTTAGTTATTATTTATATTCTAGTTTAAGACCCATTGAGCGAGCTGACCCCTCAACAGTGCGCATACCAGCAGCTTCGTCAGCAGCTGTTAAGTCAGCCTTCTTAGTGTCTACAATTTCCTTAACGATTTTTTCACTGATCGTTCCGGCAACATCGTGACCTGGCTTACTAGAACCAGCCTTAAGTTTCATCTTGTTTTTAATCAAGAATGAAGCTGGAGGTGTCTTAGTGATAAAGCTGAATGAACGGTCAGAATAAACAGTGATGATTGTTGGAAGAATCATACCTGCAGACTTCTGAGTCTTTGCATTGAAAGCTTTACAGAATTCCATGATGTTCACACCACGTTGACCCAAAGCTGGACCAATTGGTGGTGACGGGTTGGCTTTACCAGCATCAATTTGAAGCTTGATGAAACCTGTTACTTTTTTAGCCATAAAATACTCCTTGCGATCTACTGATCTCCCAACTAACTAACTTTTTCGACCTGTGAAAAGTCGAGCTCTACCGGGGTTGGTCTCCCGAAAATAGAAACGTTAACTTTAATTTTACCTTTTTCATT
>CAYGQW010000325.1:0-2535 GCA_964352175.1 uncultured Halobacteriovorax sp.
TTGACCAAGTAGATTCGCTTTTGGAACCTTGATCTTATCGTAAGCAAGTGCAGCTGTAGATGATCCACGAATGCCAAGCTTGTCTTCGATCTTAATGATTTCGTAACCAGGAGATTTTGTTTCTACGATAATGGCTGAAATGCCCTTATAGTCGTCAGTCTTTTTGGTTTTAGCAAACACGATCGCTACATCGGCTTCACGTCCATTAGTAATCCAGTTTTTAGCACCAGTAATTTCAAAATGATCACCTTTATCTTCAGCAAAAGTTGTTAAGCTTCCAGCATCACTTCCTGCACCTGGCTCAGACAAGCAAAAGCTTCCAATCCACTCACCTGTCGCAAGCTTTGGAAGGAACTTTTTCTTTTGTTCTTCTGTGCCATATTCAAGAATTGGCCAAACACATAGAGATGTATGAGCTGAAACTAAAACACCAGTTGAAGCACAAGCACGTGAAATTTCTTCAACGATAATAGAGTAAGATGTGTAATCCATCCCAGCCCCGCCGTATTCTTCTGGAATATATGAACCGAGAAATCCATTTTCTCCAAGCTTTTTGATAAGCTCTGGTGTGATTTTTCCTTCTTGGTCGATCTTCATAGCAAGTGGTGCAACTTCTGCATCAGCAAACTTAGAAACCATGTCGCGAATTTCTTGATAATCACTCATTTTAGCATCCTTTAAATTGAGCTGGTCGCTTTTCAACAAAAGCAGTACAGCCTTCTTTCATATCCTCTGAAGAAAACACTGAAGCAAATTGAGTCAACTCAGCCTTAAGACCCTGTTCAACAGTTAAGTCATTGCCTTCGTTCATCACTTGCTTAGATAGCTTTACAGCATTAGGAGAAACTTTTGAGACATAGTCGAGAGTCTTGAAGGCACCTTCGATTAGATTTTCTTTTGTCTCAAAAAGATTTGTAACAAGACCAACGCTATAAGCTTCATCAGCTTTAACGTTTCTTCCTGTGTAAATAATTTCTTTAGCGCGACCGCGTCCAATCAACTTGGCTAAGCGTTGAGTCCCACCAAAACCTGGAATAAGTCCAAGCTTAACTTCAGGTTGACCAAACACAGCTGTGTTTGTGGCATAAATAAAATCACAGGCCATAGCAATTTCACAGCCACCGCCAAGAGCGAAGCCATTTACAGCTGCAATGACAGGAAAGGGAGTATTTTCGATTGCAAGAGTTACTGACTGACCCAGTTCACCAAATTCGTGAGCTTCGGCAACTGTCATTTGAGACATTTGAGCAATGTCTGCACCAGCAATGAATGCCTTGTCTCCTGAACCAGTAAAAACCGCGCCTTTAAGATTTTCAGAGTTTTGTGACCAACCATCAAAAACAATCTTTAGTTCGGATAGTACTGTAGAGTTTAAAGCATTTAGTTTTTCTGGACGATTAAGCGTGATAAGAGAAAAATCCCCTTTTCTCTCAACTGTAATCATTTCAAATTTAGTAGTCATAAAATCCTTTTCCTGATTTTTTCCCCATTCTTCCTGCCAGTACATACTGCTTCAAAAGAGGGCATGGACGATACTTTGTATCACCAAGACCGTCATGGAGAACTTCCATGATCGCAAGACAAGTATCAAGGCCAATAAAATCAGCTAAGGTCAACGGGCCCATCGGTTGATTGGTCCCAAGTTTCATCGCTGTATCAATATCTTCTACCGAAGCAATTCCCTCATAAAGAGCGTAAACAGCTTCGTTAATCATAGGCATTAGAATTCTATTCACAGCAAAGCCAGCGATGTCACGTGCAGCAACAAAAGTTTTGCCCATTTTTTCAGAAGTAGCTTTCACAGTATCGAAAGTATCGTTTGAAGTTTCTAGGCCCTTAATACCTTCAACCAATTTCATGACTGGCACTGGATTCATAAAGTGCATTCCAGCAACTTTATCAGCTCGTTTTGTTTGAGCCGCAATTTCAGTAATCGAAATCGAGCTAGTATTTGAGCCTAAAATAGCGTGCGGTGCACATACTTCATCTAGCTGTTTAAAGATTTCAAATTTGATTTTTTTATTTTCCGTGGCTGCTTCAATAACCATGTCACAGATCTTTAAATCACTGATCTTTTCGATTGGTCTTAAGCGAGCACGAGCTGACTCAGCTGTAGCTTTATCCCACTTTCCTTTTTCAATACCTTTATCAAGCTGTCCTTGAATGAAGCTTACACCTTTATTTAAACCTTCGGGAAAAGCATCAAATAAGAGGACATCAAAGCCCGATTGAATTGCGACTTGAGCAATTCCTCGACCCATCTGACCGGCTCCAACAACACCGATAGTCTTAATTTCAGACATTTATTACCTCGTCACCAATGGCAAATAGCGTTAAATAAGTACTGGAAATCGCTTGCATCGTATACTCAAGCGAGTGGAATCTCAAATAAAACCTTGCCAACTGGCCACTAGAAGTCTAAAAATGGGCTTCGATTTTTGTTAACACAAGTGAATGTGAGTGAGGAGTCCCCGTGGCTAACCATAAGTCTGCTAAAAAACGCGCCCGTCAAACTATTGTACGTACTGCACGTAA
>CAYGQW010000326.1:0-2532 GCA_964352175.1 uncultured Halobacteriovorax sp.
TCCCTTATTTGGAGTCATCATAGCAGGAAGTTTTGGCTTGGGGAATGAAGCTTTAGGCTAGATCAGTACTTCTTTGATCCATCTTCAGGTTGGCGTCAACATTGGCCTGTCTTAGCTTTTCCATTTTAAGCTCATACTGATCTTTAATGGCGTTCATCTGAGTCTCGTGGAAACTTTGGAAACGCTTATATTCAGACTCAGCCGTTGCCAGCTTCGTTTTAAGCTCTTTGTCGCTTTCTTGGCGTTCGCGCATTAACTTGTTTTCATAGTCACGAGTAATCGTTCCGACTTGAACTTCATTAGTATGCTTCATTTTTGCAAGCTGTGAATCTACGTCACGCTTAATTTGCTTTAAGCGATCGTCAAAAGTTCTTTGTTGATCAGAAAAAGCTCTTTGAAAGGCACGTTGATCTTCCGAACGGCGATCTTCTTCAGCGATGCTATTAGCAACAGTATTTCTAGAATTTTCTGTGTGCAACTGACTTAGGCGAGCTTCATATTTTTCAATTGTTTGTTGTTGCTCAAGCTCGAGTTTTGAGATTTTCTGATTCAGCTGATCGACTTTCGTTGAGAATTTATTTTGGAAATCGTCCTGCATCTCCAGTTTTTCGTCTCTAACATTTCGTTGAACATTTTTTAAATATTCAGTTTGTTCTTTAGACTGCTCAACACGAAGATTAGCAATTGATTGAGACTTATCTTCTTGAAGTGCATTGATCTGTCTTCCATATTCTTTATGAAGAGTATTGATTTGATTTTTACTAGAGCGCTTCGTTTTAAGAACACTTTCTTCAGCGCTTGCCTCAGTATTGCGTTGTTGCTGCTTCAAAGTTTCTGCAGCTTCCATATGCTTAGTTTTTAAGCCGCCAATAACTTCCCCATTAAGGCGATTAATTTCTTGCTCTTTTTTACCAATCGCAGTTCTTGCATCAAGTGCCTGTGAATCAAGTTCTTGTTGAAAGCCCTCGGCTAGTCGCTCTTCTTTAATTGTTGCACGCTTTGAATGTTCATCCATTTGAGAGCGAACATTTTTAACACGGGCATCACTGGATTTTCTAATACGATCTTCTGTATTTGATTTATTTAAGTATGAAGATGACTCTTCAACACTAGCAAGCTTTCTTTCAAGGTCCCCACGGTTTTTTGAAAAGCGGTCTTGTAAATCAACCTGCTTATCAACGTTTTCTTGATTCATTCTTGAGAGTTCACGCTTGGTTGAATCTTCCATTTTTTTAGCCATTTCTTCAAATGACTCACGCATACGATTGGCTTGAAGATTACTTTGATAACGCTGATTATGCAGTCTTTGATCATTATGGGACTGACGCGAATTCAACTCTGCGCCTTGAACTTTTCTAAGTGTTTCTAATTCTTCTTGGTGAGCAGACTTAGCAGAATTTTTAAGACTAGAAGATTGCTTAATGAGGCTTTGTCTGTCGTCTCTATGCTGATTAACTAACTCACGTCTCTCTTTTCCCATTTGCTCTTTGTAGTTTTGTTGAGCTTCTTGAGCCATATCCCCTGCTCTTTTAGCTTCGTTTGAATATTTAGTGATCGATGAATTAAGAGCTTCGTCGTAACGCTTTTTATTTTGCTCACCAGTGTGAGCATAATTCGAGTCACGTTCTTCTGCACTTAAGCGATAGCTACTAGAAAGCTCATCAAGACGTTGGCGTAAATCACTCTTAGTAGCATTCATTTCCGTTTCATAGTCAGCTTTTTGCGCCATCACACGATCACGGTACTCATTTTGTTTTTGATCGATTGTTTCACGGGTTTTAGCATTGTAATTATCTCCAAGCTCTTGAACTTGGCTCTCTAAATCTGTTTTATCTGAAATATAATTATCACGCTGCTTAGTACGGATCATTTCATGGGTATTTTCAATCTCTTTCAGGCGATTGTCATAATTCTCTTTCAACGAATCTGCAGCGTCACGATAGCGAGTTCTCGTTGAAGCCAGTTTTGAATTATAATCGTTGATTTCCATGAAATTCCCTAAAACTTCAAATTACCCCAATAGGGTCATCCTAATAATTTTAGCGGAATGGTAAAAAAAAAGCGTCCCAGGCAAGAATCTCCGTGGGACGCTTCGAATAAAGTAAAAACGATTACTTAACTAATTCCTGATCAATAATATCAGAGAATACTTCTAATGGATGAGCCCCATTGATTAACTGTCCGTTGATAAAAAACGTTGGCGTTGATTGAACGCCGAGCTCTTTGCCCTGCTCCATATCCGCTTCGATTGAGGCCATAAACTTATTGCTACTCATACACTTATCAAACTCATCAACCTTAGCACCAATTTTTTTAGCCGATGCTTTAAGATCAGCTGGTGAAAGTTTCGTTTGATCAGCAAACATAACGTCATGTAATTTCCAAAAATATTCGGGCTTTTGATCATTTACACAAAGAGCTGCATGGGCAGCGTCTTTAGCATGTGTATGAAATGGAAGCGGATAGTTTTTGAAAGCAATTTTAACTTTTTTACCATACTTCTTCTTAACTTCGTCCATTAGCTCTGCACCC
>CAYGQW010000327.1:0-2492 GCA_964352175.1 uncultured Halobacteriovorax sp.
GCTTACGAGTGAAGATAATCACTTTGCGAGATTTATCTTGTTTAATAACTTGTGCACTTACTTTTGCACCTTTAACAGTTGGAAGACCAACAACAGCTTTGTCTCCGCCAACAAAAAGAACTTTGTCGAAGTCTACAGCTTTTCCAACTTCTGCTTCAAGCTTTTGAACGTCAATGATGTCGCCAGCTGAAACGCGATATTGGTGTCCACCAATTTCAACGATACCGTACATATGAACTCCACGATAATGACAAATTCAGGAGGCTTAGAGCGCTTGCAATCCCTGAAGTTTAGTCTGTTTAAGCATTGGTTTATAGACGTTTAGAGGCCCCACGTCAATTGATCTTCGGCATATTTTGCCTTGCGTAATTCAACTTCCTAATAAGCATGCTGGCTCCGACGATAAGTAAAACGGAGGGCATTAGCCATGACAATACAAGTAGCTGAAAATTCAATGAAATACTTTCAATATCAGAAAGGTCACAAACTTCCTATTTTTGTGAGGTTTGATTCGACATCTTTCGGTAATGATTTAAGTAACACTTTAGCTTCTTTGCGTTTTAGCGAATCTTCTGAAACCGAGTATGAAGATGCTGCAAAGCAAAGTCAGCACGCTAGACTTTTAGATATTCAGGAAGCTTCTCCAGCGGTTGCCAGGCAGATTGCTTATGTCGCTAGCAGTGACCGTTATGGAGCAGAAAGTATTGTTCCAAAAGAAGGTTACCGCGTTTATCGCCATAAAAATGTCGCACTTATAATTTATGCTTTTACGGCGAGAGATTGGACAATGGGATGCGAGAGTCATTTTGGTAGCGATGAGAAAGACTGCAGAGTCGTTATTAATCGCTATCTTACTTGGGCCTTAGCTCCGCTTGGGATTGTTGGTTTTTGGGGAGTTCCAGTTGAAGAAGGAATCGTTGTGATGAATCAACGAGATAGTGTTGGAGAGGCAGTTTTTATTGATGTTCGAGGTCGAAAAGTTTTTTCTATCGATGGCATTAATCGTATGAAGCCACGTTTTAGAGTCATCAGGCTCGACAACTCTCTTCAAAATAAAAATTTAAAAATGAATAGCTCTGAAGTGATGGCATTTTTAGCTGCCACAACTTCGTTTATAGACGCACAAGGTTTATCCGTTGGTGTCAGACAAATGATTCAATCGCTTGCGCGTGATGTTGAAGGTCTAGTTCATCCTCGCGATAGCTTTAAGCCAAGAACAGACTTGTCATTATAAAGCCTTGAGGCGACCATGTAGGCATGGTTGTTCAATTTGATCCTGTTATATTTTCTATAGGTCCTCTGGCTGTACGTTGGTATGGACTCATGTACGTTGTGGGTTTTATCATTTCGGGATTTCTCTTAAAGATCCTCTCAAAACGTGGCTTCTTTCCATTGCCTACGACTAAAATTGATTCACTCATCACTCATATGATCATCGGAATGTTCTTAGGTGCAAGAACAGCTTATGTCTTTATTTATAACTGGGATTATTATCAAGACCACTTAAGTGAACTCATTATGGTTTGGCAGGGTGGCCTAAGCTTTCATGGCGCTATCGTGGGGATGATTATTGGTGGCTATGTTTTTGCGAAAAGAAATGGGCTTACTTTATTTCAGGTTATGGACAATGCTTCACTTGCTGGTTGCCAAGGTCTTTTCTTTGGCCGCATGGGCAACTTTATTAATGGTGAACTTTATGGTCGCGTGACTGATTCTTCCTTTGGCATGATCTTCCCTGCTGGTGGGCCATATCCAAGACATCCTTCTCAACTTTATGAAGGTATTTTAGAGGGAATTGTCTTAACTATTATTCTTTGGTTGATCTACCCTAAAGTTAAACGCTATGGAGTGATCTCGGCCGTTTTTCTAATGGGTTATGGATGCTTTAGATTTATTGTTGAATATTTTCGTGAAGCCGATAGTCAGCTTGGTTACTATTTCGGTGGCACCACAACCATGGGACAAATTCTTTGTTTAATCATGATCTTTGCTGGTGTTGCTTGGGCTTATTTTGCCAATCAAAAAGGTCGTGAGGTTAGTCTTTCGCCTCAAGTTTAAGAAATCGAATGAGCATTGGTTTTGGATCTTTCTTTTCTGAGCCTTCTGGGTAAACTGCATAGTAAATTGGAAAACAGGTTATCGTGCATGCTCCGGCATAGACGTGGCGAAGACCATTTTTGTTTTTCCATTGATAAACTGCCGTTCCATCTTTGTTTAAATAGGTGTCTTGCTTCCCCAATTTGTTAATTAAGGCTTGATGAAAAAGATCATGGGAAAAATACTGCGGCAGTCGAGCCATAAAGTCTAAAAACTTTCCGTCTTGAGTTTGAGTCAAAACTGGAAAGACATAACGCAGATGTTTAACTTCAAATCTAAGTTGAGTACTCTCTCCCTCGCTTGAAATTTCTTTTGATGTACCTGCAGCTTTTACTTCTTTACCGGGGAAAAATATATCTAAGCTTTTCAATTCAAAATTATAATTAGCTGGATCT
>CAYGQW010000328.1:0-2408 GCA_964352175.1 uncultured Halobacteriovorax sp.
TTTTTAGCTTCAACTAAGATTAAATGGTAACCAAAATCAGTTTTAATTGGTTTTGAAACCTGACCAACAGGGAGTGAAAAAGCTGATTCTTCAAAAGCTGGCACCATACGACCTTTGCCAAAGCTTCCTAGACTTCCCCCTTTTTCTTTTCCACCGGGCTCTTCTGTGAACTTCTTCGCCATGTCAGCAAAGTTCTTTGCGTTTGTTTGCTTTTCAATTTTTTGAATCCGTTTTAGAAGATCAGTATCGCTTTCTTTTTCACCAGGTCTGACCAAAATATGTCTGGCTTCAACTTCTTCTTGCTGGTCAAGATTTGGCTTTCTCTCGCTGAATAGTGACTTAACCCTCTCCATATTTGTTGTATCTGCCAGGTAAGTCTTAATTTCATCTTTTGAAATCTGAACCATATTTGAAATTTCATCTTTAGACAAACGAACAATATCAGCTTGCTTTTTCTGTTTTTTGAAGCCTTCAATATCATCTAAAAAATTCTTAGAGACTGGAAACTTATTAAGAATCGTGCTTGTCTTTGAAGAGATCAATTCACGCTCTACATTTTGTTCGTAATCACTTGGTGTTAGAGAGTTGGCACGAAGGATAGCTTTATATTTACTAATATCAAATTGTCCATTTGTTTGGAAAAACTCTTGTTGCTTAACTGATTGTCTAATTTCTTCGCTGGGGACTACAACACCAAGTTTTTGTCCAAGACTTGATGATAGGCGATTGTTAACAAGACTCTTGATAGCGTTCTGCTTGATATTAAAGTCTTTAATCTGCTTACTCGAAAGGACTTGTCCTCCAGCTATGTACTGTGAATAAAACTCAATCTGACGATTAAACTCTGATTGATATTCACGAAAACTAATATTTTGATCATCAACAGTTGCGACTGTGTCCGGTTGACCTTTCATGGATTCGTATCCAGTAAACATAAATGAAATCACAATGAAGCCAATAAAGAGTGTTAAAAACACGTTTGTGGACTTTTTCTGGAAATTTGAAGACATACGGGCTCCTGCTGGCGTTTTCGATCTGGGTATTATCCAAATCTTTGACCGTAGAGTAAAGATTTTCCGCAACTTAGATGTTTTTAAGGTGGATGATCCATCACCGATTAGATATCTTTATAAGAAGAAAAATTATGACACGGAAAGTCTGTTGAAACTTGTACAAGATAGTACTCAGCGATTAAAAGTTGTTCTTACGGTTTTAGTGCTGGGATTTTCATTTTACCACTTCGCGAAAAGAGATTTTGCCTATCGCGAAACTACATTCTTCGATGACTTCATGATTGATTCTTTTGGGCCGGTGCAGCGAGCTTTTACTGATTCGCAAAATTGGCTGAGTGATATAGTCAATCACTATGTTGCTAATGTTAATGCCAGTAAAAATAATGAAAATTTAAGAAAAGCGATTTCAAAACTTGAAGCTGATCTTCTTGCAACCTCTGAAACCACTAAAGAAAATGAAAGACTGAAACAACTTTTAAAGTTTGGACAAAACTTAAAACATCAAGAAGTTCTAGCGCAGATCGTTGCTTGGGATGCTTCCAGTGATTTTCGAGTTATTAGAATAAATAAGGGCGCAACTGATGGAGTTAAAATTCAATCTCCAGTTGTAACGTCAGATGGAGTTGTGGGTTATATTTATCGACTAACTGACCATTTTGCCGACGTGCTCACGATCCTTGATCCCAATAATAGAGTAGATGGACTTGTCGCTCGTATTCGCGCTCACGGTATTATTGAAGGCTATACTGATCGCTTAGCTCTCATGAAATATGTAACGAGAACGGAGCCGGTAATTCTTGATGATATGATTCTAACTTCTGGCTTAGGTAATATCTATCCAAAAGGGCTCGTCATAGGAAAAGTGGCCAAGATTGAACGTCAAAGTTATGGAATTACTCAGCATATTGAGATTAGTCCGGCAGTGGATTTTTCTAGATTAGAAGAAGTTATTGTCCTTGTCTCTAATGCTGATGAAAGTAAGAAATTAGAATGGAATGCTTTAGATGCCTTTGATGGGAGTGATGATCAATGAATTCTCAGTTAAGGCACCTGATCACTCGAATGTTTGTAACTATTCTCATCCTGATTGTTTTGGAAACTCTTGCGAGCTCACTTTTTCCAATGTTTGGAATGATCCGCTATCGTGTCCCATTCAACGTTCTTATCGTTTTATATATTACCTTCAAACTTAGAAGTCCTTGGATTCCAGTAATGGTTCTGACAATTCAATGGATTCATTCTTTTTATACGGTTGAGGGTTGGGAGATTGGTACAATCGCCGGTGTCTTTGTTGCGATCGTTGTTTCTTACGTTAAGGACCTCATGCATTTTTCCTCAAGTGCTATAACTATCTTTCTAACTCAACTCTTTCAGTGTGTTTGGCTTGCTATTGTG
>CAYGQW010000329.1:0-2403 GCA_964352175.1 uncultured Halobacteriovorax sp.
ACGATAAAGACCAGCTTGCCAGCATGATTTGGAAGGATGAATACAACCCTCTTATTCACGATAAGCTAATCTATACAAGTGTTTCTCGTCTTAGAAAGTTAATTGAACCTAAAGGTGATAGAAACGATAAGTCTGATAAGCGTAAGTATATTATCCGTGGAAAAGATGGTTATACCTTCAATCCTCATGTGAACATTCGCTTTCACAACGAATCCCGCGGCCAAAATGCAGCGACGATTGGAAACGTTGAACTAAGCTCTCCTGTTTAACTTGTGGTAGGGCGTTTTGCTCTTATTTTTCTTCTCTCATTTTCTTGTTTTTCACAAGAAAATCTTCTAGTTAAAGACAGAGCTCTTTTTCGAATTGAGAAACAAGTTTTTTTTCAAGAAGCTTTTGTAGTTTGGATTAAAGAGTGGAATCGTCTTAAATGTGTTGGCAGAAGGTCATTCCTGCTTAGGACTCTAAACCTCACTGCTGAAGACTTTTTATCCATGCAAGAGACTTTGACTGTGGCTGACAGCCGTAGTCTGACTTCGACAGAAAAAGAATCAATCGAAAAAGCAGTGACATTAGTTAAATTTATTCTTTACGGACAAACTCAACCGATGACAACTCAGACCGTTTTACCGGAAGTATTTAGTTGCTTGGATAAGCTTAAGTCGCCAAATATTGATTTAATTTTAAGAGCAGAGGCTTTGCTTCGTTCAAAGTTTAAAACTCAAAATAAAAATAATAATAATGACGATATTTTAAGAGCTAAATCTTTTATAGAGTCTATTAATAAGGCAAAAAATCACGAGATTTATCTATAAAATGAATGCTCAGTATTGGAATAATCTTCAAAGTAAAAACCAAGGTCATATACCATTTGAATGGTGCAGCGAGCTTGATCAAGCGGAGTTTCCCTGGCCTTGGGATAAAAGTGATTGGCTCAATCTAAATAAAACCTCACGAAAATACTTACTAGTGTGGATCGAGAACGAAGCATTGGCACTTTGGGAGCTTGATAATCATCCCCATGCATATTTGCTTAAATTCATGACTAAAAAAATATCATGGAGAAAGGGACATGGTTCACAACTGTTGAATCAAAGCGTTAATTTACTGAAGTCGCTAGGTTTTGATGATGCTATGCTTGATGTCCAAGTGGACAATGAGAGAGGTTTTAACTTCTATATTAAGCATTTATGGCAAGTTTCAAGGCGTGTGAGAGCTTTTTATGCGGATGGTCAGGATTCCTACAGTATGTTTTTAAAGTTCTAAATTGTTGGACAGTTCTACCTAATTTCAAGCTTTAAGTTGTCATGATGCTACGCTTTTGGTAAATAAGGTCGTCTATAAGTTTTTAAGTTATTTGGTTTGGGTGGACGAAAATTTTTTTTCCACCCTTTTTTTTTATATATGGAAACTTCGCGATGGCGAATGCCCTAGAAACAGAATTAAATGAAATTGAAAAAAAGTTTTTAGAACTTTGTCTCAAAGTCGTATCTGATTCCGAACTAGATCTTTACGACTTTTGTTATAATCCCGCGAGTGGGCTGCTTCAAGTATTCATTGAAGACAAATCTACAGGCACGGCCTTGATTGAAGATTGCGTGAAAGTTGATCGAGGCTTTGATCCATACGTCGAAGAGGAGTGGTTGCCTGCCAACTTCACTCTAGAAGTATCTTCTCCAGGTGTTTATCGCAATCTTGTAACGGTTAAACATTTCGAGTCTGCTTTAAATCAACCCATAACGTTGAATTTGAAAAAAAGATTTGAAGAAGTAGTTGGGTTGGAAACTTGTCCAAAGAAGTTTAAAGGACAAAAAAAGGTAAAAGTAAGACTGATTTCTCAAGATGAAAGTGCATTAACTGTCAGATTCGACAAAGTTAATTACACACTACCTTTTGAGACTATAAAGAATGCAAATCTAGATACAGACTAGTGTTATTAAAAGGACGTTTTTATGAATTTTTCTGAGATTGGTAGAGTTATTGAGGCGCTTGGCAAAGATCGCGGAATTGAAAGAGCTATCGTTGTAAAAGCAATTGAGCAAGCTTTCCTTGTAACCGCACGAAAGAAATTTGGTATTCAAGGTGAATACGAAACTCGTTACAACCCTGATGATGGTGATATCGAAATTTTCCAATATAAAAACGTTGTTGATGATGTTCGCGATCCAATCGTTGAAATTAAATTAGATGCAGCTAAAGAACTGGATGAAGATGTAGAAGTTGGTGATCAACTTGGTATTAAGATCGAAAACCCTAACTTTACACGCGTAGACGTTCAAACTGCTCGTCAAATAATCTTTCAAAAAGTTCGCGATGCCGAACGTGAAATCCTTTTCTCTGAATTTAAACATCGTGAAGGTGAGTTGATTACTGGTATTGCTCGCCGTTATGAGCGTGGCAATATTA
>CAYGQW010000330.1:0-2356 GCA_964352175.1 uncultured Halobacteriovorax sp.
TTTGAGGTATTGTGGTTGAGGTGTCCGTTCTGACTCGTTCGTTATGTATCTTGATTATTCACTTAATATTTTATTTTATTTTCAAGTTGGTGCTGTTACCAATGCCGGTGGGTCTAATGTCGGGGTTGATCAATGTGACAGTGTTTCTGTTGACACTGCTGGAAATGTTTACTGTGCTGGCAGAACTAGTGGCGGCATGAGCGAAGCAAATGGAGGAGGGGGTTTTTATGACGCCTTTGTGATGAAGCTCGATTCTTTGGGAAATATTTTATGGCATACCCAGCTTGGTGCGGTTACCAACGCTGGTGGTTCCAATACTGGCGATGATCGATGTTACAGTGTCGCAGTCGATTCCTTAGCCAATGTTTACTGCGCAGGTTATACAGGCGGCTCAATGAGTGAAGTTCACGGAGGCGGGAGCTCTGATGCTTTTGTGATGAAACTCGACTCTTCAGGAAATGTTTTATGGCACACACAGCTTGGCGGCGTTACTAATGCTGGAGGCTCTAATGCTGGTACAGATCAATGCCTTAGTGTCTCAGTCGATTCGACTGGCAATGTCTACTGTGCTGGCCTAACAACCGGTGGTATGAGCGAAGCAAATGGCGGAGTCCAGGATGCATTTGTGATGAAGCTCGACTCTTCAGGAACTCTTTTGTGGCACACCCAGCTTGGCGCCGTTACCAATGCCGGTGGATCTAATGCTGGTAATGAACAATGCAGCGGTATTGCAGTCGATTCGGCTGGTAATGTTTACTGCGCAGGTTATACAAGCGGAGCAATGAGTGAAGCTAGCGGAGGTGGCGGATCTGACGCCTTCGTGATGAAACTCGATTCTTTGGGAAATATTTTATGGCACACCCAACTTGGCGCCGTTACCAATGCCGGTGGCTCCAATACTGGATATGATGAATGTAATGGAGTATCAGTTGATTCAGTAGGCAACGTTTACTGCGCGGGACGTACTACCGGTCCCATGAGTGAAGTCATAGGTGGAAGCAGTGACGCCTTTATCATGAAGCTTGATTCTTCAGGGAATGTTTTATGGCACACGCAACTTGGAGGCGTGATTAATGCTGGCGGATCCAATACTGGTTCTGATCGATGCACAGGAGTTGCCGTTGATTCAGTTGGTAACGCTTACTGCGCAGGCTATACGAGTGGCGCCATGAGCGAAGCCCATGGGGGTGGCAGTAATGATATTTTCCTTATGCGACTTGAAAGTGACGGAAACTTCAATCCCTAAGTCATCATGATTTTTATAACTTTAAATTTTTAAACTCAGTAAAACATTTTTTTAAAGTTACAAAGAATGCAGCTAAAAAGTTACAATATTTACTTACAAAATTCAATAATTTCAACAGATTAAGTTCATGTTAAACTAAAACTCCATAATAACCGATGAGAATACTGTGAAATGTGTATTTCTAGTATTTCTATTCTTTTTGTCGTCATGCGAATTAGTTAAAGAAACTAGCATGAGCGATGGATTTGTCGACCCAACTTCAAGCGGGGCGAGTGTTATTCAATTATCCCTTCTTACCTCTATGTTTGTTCAATTAGGTAGCGTTACTAATGCAGGCGGATCCAACGTTGGAAATGATAATTGTCACGGTATTGCCGTCGACTCCGCTGGCAATATTTACTGCGCTGGCCGCACCAGTGGCGCTATGAGTGAAGCTCATGCCGGAGGAACTTACGATGCCTTTGTCATGAAGCTCGATACCTCGGGAAATATTTTATGGCACACCCAACTTGGCGCCGTTACCAATGCAGGTGGCTCCAATGGTGGATTTGATCAATGTTATGATGTTGCAGTCGACTTGGCTGGCAATGTTTACTGTGCCGGTTCTACAAGCGGTGGAGTGAGCGAAGCAAATGCTGGTGGCTATGACGCCTTTGTGATGAAACTCGACTCTTCAGGAAATATTTTATGGCACACCCAACTCGGCGCCGTTACCAATGCCGGTGGCTCCAATGCCGGAAATGATCAATGTCAGGGTGTCGCAGCTGATTCTAATGGAAACGTTTACTGCGCAGGTTACACTAGCGGTGGTATGAGCGAAGCCAGTGGTGGAAGCAATGATGCTTTTGTGATGAAGCTCGATTCTTCCGGAAATATTTTATGGCATACCCAACTTGGCGGCGTTACTAGTGCGGGTGGATCAAATACAGGTAATGATTATTGCAACGGAGTCTCTGTCGACACTGCAGGTAATGTTTACTGCGCAGGTCAAACTACCGGTGCCATGAGTGAAGCAACACTGAATGGAAATTCAGATGCCTTTGTCATGAAGCTCGATACCTCGGGAAATATTTTATGGCACACACAGCTTGGCGCCGTTACTAATGCCGG
>CAYGQW010000331.1:0-2333 GCA_964352175.1 uncultured Halobacteriovorax sp.
TAAAACTCGAAGGTGAGTTGGGATTTCCATATCTTTATTTTTTTCAAAATCTTTCGCTTTTAACATGAGCGCATCACCAAGATGAACTTTTCCGGCATAGGCTTTTTGTGCCACTAAACTTTTAGCTAGTACAGCGAGTGAGGCCCAAGCGTCGTCACTGGCACGGTGGTGATTTACAAGTGGAATATTGAGCTCACGACAAAGAGTTCCAAGCTTATGGTTTTCAACTTCGCGAAGAGATTTTCTAGCGGCCAAGCAAGAGCAGACAACTTGAGACTTTGGCAGTGGCATTTTTAATTGATGATAATCAAAAACCAGAAAGCCTAAATCAAATTTAGCGTTATGAGCGACAAGTGGAAGATCACCGATAAATTCCGCGAATTGAGGCAATACTTCGCAGATGACTGGCTGGTCTTTAACCATCGCGTCAGTGATGCCGTGTATATCAATTGTGAAGGGGGGAATCTCGATCTCTGGATTAATCAAAGTCTCAAAGCTTGAAACCCCTTCTGGTGTTAGTTTTATGGCGGCGATCTCAATGATCTTATCAACCAACGGTGAGATCCCAGTAGTTTCGAGGTCGATGGCAATGACACCATTTGGAAATGTGCTCAGTAAGATACTGCGCTCAGCGTCGTTTAGGAATGTATCAAGGGCCTGACTTATGTTGACATCCATCATGTTGACCACTAAAAAAGTGTTCTATTTACAAACGCTTAGCTACGTTAATTGCAGTTGAAAAGACGGTATAGCGTAGATTCGGTGAGGACGCAAAATGAAAAGCTACGATGTCGCAGTTGTGGGCTCTGGGCCTGGTGGATATATCGCCGCTATTAGAGCAAGCCAACTTGGTAAGAAAGTCGCCATTATTGAAGCTGATAAGCTTGGCGGAGTTTGTCTTAACCGTGGATGTATTCCAACTAAAGCTCTTTTAAAGTCTGCGCACGCAGTTCACGAAGTGGACGATCTTAAAGCTCTTGGTATCAACGTCGATGTAAAGGGTCTTGATGGCGCCGTTGCTGTAAAACGTGCCAACGGTATTGCTGAAGGAATGTCTAAAGGCATCGCCTATTTGATGAAGAAAAATAAAATTGATGTGATCACCGGTTATGGCACCATGAAATCGGCATCAACCATTGAAGTGAAAACAAAAGCTGGTACAGAAACTGTAGAAGCTAAAAAAGTGATTATCGCCACTGGTGCAAATTACAGAACATTTCCTGGTCTTGAGCATGACGGCAAACGTCTTTTAGGTGCCTGGGAAGCTTTAAAAGTTGAAGAGCTACCAAAGTCGGTTGGAATCGTAGGTGCCGGGGCTATTGGTGTTGAGTTCGCTTACTTTTGGAATGCATTCGGTGTTGATGTTCATATCTTTGAAATGCAAAAACATCTTCTTCCTATCGAAGATGAAGATTCATCAAAAGAAGTTGAAAAGCATTATAAAAAATACGGCATCAAGCTTCATCTTGGTGTTGAGAAAGTTTCTGCTAAAAACAATGGTAAAGACGTTACGATCACAGCTGTTGAAGGCGGAAAAACAATTGAGCATAAGTTTGACCTTGGTCTTATTGCCGTTGGTATGACGGGAAATATTTCCAATATCGGGCTTGAAAAGATTGGCGTAAAAACTGATCGTGGCTTTATTGTGGTTGATGATAATATGCAGACAAACGTTCCTGGCGTTTACGCTATTGGTGATGTGTCTGGACCTCCTTTGTTAGCTCACGCAGCTTCTCACGAAGGTGTCGTTGCAGCTGAGCACTTGTCAGGTCTTCACCCACATCCAATTGATAAAATGAATATTGCTGGCTGTACTTACTGTCAGCCGCAAGTGGCTTCAATTGGTTACACAGAACGTGCGCTTAAAGAAAAAGGTATCGAGTATTCTGTAGGTAAGATGCCGTTTCAAGCGAACGGTAAAGCCGTTGCTAGTAATGAAACTGTTGGCTTTGTTAAAACACTTCTTGGAAAACATGGAGAGCTTCTTGGTGCCCATATCGTGGGAACACAAGCGACTGAGCTGATTCATGAGTATGCATTATTTAGAACAATGGAAGGCATTGACGAAGAAATCTTCGCCACTGTTCATCCGCACCCAACACTTGGTGAGTTCTTGGCAGAGTCAGTATTGGCTGCCCGTGGACGCGCTTTAAACTTTTAATGTGAATTCCTTTTAGGAGATATATATGGCCAAGCAAGAAATCGTCATGCCTCAAATGGGCGAATCAATCACAAACGGTACCATCACAAAATGGCACAAAAAAGTTGGTGATAAAGTTGAAATCGATGAAATCCTTTTAGAGATTTCAACTGATAAAGTTGAATCAGAGATT
>CAYGQW010000332.1:0-2282 GCA_964352175.1 uncultured Halobacteriovorax sp.
CCGCAGGAAAGACCACCGGCTCCAGCGAAGATATCTATGAAATTAAATTCTGAATTTTTTGGCACAGATCCCTCGCAAACCTTTTAATTTATTGTGTTTTAGTGGAGCGATGTTGTCAATGGAATGATTGATTACGCAGCTTTCTTATTTTTACCTGTAGGGGCAGATAATAAATTGTCGAGATTTAAAAAAGTGATACTTCCCTCAGGAACTTCTTCTTTATTAATAAGGTCAAGAAATTTACGCTTAACTTTTCCTGATAAAATTGGCTCCACTTCATAAACTCCGCCGCCATTCTGTAGGACCATTTTGTTGGCATAGGCAGACCATAGTTTAGGATTGTCACTATCCAGTAATACGGTCTGAGATCTACTGGCCGCCTGAAAACGTAAAGCGTTTGTGAAGACTTTAAGTGATTCATCATCCAAGTATCTTTCAGGGGATTCTAAAAATAAGTATTCTGCACTTTGCAGTAATCCCTTAAAGAGAGCAGCCATTTTTCTGGTTTGAGTATCAACATTTCCAGGAAGTTCATCCAGTAAAGGGATTCTATTGTAAAAATCTATCAAGTGGTGATTACTCGATCTTTGTAGGAACGACCTCATTTGAAAATCTTTAGTTTCAGATAATGAATTCGGAATAGAATCTAGATAAATATTCTCTCTCAGAGATAGGTTACTTATCAGTGGACCTTCCGCTTCGATGTAGGCAAAGCGTATGGGTCTTCTAGTTCCTTGTGAGTTTAAAAAATGAAGAAAATGCTTTAGTCTGCATCCCTTTGAAGCGTTTTCAAATTTAAAAAGTAGAATATCGTTTTGTTCAAAGTCTGCCGACATAATAATCTTGTCGGCTTGTATGTCTTTTAATTAAAGGTCTATGTTATAATAGGAAGGAATTACTCTTTATAACCAATTTGTTTGGTCGGTTTTTTTATGAGTTCAAAAACTGAAAAGATCCTGATAGGCGTAACTGGGCGGATGGATTCTGCCGTTGCAGCTTATTTGTTAAAAAAACAGGGCTTTGAAGTCCATGCTGTTGCTGTGCTATTTCATGAACAAATAGTCACCGAAAGTGAAGAGACACTTAAGATTGACAAGAAAATTGTTCAATACAGCTTATCTGACTTAGCAAAAATAAAAAAGATTTTCGATGGCCTTGAAATTCCTTTTTATGCAGTGAATGCTCAAGATCAATATTATGCCAAAGTTCATGATCCCGTTGTTGCACATCGATTGATGGGCAAAGCTTTTAATGCAAAGGTGGCTGCTACTAACTTGCTGTTTGAAATTCTTTTTCAAAAAGCAGAAGTTTTAAAAGCTCCGCTAGTATCAACAGGTCACTACGCTAAGCTGCAAAAAAATCAAAAAACTCAAGAGTCTTCTCTTTTTTCTTCTCCCGACTTATCTAGTGATCAGAGTTTTTTACTTGCGGGACTTTCTTCTGAACAGCTAGGAAAACTTCTTTTACCATTGTCTGATATGAGGCGAGTCGAAACAGTTAAAATTGCAAAAATTATGACTATGACAATGGAGGAGTCTGTAAAGCACACAAATATTTTTGAGCGAAAGACTTTAGGTGAGGAAATAGAAGACTTTATTCCTTCAACGATGATTGTTGAAGGGGAGATCAATCTTCGTAACGAAGACAGTATAATTACTGAGCATAAAGGGATTCATCATTATTTTTTAGGTCAAGGAGCAGAGTCGGGGCTTGATCTAAGGAACACAGGGACTCAAAGAGACTTGGTCGTTGTCGAGATCAACCCTAAGACTGGTACTATTTATGTTGAGGAGCCGAGCAGGCTTTACTTTACTCATATTGCCTTAGCCTCATGCCGTTTTGGCGGGGGTTCTAACTCCACTTTTCCAATTGACGTTCATATCCAGTTTAAAGAGTTTGGCGATCGTTATGTCGCTAAGCTTTTTTTCAAGAATAATAATACCTGTGTCTTGGAATTTGATAGCCAACAAAAAGGTATGATTCCTATTGGTACTTCAGCAGTTGTCTATTCAAAGGCAAGCGGAGTTTCACGAGTTCTTGCCAGCGGAATTGTTCAAGACTGCTTTCATATAATCAAAGGGCATGCAAGAAGGTTTGCGCCTATATTGGAAGATGAAAATGAAGAGATCGAACAATCTCTCAAAAATCAAATAGGTTTTTAATGAAATTTTCGTCTATCATCCTTTTATTTTCTCTCATGACCTCATTTAATATCAAATCCGACGAAGTGAAGTATTCAATTAAAGAATATGAAAAAACTCCCAAAACCCTTAGTCAGGTCA
>CAYGQW010000333.1:0-2262 GCA_964352175.1 uncultured Halobacteriovorax sp.
GAATAACGATAGGGCACTGACAAACCTCATCAAGTGTTCCGGTTTGAACACCTAGCTCTTTGGCTACTTGTGAAACATCGGATAAATCACAAACAATGACATCAGCATCTTCTTTCAGATAGCGTGCTATCAACTTTCCTAGACGGCCAAAGCCAATGATTCCAACTTTCAAAGCAGTACCTCTCTCATACGACGAAAGGCCTCTTTTAAATCAGACTCACTTGCCGTGAAAGCAAAGCGAAGATGTCCTTCCATACCAAAAGCCGAACCACCAAGTCCCGCAACTCCTGTTTTTTCTAATATAAATGTCGCCATTTCTGCAGAATCTTTAAATCTGTCAAAATACTGTGTCACTTTAGGAAAGAGATAAAAAGCACCTCCTGGAGTCTCTACTTCAAAAAGTCCTTTTGAAAGCTCAAGACACAAATCTCTTCTTTTTTTCATGAGCGTAACCATGGGGGGGACAATTTCCTCTTCATGATCAATTGCTGCAACAGCTCCCCATTGTGCAAAAGTACAATTATTCCCTGTTAAATGGCTTTGTAGTTTATTGAGATTTTTAGTGATTTCAGGCGAGGCGATACTGTAGCCAATTCTAAAACCAGTCATCATAAATGTTTTAGAAAAACTTTGAACAAAAATAACTTGATTGAAAATTTCATCTGACAAAGAAGCAAAACTGAATTTTTCTTGATCATCATAGACGAGAGCATCATAGGCTTCATCGCTGACTATATGAATATTTTTTTCAACAGCTAGATTAGCGATTGAAATCATATCTTCTTTTTTATAAACAACACCTGATGGGTTATTGGGAGAGTTAATGATAATAAGTTTCGTCTTGCTTGTAATAGCGGATTTGATAGCCTCAACTGGTAGTTGAAGATCTGGAGCATCGATAAAAATAGGAGACCCGCCTGCAAGCTTTACTGCTTCTGGAAAGCTAACCCAATATGGACGCGGAATGATAACCTCATCGCCTGGATTAAGTAGAGTTTGAAATAGGTTATAAAGTGTTTGTTTTGAACCGTTTGAAACAAGAACTTGTGACGGGTCAATCTTACGTCCCGTTTGCTTTTGAAATCTTGTGGAGATTCTTTCACGCAGTTCAGGGATTCCCTCAACTAGTGAGTAGCGTGTGTGGTTTTCAAGCATGGCCTTATAGGTTGCTTCTTTAACCACATCAGGTGTTGGCAGATCTGGCTCACCAACATTGAGAGCAATGATATCTTTGCCTTCTTTTTTTAACTTCATTAAAACGGAGGCAAGGCCCACAGATTTTGAGCCAGTGGCGCCGAGTAAACGATCTGAAATCATATTAGTCCTTCTTGAGGCTCGTATTCATTAGTTCGGTTTGAATACGTACCGATTCTTCGTGAATTGTATCAAACAATTCTTTTACATAATCGGCTTGAAGGCCAGCGCTTTGTCCCTGTGAAAGACGTTTTTCCATAAGAGCTCCCATGCGTTGCATTTGTAGGGGAGTAACATTGTTAGCTGCTTTTGCTGTACCTATTTCAGTTACTATTTTCTTTCTCATAGATAGGGCGTCAATAAGTTCTTGGTCAATACGATCAATTTTTGCTCTAAGCTCATCTAGTTGAGCCTCAAAGTTTCTATCGGCAGAGAATTCAGTTCTAAGACTTAGAGAGTCTAGGATTTCTTTGAGCGAATCTGGGGTTACTTGTTGAGCAGCATCAGACCAAGCGTCATTAGGACTCATATGAGTCTCAACCATTAGACCTTCCATATCGACATCCATGGCTTTTTGACAAATGCTACCAACGAGATCTCGAACGCCAGCAATATGACTTGGGTCGCAAATCATAGGAAGATCAGGCAGCATTCTTTTTAATTCAATTGGAATTTTCCAAATAGGGTTATTTCGGTACATGGTTTTTTCGTAGCTCGAAAAACCACGGTGAATAGCACCAATCTTTTTAATACCGGCGCCAGCAATACGCTCGATAGCTCCAAGCCATAAAGCAAGGTCAGCATTGATTGGGTTTTTTACTAGGACCGGAATATTAGTTCCTTTTAATACATCGGCAATCTCTTGAACTGAGAATGGATTGGCCGTCGTACGAGCACCAATCCATAAAATATCAATGCCATATTTAAGTGCAAGTTCAGCGTGAGCTGCAGTTGCTACCTCTGTCGTTGTTAATAAACCCGTTTCTTCTTTAACACGAGCCATCCATTTAAGCCCTTCTTCGCCAACACCTTCAAAGGTATTAGGGCGAGTTCTAGGCTTCCAGATAC
>CAYGQW010000334.1:0-2219 GCA_964352175.1 uncultured Halobacteriovorax sp.
TTAATACACCGCGAGAATTTTTAACAGGTAAGGTATGGTTTGAAAGTTTTGGACCAACAATTTCTGGCCAGACTTTTACAAGTGACAAGAAATCAAAGACTTCCAACGCATTATTATTTCTTTTCTTTGAAAGATCAGTCTTATTATAAGAATTTTGCCTCTTATAACTATTAAAATCTTTAAGAAAGTTTGAGAGTCCTTTAAGCGCCATATTTTTCTATCATTTGCTTTGCGTTATTTTGCCGACGTTGAATGCATGTACTATATTCTTTTTATGTCGATAAAAACATCTTTGTTAATATTTTTTACTGTCTTTCTAAGTGCCTGTTCGGGTTATCAATTTGTTGAAAATGATAATCCTTTGGCCATTCACGGTATTAGATCAATTAGTGTGCCGATGTTTGTGAATAAGACTCCAATCGCTAATGTTGGTAGCCTAGTGACCAAAGAAATTAGTTTTTTATTATCAAGTTATCCCGGTTTGAAAGTTAGATCAGGTGAAGACTTAACGAGTGATGCAATTTTAGTTGGTATTGTAGAATCTAATCAACAGCTGGCAGAACTTATTCAGACTACTGATCGTCAGTTCACTACATCGGAACTAAAGACTTCTCTAGGCACTCGTAAAGAGTTTTTTGTTCCCACAGGCTCGGTGCTCGATCTTAATGTACGATTTATATTGATTAAAAATCCAAAGAAACAGGATATTGAACTTGCTAAGAGTGAGCTCAGTACATTAATGATTAATCATCCAAAAATATTGATGAATCAAACACTAGGTTTTCAAGCGAGTTTCGCAAGGGTCGTTGCTGGCACTGAAACTATTGACTCTGCAGGCCTAGTTAATATGACTAAAAATAAAGCCATTATGGAAAGAGCGCTTCAAGACGGATCAAGATCTTTGGCTCAGCAGTTTAAAGATGTGGTTCTAAATGCTTTCTAAGTGGACTCCATGGGACTATGCCCGTAATCATTCAAACTTTGTTCCTGACTCAGTCAAACTAAGTGCATACTACTGTTATGACTCATTCGTTGAAAAAGTTCTGTATGCGAGATTTTTAGCTTCAAATTCAAATAGTATTCCCCACGCGGTCTTGGGGCCAGAGGTTACTCCCGAATGGATCGAAGAAAATATTTTGGGCTCTGATCTCTTTGGGGAGCCAGCTTCTTATCGAGTTCTTCATGCAGAAACCATGCCTGCGAAAAGTAAAAAATACTTATTAGATAATAAAATCATACCAGAAATGGGAAGTTTGATTTTTAGTTTTTCAAGTGACGATAAATTTCTATTGGAGTTTTCTAAAATTCAAGACGGTCACTTTTTTAAAATTCCAGCAATTCCTTTTTGGTTTACTGATAAGCTCCTTGAGTTTTTCTCTGATGGGATGGGGATCAGGTTACCTTGGGATGTTAAGCAATATCTTTTAACCTGCCTTGAACCTGATGGTGCTGAGTTCGCAACAGCTTTAAAGCAAATTGCACTAGCCATGCCGATATCTGAAATTAATCTGGAGAAGGTTAAAGAAGTAATTGCGGTCAAAAGACTTGATCAGTTTGCTTTGGCCGAAACCTTTTGCAAAAAAGATTTCACAAGCTTTTATCGTTTCTTTCTATCAGAGAATCGTTTTGAAAACCTCGGTCATGAGAATTTAAGGATGTTCTTTGCTTTTATGCAGTCGCATCTGTTAAAGATTGCAAACCCAAGCTATATAGACGCCAAGCCGAAGCCTTCTCAATATGATAAGACGATACAGAGTTTTTCAAAAACTTGGCAGTTAAATGATCTTCGACGTTATATTTCAGTATTTTCAGAGTACGAGCTTCAAGCAAAGATGAAATCGAATTTTCTTCTAGATCAAATGCGCAGAGATTATCTTTCTTATCTTTAGTCTAGATAATACTAGAAACGAAAAAAAGCGCACTCTAAGAGCGCGCTTCTAATATAAAAACTAAAACCGAATGATTTTAGAGTTTGTTAATTTGTTGAGCTAAACGGCTTGTCTTACGAGCAGCAGCGTTAGCTTTAATAACACCAGTCTTAGCTAGACGATCAAGAAGTCTTTGAGCAGTTACTAGCATTGTAGCAGCTGTTGTCTTGTCGTTTTCTACGATTGCAGCGCGGATTTTCTTAATTGCACTACGAGCAGAGCTAGTTTTAGTTTTATTACGTGCAGTACGTACAATAGTTTGACGGGCGCGTTTTTTAGCAGACTTATGGT
>CAYGQW010000335.1:0-2177 GCA_964352175.1 uncultured Halobacteriovorax sp.
CATACATCCTTACAGGATCCTTCCTGGTTGGACGCAGCTTTGAGTTACTGCCAAGATTACCCAAGACAAAATCATCGTCACCGTCGTTGTCAAGGTCAGAAGCCTCAATGACATTCCACCAACCGTTAGTTCCTTCCAGATCAGGGGAAACCAGACGGGACAGCCTACCTTCATCATTCATGAATATGGTGATGGGCATCCACTCCCCAACCAAGGTTAAATCACTCCAGCCATCTCCGTTTAGATCTACCCACAAAGCGTCAGTAACCATCCCAACTCGTTGCAATTCCGGTGCAATATTCTCCGTTTCATTTCGAAATCTATTATTGCCAATGTTGAACAGTATCCTTGACTCGGGCGTCTTACCGTATTTACCTGGCTCCACTCGCCCTCCAATAAAAAGATCCAGATCGCCGTCGTGATCGATATCTGCAGCCGTCACTACAGAGCCATGTTGAAAATCCTCCTGCAAGGCATCCTTTTTCCATGTAAATACCCCCGTCCCGTCATTGATAAGTAACCGGTCGTTGAGTGTAGGTTTGGGAGGCCTGTGTTCATTTCCTGCGGAAACCAAATAAAGGTCCTGATCTCCATCTCCGTCAGAATCAAAGAATAAGGAGGAAACTTCTTCATAGGCCGGAGTGGATCTAAAAGTTGATTCGGAATGCTTGATGAAAGTACCATTGGATCGTTGCAAATAGAGCATTCCGTTATTCCCGGAAGCCCCACAGATGTAAAGGTCTTCCAATTCGTCTCCATTCACATCAGCAACAGCAATGTCCGGACCTTCTCTGGAAATGACATGGGGAATAAGCTTTTGAGAATTAAAATCCACAAAGACATTCTCGTAATGTTGAAATAATAGGTTGACTTCCTCTGTGATCTCAGCAAATAAGGGTTTGACTTCCTGTTTTAAAACAAAGTCAAACTTTCCCATTGCCGAATGGTAATCCATTTTCAATGTCTGATTGGCCGCCACGTCCGTCATTAAAATGGTTTTTCCACCAAGCCAGATTACGCGCACGGAGTCTATGAGCGTGACGTCACCCAGCCCAAATAACAACTCTTTAGAGCCACTGGATTGAAAACCACGATCCGGAAATAACTCACTGTACTGGACATGTTCACGTGTATACACCCTGGCCTTCATGCCGATTCCTTGTGGATTTCCCTGGGGTCCGACCGCTTTGATTTTTAAGTAATTCTTTCCGATTGAGTTGTTTCTTAAGATTTGAGCAGGTGCATTGATGTTGTTAATCACTAAATCCGGATCCCCATCATTGTCGAAATCAGCATAAGCAGAACTGGTAGAATAGGTTGGGACCAATTCAGCCCACTCTTTCCCCACATCCATAAATTGACGTCCGTCCATGTTCCTAAAAAAATAGTTCTTCACCTTTCCATCCGGCATGAGTGCAATCAGGGTAGAATCCTGAATCTCGCTGTTTTCTTCCGGGTTCCCCTGCCGGTTATTAGCCGATAAAAACATGATGTAGTCCATGTCATTAGGACGTTTGACAATTCCATTAGAGACAAAAAGATCTCTGAGCCCATCCATGTCCAAATCAACAAGGAGTGGAGCCCAACTCCAGTCAGTGGCAGCAACTCCACTCATCAAACCAATTTCTGAAAATGTTCCGTCACCGTTATTGAGTTGAAGCATGTTCCTGGCAAATTGCTTTTCATACCCAAACGACTGCTTCAGCTTATATATGTCATAGGACTCCTCTCCGGCAGAATTCTTCAGGACAGTTTCATCCTCCGGGAGCATATCCAAGGTAAGTATCTCGGGCAACCCGTCGTTGTTGATGTCAGCAACGTCATTGCCCATAGACGATCTGCTACTGTGCGCAATCATTTTACCTATCGACTCTGTAAAGGTCCTATTTCCATTGTTTAGATAGAGATAGTCATTCTCGTGAAAATCATTTGAAATGTAGATATCCGTAAATCCATCCTGATCGAAATCCGATAAGCCAATTCCCAGTCCGTAGCCAATCTGAGAGCTGTAAATCCCTGAAGTGTTAGTGATGTCTTTGTAGCTCCCATTTTCATTCAGATACAGGCGATCGCCCGCAAGCGAATCTGTTTCAAAGCGGAGTTCAGCCCTGCCGTAGCTTCTGCGCGTATGTACCGAATGATTTAAAAGATAGACATCCAAATCAGAATCATTGTCC
>CAYGQW010000336.1:0-2111 GCA_964352175.1 uncultured Halobacteriovorax sp.
GTTCAAAGACTTCTTTGGGAAGACTTTCTAACATTGGTGCTTGAATACTTAAACTTTCAAGATGGGTTAGCTGTGAGATTTCTTTTGGGATCGAAATGAGTCCATCACCAATAATTTCAAGTACCGCAAGTTCATTTTGCAGTAAAACTTCAGTTGGAAAAGATGATTGATTTTTCTTAAGTTTGTATCTCAAGTCAATCTCCTATCGATGTTGTCCCGGGCCTGGTATGCCAAGGAAGTAGAGTATAGAAGTCATTGGGCCATGACTCATATGCTGTTCAGCTTCTTTTTTAACTATATCTTTTGCGTGAAAGGCGATGCCAAGACCAGCTGCTGCCAGCATGGGGAGATCATTGGCTCCATCACCGATCGCTACAACCTGCTCTAGTGAGATTTTTTCTTGTTGGGCAATAACTTTTAAAAGGAATGCTTTTTGTTCAGCATTAACAATGGTTCCTTCAATCTCGCCGGTCAGCTTTCCATTAATTATTTCAAGTTCATTAGCAAAAGCGTAATCTAGCCCAAGCTTATCTTTTAATGCTTCAGCAAAGAAAGTAAAGCCACCTGAAATCAAAGCAACTTTATAACCAAGTGACTTAACAGTTTGAATAAACTCAACAGCACCTTGCGTGAAAGGCAAATCGTCTAGAATCTTTTGCATTTTAGTAACTTCAAGTCCTTTAAGCTTAGAAACTCTTTGGCGTAAAGATTCATTAAAATCCATCTTACCGTTCATGGCTTCTTCAGTAATATGCCTAACTTCTTTTCCAACTCCTGCAACATCGGCCATTTCATCAATGACTTCAGTTTGAATTAAAGTTGAATCCATATCAAAAACGATTAGTCTTTTACTTCTTCTAAAGACATTGTCCTTGATGAAGGCAACATCAACTTTATGACGGGTAGAAATTTCTAAGAGACGCTCTTTTGTTTTCTTCCAGTTTAATCCGGTAGGAACAGTTGTTGTAATTTCAAGACAGGTGAAATTTTGCGGCGTCATATTGTCAATTCTTAATATATTGATTCCGGCTTCGGCTATGGCATCGGCCATATCTCTGACAAATGATGCTGCTAAATTTTTTGTAGATACGCAGCTAAGCATAAATTTTTCGCCAAGTTCAGGCAGATCTCTTTGAGCTATTTCTTGAAAGGTAAGAGTTAAGTTCATTTGAGAACATGAAAAAAGTAATTCTTTAACAACTTTAGGTTCTTCGTCTTCAACTTCAATCAAAAATGAAAGAGATAGTAATCCGTGCGTAACAGCTTGACCCATATCTCTAAGGTTAGCATTATGTTCAGTCACAAGATGCATAAGCTTGGAAGTGATTCCAGGTTGATCGGGTCCAGAAACAGTGACGAGTATATTACGAGTTGGAGAATTCTTTTGCATGGCCCGATTTCCTTTTAGCCTTGATTTTACGCACGAGTCCTAAAGAATACTCTAGGGCGGAAAAAACTGACAGTAAGCTAGCGATAGCAATTAATCCAAAGCCAAGCTCAGGCATTGGGATACCGAAAGGTCGATCATAGGCCATCAAAAAAGGGATACCGACCATTTGTGTCGCCGTTTTCCATTTCCCAGTTTGACCGACAGGAACCTTTAGACCTCTCTCAGTAGCTAGAAGTCTTAATGAAGTTATGTAGAGCTCTCTTAGAACTAAAACCACAACTAAAAGCCCGGGGAGTCGACCCAACTCTTGCAGCATGATGAGGGATGAAATAACCAAAAATTTATCAGCAATTGGGTCTAGAAAAGAGCCAAAAACTGTAACGATATTACGCTTTCTGGCTATATAACCATCAAAAAAATCAGTAATTGAAGCAGCCACAAAGGTCCAAGCAGCGATATAGCCAAGGGTTTTATTCCATGAAACTAGGCCGTCCCAACCCAAGGTGCTCATAAACATTGAACCAATGATAATTGGAATCAGGACAACTCTGAAAATAGTCAACCTGTTAGGTAGGTTATCTATTTCCCATTCATGGTTATTTGGTGCGTTCATCTATTGAATGTCCGAAGGTTTAATCAATGATTCAGGCTAACAGAGAAAATGTTTCCCGTAAAACCACTTCCTAATGACGTGCTAAGATATTCTTAGATAATTCAAAGG
>CAYGQW010000337.1:0-2095 GCA_964352175.1 uncultured Halobacteriovorax sp.
TCTCATTGGTATGGATATCATAAATGGACAATTAGAGATTGATGGTTTGATTGAGTTTGCCTCAAATCAAGTAAGTTCGGCTAAACTTAAAATTGAATCTAAAAGTCTTAAAACAAATATGACTAATATCGCAGGCTTTTTGCTTCCTCCAATGAATCTTGGCACCTTAGTGGTTTTATCTGAACTAGACGCTAGTGGAAAACTCTCCATAGAAAAGCTAACCCTTGGTGCTCCAAACTCTACACTAGCTGCAAACTTTAAAGGGAATTTAACTTTAAACCGCTAAAATATTTTTTATTGAAATGCGCACCTGACCGGTGAAGTTCGTTTTTCGGATGATTTTTTCGAGGCCATTCCGATTGTAAAACTTTTATTGCAGGGCAAAGAACCAACCGATGGTTTTTATAAGCTTGAATTGAAAGGTCCTTTAGGGCAAACTCGCCCTAATTTTCTATGAGTAATATACTTGATCAAAAAATTGAATTTTATTTAAAACAATGTCTTCCAAGTCATTCATTCGCAGAGGTCTACCAATACGCTGTTTTACCTGCTGGTAAACTTTTTAGACCAAAGCTTGCATTAGCCTCTTATCTTGACTCTCAAGGCAGTCAAGAGGCTTTAAATGAAGACTTATGGAAACTCTGTACAGCATTAGAGATTCACCACGCTTACACTCTCGTTCATGACGATCTGCCTGCCATGGATGATGATGATATGCGCCGTGGTCAAATTTCAACTCATAAGAAATTTGGACAGTGGCAGGCGATCTTGGCCGGTGATGGATTATCAATAGCAAGCTTTAATCTTTTGAGTAGAATCAATCATTCTCAAACTCAATTGCTAACTCGCCTAAGTGCTCATGCCCTGGGCCCCAAAGGACTGATCCATGGACAAGCTTTAGATTTATCACAAGAGATGAATTTATCTTTTGATAATTTGCTGCGAACACATGAGTTAAAAACCGCTAGACTCATTCAACTAGCTTTAGTTGGCGGAGCAATATTATCAACACCAGACTTGAAAGTTATAAAGCTTAAATCTTTATGGCGACTCGGATACGCTATTGGGGTTTCCTTTCAACTACTCGATGACTTGCTTGAACTTAGTGATGAAACTTTAAGTCAGCATGAAAGCGATGTTAATCCATGGCCAAAATTGACAAGAGAGTGCTCACAAAAAACTCAAGAACTGCTTAAGTTGGTTGATCAAATATCATCAAAGAATATTAAAAATGAACTTGCGCTTTATTATAAGAAAACATTAGATAAGGCTCAAAAGAATAGGCAGACGATACAAACTCATATTAGAGACAATAACCAGCTAGAGCCAGTTATGTCTCTCTTGAACTCTTTGAGTAAGACTTACTAATTCTTGTAATAAGTTTTTAGCATCACCAAGCTTTTTAAGATCATCTGCACCAAAACCTTGCAGTTCAGTTTTAGCAGACGAAATCTTAGTTTCACTAAAATCAGAAACATTTGGAGTTTCTTTTCTAAGCGACATCTCATGGCGAGCTTGCTCGACAGTCATTTTATCATCAAAAAGAAGTCGTTTAATTTCTAGAATTGCTTCGACGTCACTTTGCTCATAAAGTTTTTGCCCAGAAGAAGAAACAACTGGAGAAATAGAATCAAATTCTGTTTCCCAAAATCTTAAAACGTAGGGTTTAACACCCGTAAAGCCACAGACTTCATCCGCTTTAAAATGTGATTTATTTGGAAGTTGGATCATCGGGACTCCAATCGTTTCAAGCATGATTAATAATCATCGTTGTCATCATCAGCGTAACCGTCTTCTGAATTTGACATGAATGAACTAAGGGCACGATTAGTACCTTCTTTAGCAGGCAAAGATGTATTCTCTCCACCCTTATCATCAAGACGATGAGAATATCTTGCCGTCACGTCTTCTTTTAAAACCTGGGAAGGTTTAAAAGTTAAAACACGTCGAGCTGAGATTTCCATCGCATCACCCGTTTGAGGATTTCTTCCAATTCGCGTTGCTTTATCGCGAATAGAAAAATTTCCGAACCCTGAAATCTTAACTTTTTCACCGCGAGCTAAAGTGTCTTTGATCACTTTAAAAACGAGATCAA
>CAYGQW010000338.1:0-2072 GCA_964352175.1 uncultured Halobacteriovorax sp.
GCCTTAATTAGTGCAAGGCGTGTTTATTATTTGCATTAAATTTGAAAAAATTTAATTTGGAGAAAGTTTGTGGCAAGAATTGCGGGTGTAAATATACCGGAAAATAAAAGAATAGTGATCAGCTTGACTTATGTGTTTGGCGTTGGTTTAACTACTGCACAAAAGATTTGTGCTGCTCTTAAAATCTCAGAAGATAAAAGAGTCAAAGACTTAACTGACAAAGAACTGGTTGCTATTAGAGAGTATATTGAAGAAAACGTTCAAGTAGAAGGAGATCTTAGAAGAGAGATCAACTTAAATATTAAAAACAAAAAAGATATTCGTTGCTATCAAGGCCTTCGTCATATCAGAAGACTTCCAGTAAGAGGGCAAAACACTCACTCAAATGCGAGGACTAGGAAAGGTAAGGCTGTCGCAATTGCTGGTAAGAAGAAATAAGTTTGAGATATAAATTATGAGTAAACAGAAAAAAAAGAATATTACCCTAGGTGTTGTCCACATTAAAGCTACTTTTAATAATACAATCATTACTTTTACTGATGTTCAAGGTAATACGTTAGCTTTTTCTTCAGCTGGTGGGCACGGTTTTAAAGGAGCTAAGAAAGCAACTCCTTTTGCAGCGCAGGTTGCAGTTGAGAGAGCTTCAGAGATAGCAAAAGGACATGGCGTTAAAACAGTGTCAGTAGAAATTAAAGGCCCTGGATCACAAAGAGAAGCAGCATTACGTGCTGTTTGTGGTCAAGGTTTTGTTGTTACAACAATAATAGACGTTTCTCCAGTGCCGCATAATGGTTGCAGAGCGCCAAACAGAAGAAGAGTATAGATATATATTTAGGTATTTTTATGTCGTTATTAAACAAAAATTGGAACACCCTTATTAAACCTGAAAAAATTGAGTATGCAGGTAGTAATGAGCAAAGCAATGTTGCTAACATTATTATTGAGCCGCTTGAGAGAGGTTTTGGCCAGACGCTTGGGAATGCTCTTAGAAGAGTTTTACTATCATCCCTGCAAGGCGCTGCTATTACCGCGATAAAAGTTCCGGGTGTAGTTCACGCATACTCTGCTAACCCACGCATTAAAGAGGACATGGTTGATTTAGTTTTAAATTTAAAAGGTGTCAAGGTCAAGATGCATACAGCTGACAGGAAACTTGTTACCTTAAAAGCTAAGGGGCCATGCGTTGTAACAGCTAGCATGATTGCAACAACTAATGAAGTAGAGATTCTAAACCCAGACCACTATATTTGTACTCTATCAAAAGATACAGAACTTTCAATGGAGCTTACTTGTGAAACAGGCAGAGGTTATGTTCCAGCTGTTAGCTCAAGAGAGAAAGATTTACCTATCGATATTATTCCGATTGATGCTATTTTCAGCCCTGTAACAAAAGTATCTTATAAAGTTGAAGATACGCGTGTTGGACAAATAACTGATTATGATAAATTAGTAATGAGCATTGAAACAGATGGCACTGTAACTCCAGAAATGGCTGTAGCTTTGTCAGCTCGTATCTTGCAAGATCAATTACAGTTGTTTATCACGTTTGAAGAAGAGGAAGAAGAAGTTCAAGAAAAGAAAGAAGAACTTCAATTCAATCCTGTGCTTCTGAAGAAAGTCAGTCATCTTGAGCTTTCAGTTCGTTCAATGAACTGTCTGCAGAATGATAACATTGTATATATAGGTGATTTAGTTATTAAGACTGAAGCTGAAATGCTGAGGACACAGAATTTTGGACGTAAATCTTTGAATGAAATCAAAGATATACTATCCAAATACGACTTAAAATTCGGTATGGATGTACCTGGATGGCCGCCTGAAAATGTTGAAGAGTTGGCTAAGAAATACGAAGATCCAACAGGCTTAACTAATCTATTTTAGTAAGTTTGCTTGATATAAAAATACTATTTTGGTAAGTAAAAATGAGACATAAGTTAAAGTTAAAAAAACTAAATAGAACTAGTTCACATAGAAAATCGATGCTAGCTAATATGGCAGTATCACTGATTATGAATGAGCAAATTAAGACAACATTACCTAAAGCAAAAGTAATAAGACCTGTATTAGAAAAG
>CAYGQW010000339.1:0-2027 GCA_964352175.1 uncultured Halobacteriovorax sp.
TTCAGACCAATTAAGATGATTATGTTTTTCAAGAAAGTCCTCATAATCAATATCATTACTAATATCTGTATAGTTTCGATTCCAATTATTGCCAGAAATAGAGTTAAAACGTCCCTGAGTGGCAGTACCGAATTTAGTATTAGTAGCCTGGGGGTTGGCCAATGGGATGAGTGTTATAGAGCCATTGATGGGAGTCTTGGCCAAATAGCGCATCAACTCCATGATGACTAGGTTTCCTTGTAATTCTGCGCCGTGAACACTCGATTGAATATGGACGTGCGGTCCAGGTTTTTGTCCTCGAATGCGATAAAGAGTTAAGTTAAGAGTATCGCCCGATGGTAATTCTTTGATGGGAAATGTTTTTTGTTCGAAACTATTATTCATACAAGCCAATCCGATGAGCTTCTTACTGGCCTTGGGGTCATAAGATCGCCGTTATAATAAGTAACTTCAGCTGGAAGATTGTGACATAGAAAGAAAGGCATAGCTTCTGTAAATCCGTAAGCACCGGCCATTGAAAATGCTAGCCAGTCACCAGGCGATATATCGTTTGGTAGACTAAAGCTGCCTAAAACATCAAGGGCCGTGCATAGTGGTCCATGCACTTGAAAGTCAGAATTGCTTGCACTTGATTCCCTAAAGAGTGAGCAAGGAAAAGCTTGGCCGGTGAGGGCAGGTCTTGCGATATGATTAATACCGCCATCGGTGACCAAAATATCTTTGCCACGAACTTTTTTTCTATCGATAACCTGAGTGAAGTATGTGCCACAGCTTGCGACTGTAAATCTTCCAAGCTCCATCCATACTTTTTCAGGTTTAAAAGTAGCTTTAAACTCTCTTAAGAGTTGATTCACGTGATCGAATTCGAGCATCTTGCCATCAAATTCATAGGGAACACCGAGTCCGCCGCCAAGATCAATAACCCTAAGAGGTATATTTAACTTTTTGGCCAGCGTACTAATGGTTTCTCCTATATGCCACCAGATCGTTTTTAAACGATCAAGCTCCATCAGATTTCCCCATTGAAAGACATGGAAGCCTAAGATGTCTAATTTATCAGTTAAACTTCGATCCATTGTTAGCCACGATTCATCTTCAATTCCAAATGGCGTGATGGCATCTCCACCTAAAACAGAAGATCCTCCTTGCCAAGAAAGCTGAACTCGAAGAAGAACTTTTGGTGATTTATTATTCTGGCTGGCGACTTCATTTAACCAGTAAGCTTGGTTAAGACTTTCAAGTACAATCACGTCAACATCATTATCAAGTAATTCTTTAAAGTATTTTCTCGACTTTGATGGACCTGTTGCAATGATATGATCGCTTGTAACACCAGAAGCAATAACTTGATCCAATTCACCTTTTGAGGCGACATCAATACCAAAACCTAAGTTTCTAAATATTTTGAGAATACCTGAGTATGGGTTGGCCTTGCAGGCATACCAAAGTTTGACGTCTTCATCTATCACACCGGCAATTGATTGCAAGTGAGATTTTAGATGATCCAAATTGTAAAAATAAAAGGATGAGTCTAAACGACTCATTACTTTTGTTAGTTTTTCTCTTTGTTCTTGCCAGGTTTTCAACGCAAGAAACTCTCAAGCTCTAGAGATGCATCTGATTTAGCATCACGATACTTCACGATCATGGCGCAATTCATAGATAGTCCTTGCTCTCGTGCCCAAGTAAGTTTTTCTGATACTGGACGTGTTCCAGGTACAACTATCGCGCCTGCAGGAATTGGCTCACCTGGCTCAAGTCTTCTACCGTTGACACAATCATAAACAGGCACACCTTTAGATAGTATTGTTCCTGGGGCGATAACAGCTCTTTCTAAGACTTGGATACCTTCAACAATGACAGCACCAGCACCAATAAATGCATCGTCCTCAATTACTACTGGAGCAAGACCAACAGGCTCTAGTACTCCGCCGATTTGAACGGCTGCAGAAAGATGAACGCGTTTTCCAATTTGTGCACATGAACCAACAAGGGCATGTGAATCAACCATGGTGCCTTCATCGACG
>CAYGQW010000340.1:0-2023 GCA_964352175.1 uncultured Halobacteriovorax sp.
CTTTTAAAAGAACCCATACCTTGGTGAATATCAATTTTATTTTTCTTCATCAAAAAAGAAACACCACCAACATTATCGTTCACAACCGCTTTTACGCGATCTCTCATTTTTTTAAAGTCTAATTCAACCTTAGAAACTTTGATTCCGTGATCTGCATGAGTATGAACAGTTTCATGATAACGTTCAGATGAATCAAGCCAAGCTTTTGAAGGAATACAACCGACGTTCAAACAAGTCCCACCTAAAGTTGAATATTTTTCAACAATCGCAGTTTTAAGACCAAGCTGGGCACAACGAATGGCACAGACATAACCACCAGGACCTGAACCGATTACAACAACATCATATTCTTGTTTTGACATAAGTTATCCTTAAATTCCTAAAAGCATTTTGGCAGGATCTTCAATCATCTCTTTTACTGTTTTAAGAAATGTTACGGACTCTTTGCCGTCAATCACACGGTGATCATAAGAAAGAGCAAGATACATAACAGGGTGAATGACCACTTGGCCTTTGTATGCCACTGGACGCTCAACAATATTGTGCATGCCTAAAATAGCTGATTGTGGGATATTCAAAATTGGAGTCGAAAGCATTGATCCAAAAACACCACCGTTTGTAATGGTGAAGGTTCCGCCCTGCATTTCATCAATTGTGAGTTTTCCATCGCGCCCTTTTAAAGCGAGACGTTTAATCTCCCCTTCAATTTGTGCCATCGAAAGACTTTCAGCGTTTTTAACAACTGGAACGACTAGTCCACGAGGGGTTGAAACAGCAACGCCGACATCACAATAATCATGATAAATAATATCATCACCATCAAGCTGAGCATTCACACCAGGAACCTGCTGAAGAGCAAGGCAACATGCCTTAGTGAAGAAGCTCATAAAGCCAAGACCAATGTCATGCTTTTTTTGAAATTCTTCTTTATAACGTTTTCTAAGCTCCATCACTTCAAACATATCGACTTCATTAAAAGTCGTTAGCATAGCGGTAGAGTTTTTAGCTTCTGTTAATCTAGCTGCGATGGTTTTTCTTAAACGAGTCATTTTTTCAACGCGTTTAGTTCTAACGGCACCACCAGCAGCTACGGCTGGTTTTATATCTGCTGCAGGTTTTGAAGCCGCAGGAGCTTTAGCTGCTTGCGCGTTTTGAGCATCACCTTTAGTTATACGGCCATCTTTACCAGTGCCACTGACTGCGTCAGCAGATACACCTTTTTCATCTAGAATTTTTCTTGCTGCTGGTGAAGGAAAGTTTTTTTCGCCCCCAGATGAAGCTGCTGGCGCGGAAGCTTCGGCTTCAGCTTTAGGAGCTTCAGCTTTTGGAGCCGCTTTTTTAGCTCCTGCACCTGGCTCAATTGTTGCGATGACGGCGCCGATTTTTAATTCATCACCTTCACTAGCTTTAAACGTAATGACACCTGCGGTCTCTGCAGGCAGTTCCATATTCGCTTTGTCTGATTCAATTTCACAAAGGTTATCCCCTTCATCAACTTGATCACCATCAGCTACGAGCCAACTTGCAAGCGTAACCTCTGTTACAGACTCTCCAATTTGTGGAATCTTAACTTCAATGCTCATGTCTCTTCCTTATAAAAAAGCTTTCTTTAAAATTTCGTCTTGCTCTCTTTGGTGAACTGATGCGTAACCTGTCGCTGGAGAAGCAGCACTTCTTCTTGATACACATTCAAAATTTCCAAAAAGTTCTCTCCACCTCATCAGGAATGTCCAAGCCCCAATATTGAGAGGCTCTTCTTGAACCCAACGAAGGTTTTTTGCAATCTTATACTTCTTTAATACCGCTTGAATTTGTTTTTCAGGAAGTGGGTAGACTTGCTCTAATCTTACGATCGCAACGTCATCTCGAGCTTCTTGATTCTTTTTTTCAAGCAATTGGTAATAAATTTTTCCAGTACATAAAAGAACTGTCTTAACTTTTTTAGCATCAGCGATTTTGTCATCAATAACTTCTTGAAATTGACCTTTAACAAGATCATCAATAGAAGAAGTCACGCGAGAAT
>CAYGQW010000341.1:0-2007 GCA_964352175.1 uncultured Halobacteriovorax sp.
ACTTCAATAGTTTGCTGAAGCAAAGTTTCAGCTGGAACGACTTTGCCCACAAGACGCCAATCATAAGGTTTTTTAGCATCAATCATTTCACCAGTAAGGTTCATCATCATGGCCTTACTCTTTCCAATAATTCTCGTTAGGCGCTGTGTTCCTCCAGCTCCTGGCATGGCGCCAATACTGATTTCGGGCTGACCGAATTTGGCATTATCACCAGCGATGATCATGTCACAAGTCATGGCGAGCTCGCATCCACCACCAAGGGCGAAACCAGAAACGGCTGCAATGATTGGCTTTCCAATCATTGGAAGCTGGGACCAAGCACGAAATCTGTTTTCCATAATTTTATCAACTGGAGTGTGCTCCACCATTTCCGCAATATCTGCACCAGCGGCGAAAGCACGGTCATCACCAGTAAGGACGATGACTCGAACTTCTTTATCATCTTCTAATTTAAAAAGGGCATCGATTAACTCATTCATTAAATCAGTTGATAAAGCATTTAAAACTTTAGGACGGTTAAGCTTCACTAAAGCAATATGGGGATGATTATCCCAATTTTTTTCTACAATGATATTCACGCCGTGACTTCCTCAGCAAAGTGAATAGAAACAATATCTTTCGCAAAGCTCATAAGATCTTTACCTGCGGCCATATTTTCTTCAGACTTCATGGCAGCTTTCCAAGCATCTTTGTTTTCAAAGCAAAGCTCAGCAATAAGGTGGAGATCACTTTCGCCGCGAGGAGTTCCAAAAACTCTATTAAGACGAATTTCTTTCAAACCAGGGACTTTCTTCGCAAGTGGTGTGTGCACTTCTGCGTAATGCTTTTGAAAAGTATCTTTGTCATTTGGGATTTTGTAGATTGCAATTAACTTATACATAATATTTCCTTATTCGAGATAGCCTCGTTTCATTTGATCACGTTCGATTGCATCAAAGAGAGCTTGGAAATTACCTTCACCAAAGCCCCAATGATTTTTTCTTTGGATAAACTCATAAAAAAGTGGTCCGACATAAGTGTCGCTAAAGATTTGTAAGAGGTAGCCGTCTTTATCGCCATCAACTAGAAGCTGGCGCTTTTCTAATTCAGCTAAATCTTCAGTGACATTAAGGCCACGCTTTGGAATCGCTTCATAATAGGTATGTGGTACTTCTAAAAATTTAAAGCCGCGCTCACGAAGCTCTTGAACAGTGTCAAGTGCATCTGGAGTCATCAAAGCAATATGCTGAACACCTGGGCCATGATGACGATCAAGAAATTCTTGTATTTGGCTTTTGCCATTTGGAATTTCAGGTTCATTAATAGGAATAATAATGGAGTTATCTTCGAGTTGAACAACTTTTGAGTTGAGCCCAGTTTTAACGCCCTTAATATCGAAGTAACGTGTTTGCTTAAATCCGTAGACACGCTCATAGAACTCGACCCATTTTTCCATTTCACCAAAAGGTACGTTATTAGTGAGGTGGTCAATTCTTGAACATCGAACATTAAGATTTTTGGCGCGATTGTCATCACCGAATGTTACAAAGCCAGGTCTAAATGGAGCATCTTTTGGACGTTCGACGAATTCATTTAAAACGTCACCGAAACCTTGGATCATGGCAATCTTATAAACACCGTGATCAGTATCAATAACTCTTAACTCTTGGATTGATTCAGCTCCACGCTTTAACGCTTCATTGTAGGCATGCTCAGCATCTTCAACTTGAAATGACATCTTACTGACGCCATCTCCATGGGCCTTAAAGTACTTTCTTGAATATTGACCTTGATCAGGATTTGAAGTTAGAAGAAATCTTATTTGTCCTTGCACATAAAGTTCAGATTGAGAGACTTCATTTTTTTCAGTACGAGTAAATCCAAGATTAGAAAAATCATTTCCAATTTTTCCAGTGATGTCGTTACAAGTAAACTCAAGGTGATCAATGGCGATTAACCCTAGTGGATTTTTAGTTCCAATGCGTGATGTCACAATATCCTCTCTCATCGTAAAATTTGTCGCCCCAT
>CAYGQW010000342.1:0-1950 GCA_964352175.1 uncultured Halobacteriovorax sp.
ATCTAAGCCTGAACTCATGCAATCTCCTCAGATGAGTAGTGAAAAGAAGTAATTCTTCCTTTAAAATTTTTGTATCTTTTTGTCGCTTCTAAAACACATTTAATTGTTGTTGATTTATCTATTTTCACATTAACCCAAATTTGATTAGTGGATTGATAGACGAGATAGAGTCCAAGACCCGCACCTCTACCATCCTTTTTGGGGGATTGAGTATCACTAGCACGTTTAAATGCCTTAATGATTTGCTCTTTAGTAAGCCTGCCTTGATTGTCTCGCACTTCGATACAAATTGATTGTTGATTAATTTCTATCGTGACGTTAACAATGGAATCCTTTCCAATAAAGGCATTCGTTACTAGCTCATCGCCTATAAGTGATAAATAGTCACTTGGACTTTTAAACCAACCCGGGAATTGTTGCGTCAGTAAAAAGCTTCCAATTTCCTTTCGATAGGATGCTAGTTCACCTCCCTGCCAAGTGAAAAGAGGGGTTTCAAGTTTTGGTTCTCTATGCTCAATCTCTTCGTTTATATTAGGGGAGTTATGACCTATGAGGTGATAAATATTAGGATTGTTGTGAAGAAAGTCTATGCTATCTTTGGCATCTAGATGACTTACAACAGTTGTGTTATTGATTGTCTCAATTTTTTTTAATTTGCTTTTTGAACCGAGTCGGCACAGAACTAGAGTAACGTCATCGTCTGAAGGTGTACCTCCACAGAAATCTAGCGCTTTTTGTGTGATTGATTGACGCCATATTTGTATATTGGAACTTTTTCCTTCAATAACGCTTTGATGAAACCTTCTATCACCATAAGGTTTGTCTTCACTATTAGTATTCTCAATGATTCCATCTGTGTATAAAACTAGCAGATCATTATCTGTGTAGCTAAGAGATTGGTTGGTAAATGTAGATAGGTGGTCTTTGCCTAGATGAGGTGATGGCTCGCTAAGAAGAGGAGTTAGGTCTTGTCTTGATGGGGATTCAATTTGAGAACTTAAGAGATACGGAGGATTATGTGCCGCATTTGACCATGTAATTTCTTTTTTTTCGTTATCAATTACGACACAGATCATTGTCATGTAGAGCTGCTTACCAGCGCCACAAATTGCTTTATTAAACCATTCCACCATTAAATTCGGTTGATCAATAAAATGCGATTGTGTCTTAACAATTTCTTCAAGTGTATGAAGAGCGCAGTTGGCCGTCGCTGTTATTAGTGCTGCGGGTACGCCGTGACCAGTAGCATCGGCAATAAAGATAGCACTTTTACCATTACACTCTAGATATCCCCACCAGTCGCCACCGCATTCTGAGGCTGGTGCATAGAAAGCTGAAAACTCCCCTCCCGCGATTTGGCCTTCATCGTGTGGGAAAAATGAATCTTGTACAAGTTTAGCGACTTCCACTTCTCGTTCAAGTCGAACCTTCTCCTTCATTTGTTCCATAAACTGAACAATCTTCTTGCCCATATAATTAAATGAGTCAGAAAGAGCGCCAATTTCATCTCTTGATTTAACTTCAACGTTATTCTTAAAGTCACCGGCAACAAATTTTTGTGTACCTTCAAATAAAACTTCAAGTGATTGGGTTAAAGATCTTGAAAATAAAATACCGATAATAATCGCTATGCTTAAAAGAAAAATTGCGTAGATATAAGATTGTTTTACCAGCTTGTCTGCAACTGAAAAAGCTACAGATTTTTCTATAATTGAAACTGATATTGGGTAGTTGTTACTTGTCCTTTCAAAACTGACAAGGCTTAGTTGATTATTAATCTTAGTTTCAAAGACGCCTTTCATTAAATTGCTGTTTAAAAAATTTGTTTTTAACTCTTCTAGTATTTTAGCAAGATTAATATTGTTTTGTTGAGAAAGAAGTAAGTCATTTGGAGCAATAATAAAATTATATATTTCAGAATTTTTTTGAATATTACTTTCTATATGAGAA
>CAYGQW010000343.1:0-1944 GCA_964352175.1 uncultured Halobacteriovorax sp.
CTTTAGAACTTATGGTGATCAAGGTTGGAATCTAGCTAGCTTTGAGGCGGATGGAAAATTTATCAAGGCGTTCGTTAGAGCTTTAGTTAATTTGCCCGGACAAGTGGGAATTGATATTGACGGAATTACTTGGAAAGAAGTTACACTACCAGGCTTTGTACCTTTTTTAGGTGGAAAGATTTATGCATATGGATTTAAAGTTGATGGTGCGAAAGTTGAGAAAAATGAACGTTATTCTTTAGCATTTCCATCTGAAATCGGTCATGTCCTTCAGATACTTGTAAAAAATAAAGTACGCTATGTTTTTCCTGAATTCAATGAAGATAAATCTAAGCCTTATTGGGCGGTTATGGAAGACTATGTCAAAAGCAATACACCAATTAAGTGTCTTGATTAACACCTAAGCTAACTTCATTGATGATAGTCTTGTCGCTTGCTGATTGAGATTGAAATATTTTATCCCAAATTGAAAAACCATTACAATAATTAGAATTCATTTGTATTGAATTCAATGAGTGATGAACAAAATGGTAGTCAGGGGTGATAATATATTTCTTTAAAATATTTTCAAGTTTTTGTGGAATTTCAATATTAGAGTGCGAAAAGATACTCATTGAACTAAGCCAAATTTCACAGACGACAATTGTCCATGGCCCAATACCTATCAGTAAAATAAAAGTGAGCTTCAGTGAATAAGATAATAGGTATTCAATTGGATGAAACCTTACTGCCGAGCTGACATCTAAAAACTCGTCTTCATGATGAAGTCGATGAAATTGCCAAAAGAAGTTTACTTGATGAAAGAATCTGTGCTGCCAGTAGAGTAGAAGATCAAAGAGAACGAATCCTAGAGGTAAACTAAGAGGGGCTAGGTTTAGTAGTTGAATTAATCCAAAATTGCGGTCTTGGGTTAAATAGGCGGCATGAACTAAAGTTAGAGGAGCAATGAACTTAATGATAAATATCCCTGCAAAACCTAAAGCGATATTAGTACCTAATCTTCTTTGATCCATTTCTACAGGTCGGCGAGAGATCTTTCTTTCAAGTACTATAAATACTAGTAATATGATGAAAAAGACTATGAGTCTAAAGATCGCCATGAAATCCATAACCTAGTCTATCTTATTAATTTTATTAGTAAAATACCCCAGCTTTCACCAATCTTTTTGCTCAAGTATGTGTCCCGATAAACCGAAAAGTACCTATGTTTGATCACAAGCCCCCTCATGCTGAAAAGATTTATGCCTCCGGCGAAGAAGCCGAAGCCAGAGGTTATGAAACCTTAACGAAGTTTCTTGCACGAATCGTAAGAGGACTCTTCGTCTTTAAGACAAGAAAGGGCGAGATTGTAGCTGCTTCATCTACATTTTTTACTCTAATGAGCTTTTTACCATTAATGTTATTAACCATTGGTGTTTACGGTTGGTTTGTTGGTGATGTGCAGCTCGCTCATGGCCATGTTATGAGTCTCGTTCGAGATAATGTTCCTGGTTTGGCTCCTTGGATTTTAAGTTCACTCGATAAAATCGTAGTAAATCATTTGGCACAGGCTAAGGGAGCTAGTTTTGCTAGTATCGCTATTCTTTGTTACGCCATGATGGGATATTCATCTTCATTACTTTTTGGCATGAATACTCTAGCGGCTCAACCATCAAGAGGTGGTAAGTTATTTGAAGATATGCGCGCCTTTGTTGGTGCCATTTCAATTGCTGTTTTTATGTGTGGTTTTACCTTACTCAATACCGATCTTGGTTTTTGGCAAAATCAAAGTGAAGGCGCTTGGTGGGGGAGCACAATGATCTTTCTGCTGCGCTATAATATTTTGCAAACGACGCTTGCCTTGAGCTTTTTTTCATTTTTCTATAAAGGATTTATTCCAGGAAAGATAAGAAATTTTGATGCTGTTTTTGGCGCTCTAAGTTTTGTCGCTCTCTTTTTAATTGG
>CAYGQW010000344.1:0-1939 GCA_964352175.1 uncultured Halobacteriovorax sp.
CCGGTGCCACGTGAAATGTATAAAGCTGTGGCTGAGGTTTTAGCTTTTGTATTTAGACTTAAAAGAAAGAAAAAAGCTTTCTCGCAAGAAGCGAGATATTAAAAGGAATAAGCGGTGAATAAGTTTTTCGAACGTTTTAAATTCCTCAACGAAAATAGTGACCTGGCTGTAGCGTTAGGTTTGCTACTCGTTATGGTGGTGATGATTGTTCCAATCCCACCATTCTTACTTGATCTTCTGGTTGCGTCTTCATTAGCGATTGCAATTCTAGTGATGCTTGTTTCTGTTTATACTAAGCGTCCATTAGATTTTTCTACTTTTCCATCGGTTCTACTTGTAACAACTCTATTTAGACTTTCTTTGAACGTAGCTTCAACTCGTAATATTCTTCTTCGCGGTGGTAGTGAAGGAACGGCCGCTGCAGGTGAGATTATTCGCTCGTTTGGAGAGTTCGTTGTTGAAGGTAATTACGTTGTTGGTATCGTGGTCTTTATTATCCTTGTTATCATCAACTTTATCGTGATCACTAAAGGTGCTGGTCGAGTTGCTGAAGTTGCAGCCAGATTCACGTTAGATGCAATGCCTGGTAAGCAGATGGCCATTGATGCTGACTTGAATGCCGGTCTGATCAACGATGAACAGGCTAAAAAGCGTCGTAAAGATGTTGCTGAAGAAGCAGACTTTTACGGTTCTATGGATGGTGCTTCTAAATTCGTTCGAGGTGATGCAATTGCAGGCATCATGATTACAGCGGTCAATATTATCGCTGGTATTATTATTGGTGTCTCTCAAAACAATATGGATTTCTCACAGGCCGCCGAAACATTCACTCTACTAACGGTAGGGGACGGTCTGATCTCTCAGATTCCAGCGCTTATCATCTCTGTTGCAGCTGGTATTATAACAACGAGAAACACTGAAGATACCAACCTTGGTGATCAAGTAAGTAAACAATTTAGATTGCATCCAAAAGCACTTTATGTGGCAGGCGCGGTTTTATTTGTTTTCGCAATGATTCCTGGTCTTCCACAAGTTCCATTCATTGGTGTTGGCATCATGCTTTGTTTTGGTGGATATAAAATGGAGCAATGGAATGAAGACGATATTCAAAAAGCATCTGTTGCTAAAAATGATGATAAGAAGGCAACTCCTGAAAATCTCGAAGACTTGCTTACTCTGGAGCTTGTTGAACTTGAAGTTGGCTATGGATTGGTAAACCTTGTTGACTCAGAGCAAAACGGGGATTTACTTGAAAGAATTACTCATATTAGAAAACAGTTCGCTTTAGACTGGGGAGTTATCATTCCTTCTGTTAGAATTAAGGATAACCTCGAGCTCAAGCCCGGTGGTTACAGCGTTAAAATCAAAGGAATTGAAGTGGCGCGCGGTGAACTTATGTCCGATCATTTTATGGCCATGGACCCTGGCTCAGTGATCGAAAAAATGGATGGAATTGAAACAGTTGAACCAGTATTTGGTTTACCTGCTGTTTGGATTACTGAAGATCAAAGAGATGATGCTCAATATAATGGGTACACCGTTGTTGATCTATCAACCGTTGTTGCGACTCACTTAACTGAAATTTTAAAAACAAATCTGCATGAACTATTCGGTCGTCAAGAGCTTGTACGTGTTCTTGATAATTTCAAAGAGCATTACCCAAAAGTTGTGGCTGATCTTGTGCCAGATATTTTACCGCTTGGAATAGTTTTAAAAGTTATTCAAAATCTTTTAAAAGAGGGTGTATCGGTACGAGACCTGCGCACTATTTTAGAAAGCTTGGCTGAATACGGCGGAGTAACTAAAGATCCGGACTCATTAACTGAAAATGTTCGCCAATCACTTTATAGAACAATTACTGAAAGTATTCGTAGTGAGCAAGGGGATATTCCAATCTTTACTCTTGATCGTAAGATTGAAGAAAGTATTGCAGGAAATA
>CAYGQW010000345.1:0-1928 GCA_964352175.1 uncultured Halobacteriovorax sp.
AAACCTCACGCATGTCTAAGTATTTTTTAACGACGTTTATAAATTCATAGCTATTTTCTTTACTTTTATTAATCTCAAGAAGTTCTTGAACCCAGTCCAGCTTTGCCTTACCCGCAGCCAGACCTTCTTTATATTTCCAATGTGCCGCGACACCGGTTTCAGCGACATCATCCATTTCATTAGTTCGAATTTGAATTTCAATTCGCTCAGCTTTAGGTCCAATAACAGTGGTATGTAGAGATTGGTATCCGTTCACTTTTGGAATCGCAATATAATCTTTAAAGCGACCTGGAATTGGCTTGAATGAGCTGTGAACAATTCCAAGAGCTTTATAACACTCAGTAATATTCGGAACAATCAACCTAAATGCTAGAACATCCTGCACTTGATCAAAGTCAACACCTCGAGCTGTCATTTTTTTATAGATACTATAGAAATGTTTTGGCCTACCTTTTATTTCCGCTTTAACTGCATACTCTAAAAGTCGATCCTGAATGACGCCAATAGTATCTCTAATATAGGTGTCTCGATCGCCTTTTTTCATGGCAACTTTTTCGGCTAAGCGATAATAAATTTCAGGATGAAGGAATCTTAGACATAGATCTTCCAGTTCACTCTTGACCGAGTTAATACCAAGTCGACTGGCGAGAGGAACATATATGTCTAAAGTTTCTTGAGCGATTTTTCTTTGCTTTTCTTCTGATACATATTGAAGTGTTCTCATATTATGCATGCGATCAGCTAGCTTAACGATGATGACCCTTAGGTCTTTGGCCATGGCGACGACCATCTTTCTAAAGTTTTCAGCCTGGCTTTCTTCTTTTGTTTTAAATTTAATTTTACTAATCTTGGTAAGACCAACAACAATCTGTGCGACATTCGTATTGAATTCTTTTTCCAGCTCTTCTGGCACAACGTCACAATCCTCTACGACGTCATGTAAAAATCCTGCAATGATAGAATCCATATCAAGCCTAAGCTTGATTAACGTAGCGGCAACGTTGCATGGATGGATAAAGTAATCTTCGCCGGAACTTCTTTTTTGGCCGGAGTGAGCTTTTTCAGCAAACAGAAAAGCTCTTTTAAGCATATCGAAATCAGCTTCAGGGAAATATCCGCGTACACGTCTTTCGATTTCTTCATAAGAAAGTTCTCTTTCATGGGAAAAGTCGAGACGATTATACATTCAAACCCTTTAACTTTCTAAAATTGATGAGATAACACTTTTGAGTCGGACATAAGCTCCCTCAATCTCATCATTAACAACTCTAAAGTCGTAATCATGCTCTCTTAAAAGCTCTTTTTTAGCATTTTCTATTCTAAGGTGGATGACTTCCTCTGCCTCAGTACCACGGCCTCTTAATCTATTTTCAAGTTCGGCAATAGATGGAGGAGCAATAAAGATGGCATTAGCTTTATCGCCAAATGCCTCTTTCATATTGTCCACTCCTTGAACGTCTAAATCAAAGAGCAGGTCTTTTCCTGAAGCTAGTCTTCCTTCAACAAATCTTTTTGATGTTCCATAAAAATTTCCGTGAACTTCTGCCCACTCAAGAAACTCTCCACGATCTTTCATCGAAATAAAATCACTACGATCAACAAAGAAATAGGCTTCTCCATGTCGCTCGCCTTTTCTTTTAGGTCTTGTTGTTGTCGATACACTTTCTTCAAGACTCGGAAAATCTTTTTTCAATCTTTTGATCAAAGTGGATTTACCTGATCCAGATGGAGCAACAACGACAATTAATTTTCCCATTTTACTCAAGATTCAGTCCCTGCTCTCTAATTTTCTCAAGTTGTAATTTCATTTGGACAACAGCTTGTGAAATTTCTTCAATTGAAGATTTAGAGCCGATTGTATTAGTCTCTCGTCCGAGCTCCTGAACCAAGAAGTCAATTTGGCGACCAGCTTCCCCTCCACCATTCAT
>CAYGQW010000346.1:0-1805 GCA_964352175.1 uncultured Halobacteriovorax sp.
GCTTCAAAGAGTGATTCAACGAGCAGCAATTCACGTTCAAAGCTCTGGTAAGAAAACCATTCGTGGAATCAACCTTTTGGTCGCTATGTTTCAAGAAAAAGAAAGCTTTGCCGTTTATGTGTTAAGGAAACATGGAGTCGAGCGCTTTGATGTTGTTCGCGCTATTTCTCATGGGCTAGATCAATCTTTAACTGAAAATCGCAGACAAGGTGAAGCCAATCCTGAAGAGCGAGACCCGGAACTTGGTGGATCGGGTAAAAACTCTCGTGCTATAGATCAATATGCGCTTAATCTGAATGAAATGGCAGAGAAGAAAAAAATTGATCCAGTGGTTGGGCGAGAAAAAGAAATTGAAAGAATTGTTCAAGTACTTTGTCGAAGAAGAAAAAACAATCCTCTTTTAGTTGGTGAAGCAGGTGTCGGTAAAACTGCCATAGCCGAAGGCTTGGCGTGGAAGATTGTTCAAAAAGAAGTGCCTGAAGTTTTAGAAGATACGATTGTTTGGTCACTTGATATGGCATCACTTCTTGCTGGTGCTAAATTTCGTGGTGATTTTGAGCAACGACTAAAGAATGTTGTGAAAGATCTAGAGAAAATGAATGATCAAGGTCAAAAGACCGTCCTTTTTATCGACGAAATGCATGTGGTTATGGGTGCCGGTGCTACAGCTGGTTCTTCCATGGATGCTTCCAACCTTTTAAAGCCAGCACTATCTGCAGGTACTTTAAAGTGTCTTGGTAGTACAACTCACGAAGAATATCGAAAGTTCATTGAAAAAGATCCGGCTTTTAGTCGCCGTTTTCAAAAAATTGATGTTGAAGAACCTTCCTTAGAAGATACTTATAAGATCTTACTTGGACTGAAAGACAAATTTGAAGAACACCATTCAGTTAAATATCCACCAAGTGTTTTAAAACTAGCAGTCGATCTTACGAATAAATATATAACTGATCGAAAAAATCCGGATAAAACCATTGATGTAATCGATGAAGTAGGGGCAGCGATGCAACTTCTTCCAGCTTCAAAGCGTCGTTCTCAAATCACTAAGAAAGATATTGAAAAAGTCGTGGCGCAATTAGCACGTATTCCGCAAATCAGTGTGATTGGTGAAGAAAAGAAAAATTTAAAAGATTTAAAAGAAAATCTTCAAATGCTGATCTATGGACAAGAGCATGCAGTAGAAAAAGTCGCGGATACCGTGATTATGTCGAGATCTGGTTTAGGTGATGATCGTAAACCAATGGCGAGCTTCCTTTTCGCTGGTCCAACTGGAGTTGGTAAGACAGAACTTGCCAGACAATTAGCAATCCAACTTGGAAGTCATCTTGAGCGCATTGATATGTCTGAATATATGGAAAAACATTCAGTCGCTAAGTTGATCGGAGCTCCTCCAGGTTACGTTGGATACGATCAAGGTGGATTATTAACCGATGCTCTAAAAAAACATCCTCATTGCGTCCTTTTATTAGATGAAATCGAAAAAGCGCATCCTGATGTTTATAATATTCTGCTTCAGGTGATGGATAATGGAACCTTAACGGATGCTCAAGGTCGAAGCACTGACTTTAGAAATGCTGTCATTATTATGACAACTAATGCTGGTGCCAAAGAAATGGAAGCTGGAGCGATTGGTTTATCGGGCACAACTGGTCCTATCGAAAGTACTTCCAAGCGCGACCAGGCTTTAAAAAACTTCTTTTCACCAGAATTTAGAAATAGATTAGACGCAATTGTTCATTTTAATAAGCTTGGATCTGATTTTATCGTAAGAATTGTAGAAAAATTCCTTATGGAGCTTGAAAATA
>CAYGQW010000347.1:0-1776 GCA_964352175.1 uncultured Halobacteriovorax sp.
TTTCAAATTCGTCATGCAGGTCATTAATTACTTTGATCTAAAGAGCGGTTTAAAAATAACTCTTGAAAGTGGGTCACCAGCTGGAGCCGGTCTTGGTGGTTCTTCTGCGATGGGCGTGACCTTATACAAGGCCTTAGCAAAGTGGAAGAAAATACAAATTGATCCGATTAAGGCAATCAATATCGTGAATGCGATCGAAGCTCGTATTTTAGATTGTGGTCCGGCCGGTTATCAAGATTACTACCCAGCTCTTTTTGGTGGAGTTCTAGGCTTAGAAGCAAGTCCAGGTAAGGTTAAAGTCAATCAACTTTATTCAGCTGAACTTGCACAGGTTTTAGAAAATAACTTAACTTTGGTTTATTCGGGACAAACTAGATTATCAGGAATAAACAATTGGGAAGTCTATAAAGGTTTCTTTGATAAGAATCAAGTTGTTCGTGATGGCCTGAAAAATATCGCAATTCTTTCAAATCAAGCCTTTTTGGCCATAAAAGAAGGAAAATTTTCAAGTTTACCTGAATTTATCGCCAAAGAAGGTGAAATTCGTACCACTCTTTTTCCAGGCATTCTTTCGCCAGAGATGGAAAGGCTGTATAATAAGTTAAGAACAGAAGTTCCAAATCTTGGAATGAAAGTTTGTGGAGCTGGGGGCGGAGGTTGTTTTTTACTCGTTCACAGTGAGCAAGATCGCAGCAAAGTAAGAGAAAGGGTGGCAGCCCACACAGGTATGAGTGTACTAGATTTAAAAGTCGCTCAACCTCTGTAAGTCTACCTCCAAGGATAGGAGCGGCACTTTGGAAACCAAGAACATCGCAGGTATGTCGATGAAAGGCGGAAGGAAAGATAACTTCTATTTCTGCCTGCTTGAGTATTACCCAGAAAGCCAGCGCTGGTTTTTAAAATCATTACTACAAGTTAAAGATGAAGAAGGTCGCGATGGTGATGACGCCGTTCGTGAATGGATTGAAGATTTTAATCTTAGACGACTCGTCGTTGATTTTCCTCTTTCAGCTCCAGCGTGCCATAGTTGTGAACTTGATTGTCCTGGTGTTGAGGCTTGTCCCAAGCCTGAGGTATCACCAGTGCGAGATCGAATCCATAAACTTCTAGATGAAGATATGGAAATTCATGAGCAGCATCCAAAAACATATGAACGAAAAAGAAATGTCGACGATGAGATTGATGTTAGCCGAGATGTTCTCGAAAAAGAACCGCATGAGCATATCTTATCTAGAGCTTTTAAAAGACGACTTAAAAAAGGTTTTCTTCCTTATTGGAATCGCGGTTTAGATTTTTGGATTTGGCGCCATTATTATGATCAGTTGCTTGATATCTTCAATGCTAGTTACGATTCCTTTGGAAATACTTCCTTAATGTTAATTTCAAGATTTTCGTATTTAAGAAGACATTTTCCAAAGAATCTAGAACTTTTTGAATCAAATGCTCCAGTGATTCTGATTGAACTCTTAAGAGCAAAAATTATTCTAAGAAAAGATATTGATCTTCTAGGTGATATCGAACTTGCAGTTGAGGCAAGACTCGATATTATTAAGAAAATCGAAACTCACTTAAGCATTTTTATCTATGATCGTGATTTAGAGCTACTTGTTCGTAATCCACGTGCCTTCGAAAGCTTTCTTATGGCCGTTGCAGGTCAGAATATTCAAGAGGATAAGAACCGTCATTTACCAGCATGGACTCAACCAGAAGAAAAAAAGTTTATTGCTCCTAATTTTTAATCGCTCTCGTGATATTTTAAACCAATTAAAAGTGAAT
>CAYGQW010000348.1:0-1767 GCA_964352175.1 uncultured Halobacteriovorax sp.
GCGTATCGCCTTCGCCACCGCGGTTAATGAACGCTTTACCTGCAGCCTCAAGCTCTTTACATTTTTGAACAATTTCAGCCTGAGCTTTTTCAACATCAGATAGTTTTGTTGGTCCCATGGCGTCTAAGTCTTCTTGAAGAAGAGTAGCGGCACGGTTAGACATATTCTTAAAGAGCTTGGTTCTAACTTCCTCTGGTGCTGTTTTAAGAGCGATAACAAGTTTTTGCTGATCAACATCCTTAAGAAGCTGTTGAATCCCTTTGTCATCCACGAAGACAAGGTCTTCAAAGACGAACATAAGTTTCCTAATTTCTTCTGCAAGCTCCGGATCTTTCTCTTCAACCCTAGACATAATATTACGTTCAGAGTTTTTATCCATAAGGTTAAGCATATCTGCGATTGGCTCAACTCCACCAAGCTGATTGGTATCAATGGATCCAAGTGTTGAAAGCTCTGTTTTAAGAACGTCATCAAGCTGAGCAATAAGTTCTGGTGAGACGTAGTCAAGGTTGGCCACACGAAGAACAACTTCTGCTTGTAGTCCTTCAGGTAGACGTCTAAGAACATCTACTTTTCTATCTGGTGTTAAATGAGCAACGATCAAGGCAATCGTTTGTGGGTGTTCGTTAATCAAGAAGTTTGCAAGGGTTCTGGTATCAACAAGCTCCAGTGATTCAAGCGTATTATTTGTACCGACATCAACGATCTGACCAAGTAGTTGCTTCGCTCTTTCTTCACCAAGAGCATTAATAATAAAGTCACGCCCACGGTTATCTGAGAATAGTAAGTCATTTTCCTCGTTAAGATATCCGTAAAATTCTTCTAAAACTCTTTTTGTAAGCCAGATCGGTGCTTTTTTCACATTACTCATGACATTAATCATTCGCTTAACGTCATTGTCTCGCATGCTTTGAAAGATTAATTGGGTAGTATTAACACCTAAAGATGAGAGGAGAATACCTGCTTTATCTTGCCCACTTAGGAGCGCATACTCTGTATCTGGATCAAAAGCTTTACCTTCTGACATACACTACCCTTCCCAATCGCCTTATGCGATTTGTTTATCACTTTCACTTGCATGGATCATGTCGTGAATGATCTGTGCTGCCTTAGCTGGATTACTTTCAACCAAGGATATAATTTTCTCTCTAAGCATATTCCCTTCGATTTTCTCAGGGTTAAGCTTCTCTTCAATCTGAGGTAAAGCATCTTCAAGCCCAGGTAGTTTCTGGTTCGCTTGAACTCGCTCAAGTTCTTCAAGTGTTTTAGGCAAGAAGTCCTCAACGGTTTCAACTGTATTGTCTGTAAGCCACTGAATGAATGGACGAACAACTAAGAAGAAGAACAGTGAAATCGCTAAGCCAACTGCCAAGTACTTAAACAATGACTTTAACAATTCACGGTTTTCACGCTCTCTCATTATGGCTTCTGCAGCGGCCATATCTTCTTGAGCAAACTCCATATTCTTAATAACGAGCTTGTCACCACGTTTGTCATTAAGTCCAATTGTAGAAGAAACGATAGCTGAGAAGTTAGCTAGATCAGCTTCACTCCAAGCCTCATACTTCATAACAGCTTTGCCATTTTCGCCCATCACCGCTTCGCCGTTTTCACCAACAACAGGGATTTGCTTACCATCAATCATGACCGCTGCAGTCACTGCTTTTACATTAGCAACTGGAGATCTTGATTTAGTAACTTTAGAAGGAACATTATAATTTTTAGTTGAAAGTCTCTTATCTACATTATTTTTTGTCTCTGGAATAC
>CAYGQW010000349.1:0-1760 GCA_964352175.1 uncultured Halobacteriovorax sp.
GTGCTTGCGCCACATGACCTGCTCCAAAAATAACGATAGGCCAAGAAGTGCTTGGGAAATGTTCAAACAGAAAAGTGACTTCTCCGCCACAAGTCATGCCGATATCTTTTTGTAGATTCCATACAACTGATTTAGGCTCAAACCTTGTTTCACTTTTTAAAATCTCAAGTGAGTCCAAGATCGCTCGAGCTTCAACTTTTCCTCCACCGACTGTTCCAAAAACCAGTCCTTCACTTGTAATGATGGCTTTCGCCCCAGGGTCTTGTGGAGCACCACCACGCTCACTGACTTGAGTCACAACAACAAACGATATTCCATTTTGTTCAAGTTGATGGGCCTTATGCCAAAACGACATTACTTACTCCAAAGGGCAAACTTAGCAGGGTACATAGTCTTAAGAATCTCTTCATTGGTCGCTGGAATTTTAATATTTGGATAATCCTTAGATACATAACTTAAAGCATTGTTAATCGCCGTCCATGTACTAATGGCCAATAGAAGAGGAGGTTCACCAACAGCTTTAGTTCCTCGAACGTTGGCGTAGTTCTCATCATTTTCCAGTAACTCAATATTAAAGACACGTGGGGTATCTTGAATATTTGGAATCTTGTATGTGCTTGGAGCGTGAGATAGAAGATAGCCTTGATCGTTATAAACAAGGTTCTCCGTTGTGACCCAGCCCATGCCTTGAATAAAGGCACCACAAACCTGACCAATATCGAGCTCTTTGTTAACAGGCCTTCCAAGATCCATCAAGATATCGACTCGTCTGACTTTGACTTCGCCGTTATCACGATTAAGTTCAACTTCTGAGCAAGCGACCCCTTGAGTGAAGTACAAAAAAGCATTGCCAACGCCTGTTAATTTATTAAATTCAATGCCAGGAATAGAGTAGTGTGCATAATCACTTAAGGCGATCCTCGATAGATAAGCTTCTCTAACAAGATCAGCAAATTTAATTTTCTTAGAACCTTTATGAACTTCGCCGCCTATAAAATTGATATCAAAATAATCGGCCTTACCACTTAACCAATCGGCACCCTCATTCGGATCATTGGAATCAAGGTTTTTATTCTTAAGAGTAATCTCAGCTTCTGTTCCAAGCCCAGCTGTTTTACTAGGCCAGCGCTCCATTGGTAGATCTAATAACTGGCTAGCAAATTCACTAAGACGGTACTTAATCTTTCGAGTGGCAAGCAGAGCTGCCGCGCCGTTAAGATCAGTTCCAGAACTAGCGGCCGTTGGTGACGTATTAGCATTTTTATCTGTACGAGTTGGCATGACACGGGCTTGATCTCGCTCAAGTCCAAGCTCAGTAGTAACCATGGCCGAAATTCTAGCATTCACGCCTTGGCCCATCTCTGTCGCACCTGTGGCAATTTGCAAGCTGCCATCTAGATGAACAATCACAAGTGCATTGGCTTGATTTAAAAAGCGAGTGGTAAAAGAGATACCAAACTTCACCGGAGTGATAGAGAGACCTTTGACGAATTGATCATTGCTTTTATTAAACGCTTCAATGTCTTGGCGACGTTTTTGATAATCACAATCTTTTTCAATTTTATCAAACAGTCTTGGAAGGCAATTGTTTTTAAAGATTTGCCCGTAATGAGTCGTATTTCGATTATTCTCATCACGGTAGATATTTCTTTTTCTAACTTCAAGTGGGTCCAGGCCTAAATGATGGGCAATCTTTTCAATAATAATTTCAGCTGTAGCTACACCTTTTGGCCCACCAAAACCTCTAAAGGCGGTATGAG
>CAYGQW010000350.1:0-1744 GCA_964352175.1 uncultured Halobacteriovorax sp.
AGTTTCGGGCGTGTAGCTCAGTGGGAGAGCGCTGCCCTTACAACGCAGATGTCGTAGGTTCAATCCCTACCACGCCCACCAGATATAATTAAGCCGCTCTTAGGAGCGGCTTTTTTATTTTAACGAAGCTCTTTAAAATCATAAAGCATACGACCATCAACACCTAGGTTATAAGCGTAGAGCATTTGATGGTTGTAAACTTCTTCTATGATAATTTCATGACCGTACTGATCGACAAGACGTTGACCTTCACAAAATTCTTCAAAACAAAAAACTGTTTTTCCGAGTTCATTATAAGGAAATGGAAACACAGAAGGGATATGATGAAGGGCTACAGTGACCATGGCTTCCTCTTCATTTTATGAATCAACTGACCCTTTCCAGCCATAGATATCTCTAACCACATCACCTGTGCATAAGTTCTTGTAACATTCGTTAGCAAGTAGGGGGTTTAATGCCATGCTTAAAAATATCAATGAAATTAGTTTCATTTAGAGTTCCTTAGTTATATTTCAGTAAATTATGACAAAAAGACTTGAATTTGTAGGTTTGTTTGACTAGCCTAACAAAAAATTAGTTCATGCAACCATATTGAGAAGATCATGTTTAAAGCCCTATTTCTAATCCTAGTCCTGTGTAATTTTGCCAAAGCAGCAACAGTCTCCCAGCTCGAATCAAAAATTAATATTTTGGCCGAAGAAATTGAAAAGCTTAAACTTAAGGACAAAAACCCAAAGGCTGAACAGTTCTTTGGTCTTGGTCAAAGTGCTTCTGCGGTCTACGCAAGAGACGAGGGGATCAGTATTGGTGGCTACGGTGAACTAGTGCTTAATATGCCATCAGGCGAAAGAGAGGATGGAGCAGCTTCAGGTCAGATACCAACAGGTGAAGCGCTTCGAGGTGTTTTATATTTTGGTAATAAGTTCAGTGATCATTGGGTTCTTAATACTGAGATTGAAATTGAACATACTGATGAAATATTCCTAGAGTTTGCCTACCTTGATTACCTTCATTCCGAAAAAGTTAATTTTCGATCAGGTCTCTTGTTAATACCAATGGGCTTTGTTAATGAATCTCATGAACCAATTTATTTTAATTCGGTTAATAGACCAGAAGTGGAGTCAAAAATCATTCCTTCAACCTGGCGCGAACTAGGCATGGGTCTATTTGGTAGATTTAATAACTTAACTTATAAAGCTTACTTGGTTAACGGCTTTAATGCCGATGGTTTTACAAGTGATGGGCTTAGAGGTGGTCGTAAGAAAGGTGGTGTGAATACCAACGCAACAACGACTGCTGGCGTTTTTCGCGCTGACTATCAAGCAACAGATCATCTTCTTGTTGGTGGAGCTCTTTACACAGGCTCAGGTTCAGCTCCAGTTAATGAAACAGTTGGCGTAAACCTTTATCAGGCCCACTTTGACTTTAATTATAAGGGATTTTACTCCAAAGCTCTTTATGTAAAAGGAAAGCTAGATAATACCCTTGCTTTTAATAATAAGAGCTCAATAGGCTTAGCGAAGGATATGCAAGGCTATTATGGTGAGATAGGATATAACTTTAATTTTAAGAACGCTGTACTTAGCCCATTCTTTCGCTATGAAGTTGTAGATACTCAAAAAGAAGTCTTGGGTTCTGTCGCTGCTGATAAGAGTAAAGATAGAACAAATATGTACATTGGTGTTGCAGTTAAACCAATTGATAGAATTGTTTATAAGCTTGATTATGTGAAAAAAGAAAATGA
>CAYGQW010000351.1:0-1738 GCA_964352175.1 uncultured Halobacteriovorax sp.
GCGTTATCGCTGATCCAACAACTGGTGAATTTGCATTGCCTCACCGTATTTCTCCTTCAGGAGTCTACAAGGGCAAAAAAGTTTTTGAAACTAAAGCAGATCGTGAAGTTGAGGAGAATGAGGAGGCGTAAAACCCGTGGGTTTTCCCTTGTCATTTCAAACACAAGACCAAAGAATGAACGCGGGCTCCTCTTATAGGGGCCCGTTTTTATTTTCAGGAGCAATCCAATGACGTTATATAAATCTAGAATCCTTTCAACTGGTATGTATGTTCCTAAAAAAATTCTCCACAATATTGATCTTGAAAAAATAGTTGAAACTTCTGATGAATGGATTTTTGAGCGCACTGGAATTCGTGAAAGAAGAATTTCAAGTACCGAAGGCGGAGAATTTCCAAGTGACATGGCACTAGCCGCAACACTTGGTGCGCTTAAAGCTGCCAATCTTGAACCAAATGATATCGATATGATTATCTTTAGTTCTGTCACTCCTGACTTTAAACTTCCCAACACTGCATGCGTGCTTCAACAAAAACTTGGTATCACTAATAACTGCGCAGCTCTTGATATTGCTGCCGCCTGTTCTGGCTTCGTTTACGGTGTAAACATGGCAGACTCTATAGTTAAAACTGGTTTAATGAAAAATGTATTAGTGGTTGGATCTGAAATGCTTTCTCGTGAAGTTGACTGGGAAGATCGCAATTCTTGCATTCTTTTCGGTGATGGTTGCGGGGTTGCTATTGTTGGTCGTGGCACTGATGGTGACAAAAGTGAAATCCTTTCTTGTACACTTGGTGCAGATGGCAAGGGAGCTGAATTCTTCGACCAGCCAATTGGTGGAGCTGTTCACCCTATAACAGAACAACATCTAAAAGAGCGATCTCATTTTATGCATATGAAAGGCAAGGAAATGTTCAAGGTTGCAACTAGAACATTGGCTGATAACGCTCGCGTAGTGATTGAAAAAGCTGGCATCTCAATAGATGAAGTAGATTGGGTTGTCCCTCACCAAGCTAATATTAGAATTATCGAAACGACTGCCAAACTTCTTGGTATCAATATGGATAAAGTGATCGTGAATATCGAGAAATACGGTAATACTTCAGCCGCGACAATTCCCATCGCCTTTCATGAAGCAATTACAGATGGAAGGATTAAGCGAGGTGACGTTGTTCTTTTTGATGCCTTTGGAGCGGGTCTAACTTCTGGGGCAACTCTTCTTAGATATTAAAAGAGGTCATCATGAAAAATTTAACTGCAATGTTTCCAGGCCAAGGCTCACAGTACGTGGGAATGGCAAAGTCTTTTGAAAGTTCTGAATGGATGAAAAGAGCTGATGCAGCTTTAGGATTCTCACTGTCAAAGATTATGCTTGAAGGACCTGAAGACGAATTAAAACTAACCGCTTACACTCAACCAGCTATCCTCACCCACTCTGTGGCGTTGTTTGATAAGCTTCAAAAAGAAAATGTTAAAATTTCTCGCGTTCTCGGCCACTCAGTTGGTGAGTATGCCGCTCTTGTGGCGGCTAAAGTATTAAGCTTTGAAGATGCCGTCATGGCGGTTCATCTTCGTGGCAAGTATATGCAAGAAGCAGTTCCAGTCGGTGCCGGTAAAATGGTTGCCGTGATGAAAGTGCCTGCTGAGACAATCGAGCTTGCTTGTAAAAGCTCATCTAATACTAACGAGCAAGTCATGCCTGCCAACTATAATGAGCCAGGACAGATTGTGATTTCAGG
>CAYGQW010000352.1:0-1713 GCA_964352175.1 uncultured Halobacteriovorax sp.
CTTGAAACGATGCTTAATAAAGTCGCCGAGTTTTATAATGAAGAAGTCAATAACCTTGTCGACGCCATGAGCACACTGATCGAACCTATTATGATTGTCATGCTTGGCGTCATCGTAGGTGGATTTGTTCTTAGTATGTATCTGCCAATTTTCAAAATTGGCGAACTCATGTAGGGAGACTCATGAAAAAATTTTTACTCGGTTTTAATTTAATGGAGTTATTAATCGTTGTTGCGATTGTCGCCATACTTGCTGCAATTGGAATACCTTCATACACCTCCTATATAAGAAAAGCTCGCCGCACTGATGCTATTCACTCACTGATGGCCATTCAACTTGAACAAGAAAAATGGCGGCTTAACAACGCTGAGTACGGAGACCTAAACTCGGTGTGGGGAGCAACCACAACTGAAAACGGTCACTACACTCTATCAATGAGTAGCGTTACTTCTAGCGGCTATACTATTAATGCCAATGCCATTGGTAGCCAATCCGATGACGAGGCTGATGGCCAAAGCTGCGCAACACTTACTTTGGTGTACAACGCAGGAATCACCACAAAAACACCATCAGCATGCTGGATTGAGGGGTAAGAATGAGTGATTCGAAAAGCCACGTACCAGAAGTCATCGAATTCTACGATCAACTCACTCTCTATCGCGCTTACATGCCCTTTATAAAAGAAGGCGGACTCTTTATCAAAATGAGTGTTGAAGGCATTTCTCTCGGAGACCCCATCATAACCTCCATACTGCTTCCGAAAGCGGAAAGCCCTATGCCCATCACCGGGAATGTGGTTTGGATCTCCCCTAAGAAGCTCGTTTCAGAAGAAGGCAGCAGCGGTCTTGGAATCCAATTTACAGGTGACAATACCTCTGAAGTCCGAACGCAAATCGAAGAAGCTATCAAAGAATACCTGAACTCCGATCAGCCAACGGATACGATGTAAGTTATCCCTAGCCCGGACTTTGTTCGGGCCAATCATCAAAAAGATCATGTCTTAGTGAGTCACACCACCTAAAATTTATCTTAAGAGAAAGTAAAAACTATTAATAATCAATAGGTTAAAAATATCACATCTAAAACTTTAGCTGTACATTTAATGACAGGTACATTATTATATCCCGCTGCACATAAACAGCGCGGGTACAGCCATGAGAAGAATTCTGGGCTCATTAGGAGGAGCGATAAGTGAACTATTCAAAACCGCTCAACTTTCAGATTGGCGGATAATTGTAAATTTCGCTAAAGAATATCGCCAATTCCATCATCGAAAAGCGTCTATCGCACAGCTCAGCTCCACAAAACAGCGTGATAAAGTGATCATTTCCCCAGCAGATCGACAGTCTCAGTTTCAAGGAGAACAGGATGAGTTGTTTAGTCTCGCGATTACATTTTATTCCCTGTACATGAGCACCCACCATGATGTAAGCACTAACCTCGCAACAATAAGATCAAGGGTAATAAAGCTAAGCCAAGGAATCCTAGCTTCATCAACCGTCCAGCATAGAGACGCCCAAGAAATGGCCGTTTCAAAAGTAATCTTGAAGTACGCGTTAAAGCAAAGAAAAATAAGCACGCGGGATGGCAAACCGTTAAGAATTTCCTTTCTCTCCCCCGTTCACAATGAAAAAGTTCGACTCTCCACCCCTTTTGAGCACGAAGATGGCGAAGATTTTCTATCCGTAAAGTGCCGACAACTAGATTTTCTAT
>CAYGQW010000353.1:0-894 GCA_964352175.1 uncultured Halobacteriovorax sp.
AAACCCCATGATCCTGCTTGCTCTGCCCTTTTTTTGTATGAAGTCAGGAAAAACTACCTTGACTGTCCTTTTTCTTTATTTTTCTTTGTAGGTGGTATGCTACTAAGTTTTCCTGATTCTGAAACTTTATCTTTTACATCATCTTTAATATTAGTTACTTCTTCTGCGATACCAACAGCATTAGGATTTCCTTTAAAGTTTTTTGGTGAAACTTCCTCTGCTGGTTTTGATACAGCTTGTTTACCGCTTGCCATTTTTAAATCTAATCCTCCAGTAACTACTTCTTTAGTAGCTGATTTCAAAGTACCCTCGGCTGAGTCAACTGCGGGCTGATTGCCTATATCTGCTTTAGTAGATAAATCCTTAATCTGTTCCTCGGCAATGTCTAAAGTTGGATGACTCTTTTCAACATGTATGTCGCTCGCTTTAGGGCGAGTACTTGAATCTTTCTGTGCCAAATCTTCGTCTGCCATCTTTAAAGTTCGAGTTATTTCATCTATTTCTTTTTGACTTAACTCAGTATATTCTTCTGCTACTTTAAGTGATGAGGAGCTTGCGCGTTTAGTTTGTGTTGTTTCAACTTCTGAGGAACGTTGCTGAAGCTCATCTAAAACCTTGTTAAAATTAGCTCGTGATTTAACGTCTATATCAACTTCGCTTTGAAGGTGAATATTATCAGATTTTTTTCGAGACGCTTCTGTAGTTAGGGCTTGGCTATTAGTTTTAGGTTTGACAGCAGCTTGACCAGTTTCTCTAATATCAGCAAGGACTTCTGGTAGCAAGCTACTAACTTTTTTTTGAGCTGGTGCTTCTTTTGGTGGCGATACTTTTTCTTGATCAGATTTATCTTGTTTGCCAAATTTGAAGGCTTTTTTAACAGCGCTAGTTAATTTT
>CAYGQW010000353.1:904-1675 GCA_964352175.1 uncultured Halobacteriovorax sp.
AAAGTTCAGGAAGTTCTTTTTCAATTTTTATATTCTTGGGATCTATTTCAATTAATACTAATTTGTCAAACATTTGTTCGGCAACTTCATTTGAAAGTTTAATTTCATATTTTCCTTCTTTGTAATGATTTGCAAGTTTATCATCTAATTCTTGTAGTTCTGGCCGATCTTTTTTTAATAATTTAACAGTATTATGAATCAAAGCGGTTCTTTCCCTATCATCCATGCTTGAAGCAAGCTTCAAAGAATTTTCTAATAGTTTACCTCTTTTTGTAATGATTGCTGGCATTTTTTTTGCCAAATCATCAATATTTTTGTTTATTTCATTTATTTCCCTTGCGCTTAATATAACCTTCTCTCCTTGCGCAGGTTTTGGATACTCATTTAGTATATTTTCTAAACTGCTTTTTACGGGTTCGAAATTATTAAGCACTGATTGCACAAGTGCATTGTAAGTTTTAGCGTTTAAAGCATTCATACTAATTATATCTCGATCTTTGACAGTATCTAGAGTTTCTTTCATTGAATTTCTCCATGCTACTGTCGCATTATCTAATTGATTCTGAATACCTGGGTGAGTGGTCTTGCCAAGTTTTCTGTTAAAGGTGTCAGTATATTCAGTAATTATATGTTCATTCTTTTCAATGACTGCAATAACCCGTCTCTTGGCAACTTTTTCTTTAAATTCTTCCGTTTGAACCATGGTAGAAGCAAACATATTTTGCCCAGTTACCTTCTCAAGTTCTTGAAATTGTTCTTTATTTAATGGTA
>CAYGQW010000354.1:0-1580 GCA_964352175.1 uncultured Halobacteriovorax sp.
AGCGATAAAAGCACTTAAAGCCATTCCGGAAGTTTTAGAAAGCCATTACACCACGGGAGACTGGAGCATCCTCATTAAAATATTATGTGAAGACAATGCCCATTTAATGAGTGTCCTCAACCATAAAATACAACCCATAGAAGGCGTTTCCAGAACAGAAACCTTCATCTCACTCCAACAGGAGATTGATCGGCAGGTTGCACTGTGAAAAGTTACGTTTACTCTATAGGCGCCAAATAAAAAGTGTTAATTTTTCATTTTTTCTCTTGGGTCTAAGAGTATGTTTAAACTAAATTCGGGGATGATATTTTGCCAAAAAAGCTGGATAGTATAAACTTTGTAGTTCACAAAAAACATTGTTTATGCAATCAAGTTATACCCGATTAACTACCCAGCAATGGGAATATATGAAATTATTTTTACCTGAGAAAACACGAGGACATTATAAATTACGAGATATTGTAGATGCCATTTTATGGCAACTCCGTACAGGCTCACAATGGCGTAATCTCCCAGATGGTTTTCCAAAATGGACAAGTGTATATTATTATTTTCGTAAGTGGCAAAAGGATGGCACTCAACAAAGGTTAAATACTGAACTCAACAAAATGGAACGCAAACGACAAGGAAAAGAGCAGACACCAAGTTTGTTGTCTATTGATAGTCAATCTATAAAGTCTGGTCCCTTCACTAGTGAATCCAAAGGAGTAGATGGCAATAAAAAAATAAATGGTCGTAAGCGCCATGTCATTACCGATACCTTAGGGCTAGTTTGGGGTGTGGTTGTAGGAGCAGCTAATGAAGCAGATGGAGTAGTTGCTAATAGAGTTGTTGAGCCCTTATTAGGGTACCTTGACAGAATGGAAAAAATATTGGCAGATCATGCTTACAAAACAACATTTATGAAATGGGTAGAAGAAAATATAATTGGACTTCAAGTAGAGATATCTTCGGCTCCTCCTTCTTCAAAAGGATTTGTTCCTTTGAAGTGGAGATGGGTCACAGAAAGAACTTTCGGGATCTTTAATTTCTTTCGAAGACTTGATAAAGACTATGAAAAAACAACAGAAAGCCAAGAATCTTGGATATTATGGCAGAATTGTCAAATGATTCTCAATAGAATGACTTAATTTTTATGAATCGTATTTAAACATGCTCTAATAGAAGAGGTTCTTGATTTTGCTGTCCTGATAAAGCACGATATTATCTATAACATGTTTTGCAGCAAAATCTACCTGAGCTATGGCAATGGCGTTAAAAGTAAACGCAATAAAAACGACTATATACTTTAAGAGTAGCATTTCGTATGTGTTGATCGGTTGGCTTTAAGTTTTAATATTTTTTTTAATCGGTTATTGCACTAATACTACTCATGGCTTCCTTTAGTGTGTGCAATCCGATGAACATTTCCAGTTCTTTAGAGGATTTCCAGTCATCTGAATTATACGAGACCCCGTCCTTCATTACTAAAGTAAAGAAATACTCATACTCAACATCTTCGCCTTCAGGCAAATACAATGGACCCGCTGAGTAGGTTGAAAGATCTTCTTCAATACGTATTGACGGCAATTCTACTACTG
>CAYGQW010000355.1:0-1575 GCA_964352175.1 uncultured Halobacteriovorax sp.
GTTCCAGGAAGAAAGCCCGGAACATCAACGAGTGTTACGACTGGAATATCAAAAGCATCACAAAAGCGAACAAAGCGCGCTGCTTTACATGAGCTATCGATATCAAGAACACCCGCAAGAACAGCTGGCTGGTTGGCCACAATACCGATCTTGATTCCACCAATAGAAGCAAAGCCTGTCAGAATATTCATCGCGAAGTCTTTTGAAACTTCTAAGAAATGTCCATCATCAACAACTTCAAGAATAATTTCTCTCATGTCGTATGGCTTTTTAGGATTGGCCGGAACCGTTTTTTTAATTTTAGCGTTATCACGGTAAACTGAATCACCCGAATACTTTCTTTTTTGTTTTCTAAAGTTAGACGCTGGAATATAAGCCAGAAGTTCTCTGACTCTTTCAAAACACTCGTCTTCATCGGCGCAGTTAAAGTTGGCTACACCAGATTTTTGATTATGTGTTTTAGCTCCACCGAGTTCTTCTTTACTGATTTCTTCATGAGTCACAGTCTTAATTACATCAGGACCAGTAACAAACATATAAGAAGTATTTTCAACCATGAATATAAAATCGGTGATGGCAGGAGAATAAACCGCACCACCTGCGCAAGGACCTAAGATCAATGATATTTGAGGAATAACTCCTGAGCACTTTACGTTACGATAAAAAATCTCAGCGTAACCAGCCAGACCTTCAACACCTTCTTGAATTCTTGCGCCACCTGAATCATTCATTCCGATAATTGGAATTCTGTTTTCCAAAGCGAAGTCCATAATCTTACAAATCTTTTTTGCGTGAGCAGCACCAAGAGCTCCCCCCCAACAAGTAAAGTCTTGAGAGTAGAGTGCTACTTTTTGTCCGTTAATTTCTGCCACACCAGTAACAACACCGTCACCTAAGAAATGCTGCTTATCCATTCCGAAGGATGTGCATTTGTGTTTTACAAAACGATCAAATTCTAAAAATGAACCTGGATCGATCAGACGTTCTATTCTTTCACGAGCAGTATATTTTCCCTGCGCGTGTTGTTTTTCAATTCTTGCAGAGCCACCACCAAGAGATGCTTGTTCACGAAGTGAGACAAGTTCCTGGTGTTTTTGTTCCAGTAGATCGGTCATAAAAAAAGCCTCCATAAATACGGCGTTATATTATCTCGCGCGCATTTAGGAGGCTATTTCATTGCGTTAATGCTCAACGCATCAACTATTTGTAATTATTATTCTCCAGCAGCTTTTTTACGCTTATCTAGCTCATACTTATCAACTTTCATGATAAGTGATGCGCGAGAAATTCCAAGCTCTTTGGCCAAGCGAGATTTGTTAAACTGACAGCGCTTTAGACCTTCACGGATCATGAGCGCCTCAAGTTCTTCAAGTGCTGCTTTTAGTGAACCATTCGTGTTGATTCCACGATTAGCTGCCGGCGAGCTACTACCCTCGCTCCCTGCATGATCCAGAATTCTTGGCGAAAGTAGATCAGGTGTAATTTGCTTATCTTCACCAGTTAGAACAACTAGACGTTCTACTTCGTTTTCAAGTTCACGAACGTTACCAGGCCATGGGTAATCAAGCATCTTCT
>CAYGQW010000356.1:0-1575 GCA_964352175.1 uncultured Halobacteriovorax sp.
CAATAACAAACTTGTCTTCAATCTCAAATGCCAAATAATTAATATCCACTTCAACTTCTCTGCGCGATGGTTTTGAAAGTAAAGAAGCAAGCTTTACTGTCCTAGCATTACGTTCTTTTAAAAGTTTTGTTAAAAAATCGAGAGTATGACCAGTATCAATAATATCTTCTACGATTAAAACATCCTTTCCTTCAACAGGTCCGGTAATATCTAATTTAATCTTAACTTGTCCGGAACTTTCAGTAGCATCACCATACGAAGAAAGCTTAATAAACTCTAAGCGAACAGGTAATTGCAACTTACGGATTAAATCGGAGCAAAAAATAAAAGCACCATTTAAAACACATAGTACAACCAGCTCACTATTTTCATAGTCTCTTGCAATTAAACTCGCAAGCTCAGTAATTCTTTGTGTAATTTGTTCTTCACTAATATAAACGTCAGGAGTGTAAGTGCTCATAATGCCCCTCTGAATCGAGCTTTCGGCTTAATACTACAATAAAAAAGGGCCCTTTAAAAGGGCCCTCAAAGTGATATCTGAATAAAACTTTAATTAGAACATTTCTTTCCAAGCTTTTCCTGGACGAAACTTAGGAACAGTCTTAGCTTTAATTTTAATTTTTTCACCAGTTGAAGGATTGATCCCTGTTCTAGCTGCTCTTTTAGTTTTAGTAAAAGTTCCAAATCCAACTAGAGAAACATCGTCACCTTTCTTAACAGATTTTTTGATTGTATCTAGCATAGTAGCAAGAAACGCATCAGCATCTTTTTTTGTAAGGTGGTTAAGTTCTTTGGCCGAAATAATTGCATCGATTAATTCTTTTCTGTTCATCTTGAAACTCCTTGAGTCTGAATTAGTTAATGGTTGAGTTATTTAGTTAATAACTATGCTGAGGTAGAATAATTTGATTGGCAAGTAGTTTAGTCTAGTTTTTTTTAATAATGATGAAAATAAGCAAGAGATGACTAGTCAGTGAAACACTTTGTAGCAGCACTTCTCTTATTTTTTATCGTTTCTTTTTTAATGCGAAAGTTGAATCTCTTCTTCAATTGGAAGACACGAATTTAGATCCTCTTGAGATTCAAAATCATAATGAGCGCGGCACCGAGCTTCGTAGATATCAGTTTCGCCTAAAAGAAATTGGTCATCAGATTTAATGGTTCGGTAAGTTCTACTAGCTGGAGCACCACAAACTGTACAGATGGCCTGAATCTTTACAACCTCGTCCGCGAGAGCAAGTAATATTGGCATTGGACCAAAAGGAACGGCCCTATAGTCTAAGTCCAATCCCGCACAGATAACTCGGTATCCTCTTCTAGCAAGCTTTGTACAAACCTTAACAATGTCTTGATCAAAGAACTGAACCTCGTCTATGGCCACCACACGAGTGCTGTCCTTAAGATTTTTCAAGATATCAATAGAACGCTCAACTGGTAATGATTCAACAGATAACGATGAATGACTTACAACTGCTGTTTTATCGTAGCGGGTATCTATTTTGGGTTTAAAGATTTGAACTTTTTGTCTCGCAATCTGTAACCTTCTTACCCTTCTGATAAGTTCCTCCGTTTTTC
>CAYGQW010000357.1:0-1509 GCA_964352175.1 uncultured Halobacteriovorax sp.
GGTTGAGATGAATAAAATTCGTCAAATCTCTGGTCAAATCTCTGCCAAATTTGGTCTTTCACAAGATCGCTCAATGCAAGTTGCGAAGTTATCTGCTCAATGGAATAAACTTTCATCTTCAAAAGAGCTTACAAAGCAAGATGTTGATGCTTTCTCTAAAAAGTTGATGGGATCAAATATGCTTGAGATTGAAAGCGCTGTTAAAGAGTCAATCAAAGGTAACGTTTCAAAACTTGACGAGTTAGTTTCAAAGGCCGCAGAGGTCAATGAAACAAGTCCAGAGAAAATTTCTGGCATCGTCATGTCAATGTTCTTTTAATCATAATGACTTAGAACTCCCGAAAGGGAGTTCTTTTTTTGTAATTTTAAACGATTGGATAAAAAATGAAGAAGTTAATATTCACCCCGCTGATCCTTCTAATCGCTCTGTCTGGCTGTAAAAAGAAATACACTCAAGAAGACGTTGATAGCTCTTACGATACAGGTGTTGAAGCTGGTATTGTTATTGGATACGACCAAGGCTATGACGTCGGTCACGCTGACGGCTATGAAGAAGCTAGAATTCTCTTTCAAACTAATGAATACACAATTGGCTTTAACGAAGGTCAAGCTGTCGGATATAATTCAGGTTTTTCTGATGGTGAAACTCAAGGCTATAACACTGGATTTAATGCTGGATACAACACAGGCTATAATGAAGCCGAGACTGAAATTTATAACCAAGGCTATGCGGCTGGCTTCACTGACGGTGAAGCTGCTGGCTACGCTCCCGGTTACGATGATGGTTTTGTTGATGGCGTAGATAATGGCTATGACGATGGCTACCTAGATGGTTTAGCCGATAACGATGCTTATAATACTGGTTACAATCACGGTTATGAAGATGGCTCAGACGATGGATTCACCGAAGGCTATAACCTCGGCTACGATGACGGAATCGATGATGGTTACAATATTGGCTATTACGATGGCGACGAAGATGGTTATAACGATGGTTATAACGACGGCTACTCCGATGGTGACTGGGACGGATACACTGATGGCTATAACGACGGAGTTGATGATGGCTATTATGTTGGCTTTGATGATGGCTATGATTATGGCTACGATGAAGGTTACGTTGATGGTTATTATGATGGTCACGACGACGGTTATTATGATGCAGGATATTGGTTATCGAAATCTAAAACTTCAGTTAAACTAGCTAATACTTTTATTAATGATCTAGTTGATTTCACAAAAATTAAACCTTTAAAACTTACCAATTCTGCAGCTCTATCAGCGGTTGGTGCTTCTCGTGACCTTGAAAAAATGCAGGCCATGGTTGAGATGAATAAAATTCGTCAAATCTCTGGCCAAATCTCTGCCAAGTTTGGTCTGTCACAAGATCGCTCAATGCAAGTTGCAAAACTTTCAGCTCATTGGAATAAGCTCGGAAATTCAAGGGCGCTAACAGAAAAAGATGTTGATCAATTTTCAACCAAGCTCTTGGGAACTAGTGTTCTAGAT